>JAWOLP010000042.1:0-40083 GCA_033853355.1 Candidatus Micrarchaeia archaeon | reverse complement strand
TAGCCGATCCCCGCCACGGTGATGAGGGTGAGCAGGATCCCGGCCAGCGTCATCGCATCCATTCCGAGCAGCTTCATGCGCTCACTTCTTCCCGTAGACCACGTAGTGCCATGGTTTCCTGGCGAGGCCGGTGCGGTCGACATAAACGTGCTTGACCTGCGTGTACTCCTCGAACGAATACGCCGAGAGGTCCTTGCCGAACCCGCTCTGCTTGTAGCCCCCGTGCGGCATCTCCGAGACCAGGATGCCGTGCTCGTTTATCCAGACGGTGCCGGACCTCAGCCTCGAAGCGGTCTCCAGGCACCTGCGGACGTCCTTGCCCCACACCGATGAGGCGAGGCCGTACCGGACCCCGTTGGCCAGATCGACCGCCTCGTCGAGGGTCCGGTAGGCGGCGATCGCAAGGACAGGGCCGAATATCTCCTCCTGGCATATCCTCATGCCGCTCTCGAGGCCGGTGAAGACCGCGGGCGTGATGAAGAATCCCCGCTCGAGCCCCCTGCCCCTCGGCCTCCTCCCTCCGTAGACGAGCTTCGCGCCCTCCTCCTCGCCCGAGCGTATGTACATCTCGACGCGCTCGCGCTGCGAAGCCGACACCATCGGCCCCATGTCGGTCGACTCCAGCGACGGGTCGCCAATCCTGAACCTCTTCACCTTGGATAGCACAAGCCGCAGGAACCGCTCGTGCTGGACCTGCGGGACGTAGACCCTCGTGACGGCCGTGCAGTCCTGGCCGCAGTTCCAGTACGCGCCCACCACGGCGCCCTCGGCCGCCGCGTCGAGGTCCGCATCATCGAGTATCACGAGCGGCGCCTTCCCGCCGAGCTCCAGATGGACCTTCTTCAGGTTGGACGAGGCCATCTGCATTATCTTCTTGCCCGTGCCGGTGTCGCCGGTGAGGCTTATCATGTCCACCTTCGGGCTCTGGGCTATGGCCGCCCCGACCTCGGCGCCCGGGCCGGTCACTACGTTGAAGACCCCTTTCGGGATGCCCGCCTCCTCTACGAGCCGCGAGAACTCGAGCATCGTGAGCGGCGTTAGGGACGCGGGCTTGATTATCAGCGAATTGCCCGCGGCGAGCGCGGGGGCGATCTTCCACATCCCGATGTAAAGCGGGTAGTTCCAGGGGACGATCCCGCCGACCACGCCGACCGGCTCCCTCCTGGTGAAGCTGAAGCCCATGCCGCCCGAGTAATCCTCCATCGCCTTGCCTTCCATCGTCCGCGCCATGCCTGCGAAGAACCGGAGGTTGTCCGCCACGAACGGCATGTCTGAGTCGCGCGCGTATTTTATGGTCTTGCCCGTGTTCATGCTCTCGAGCTTCGCGAAATACCCCATCTTCCGCTCGAACAGCTCGGCCAGCTTCCAGAGGGCCTTGCCGCGCTCGCCGGGGGATTTCGAGGACCACGCGCCTTTGTCGAACGAATCCCTCGCGGCGTCGATGGCCGCTTCCGCGTCGTCGGCCGTGCCCCTGGCCGCGCTCGCTATCACCGAGGAGTCCGCCGGATTTATCACGTCGTACGTCTCCCCGGCCTGGACCCACCGCCCGCCTATGAACATCCCGTAAGAGGCCATGAGGCGCTTTCTGATAGGACTTTAAAATACCTGACTGGGATTTGAGCCGCGGTGATGCGTTGCCGAAGATGCTGTCGATAAACCCGGCTACCGAGGAGGTCATGGCGGAATTCGATTATCTTCCGCAGAAGAAGGCTTTCGACGAGGTGAGGGGATCCCGCTCCGCCGCGGCCTCATGGGCCGGCATGGACATCGGCGAGCGCTGCGCCCTCCTTCGCAAGGCCTCGTCCGTGCTGAAGGCCGGCTCGAAAAGGTACGGCGAGCTCATATCGAAGGAGATGGGCAAGCCCGCCGGTCAGGCCGTGGCCGAGGTCGAGAAATGCGCCTGGGCGTGCGATTATTATGCCGAGAACGCGCCGGCGTTCCTCTCCGACGAGCAGGTGAAGACGGACGAGAGGAGAAGCTACGTGTCGTTCCAGCCCCTCGGAACCATCCTGGGCATAATGCCGTGGAACTTCCCGTTCTGGCAGGTTTTCCGCTTCGCTGCGGGCACGCTCGCCGCGGGCAACACGGTCGTCGTGAAGCATTCGAGCAACGTCCCCCAGTGCGGGATTGCGATAGAGGAGGTCTTCAGGGAGGCCGGCTTCCCGGACCATGCCTACCGCAACCTGCTGATCGACAGCGTCGCGGTGAAGGCGCTGGTGGAAGCCGATCTGGTGGATGGCCTCTCGCTGACCGGAAGCACCGAGGCGGGCGCCAGGGTGGGGGAGCTCGCCGGCAGGAACATAAAGAAGGCGGTCCTTGAGCTCGGCGGCAACGATCCGTTCATAGTCCTCAAGGGCGCAGACGCCGTGCGGAGCGCGCAGACCGCCCTCACAGCGCGGTTCCAGAACGCGGGGCAGAGCTGCATAGCCGCCAAGCGCTTCATCGTCCACAAGGACGAGGCCGAGGCGTTCAAGGAGGAATTCGTGGCCGGGGCGGAGAAGCTGGTGCTCGGGGACCCGCTCGACGAGAGGACGACGCTCGGCCCGCTCGCGCGCTCCGACCTGCGCGACGCGCTCGAGTCTCAGCTCAAGGCGATGGTGGAAGAGAAGGCGGAAGTGCTCAGCGGCGGCAGGAGGCCGGCGGGCAAGGGCTACTTCTTCGAGCCGACGGTGGTCGAGGCCGGCAAGGGCTCCAGGACCGCGATGACGCAGGAGACATTCGGCCCGCTCGCGAGCATAATCACCGGGAAGGACGACGAGGAGCTTCTCGCGATAGCCAACGCCTCGGGCTACGGCCTCGGGGCGAGCGTCTGGTGCGAGGACCGCGTGCGCGCCGAGGCATTCGCCAGGAGGGTCCAGGCGGGCATGGTCGTCGTCAACGGGATGGTCCGGAGCGACCCGCGCCTCCCTTTCGGCGGAGTGAAGAAAAGCGGGCTAGGGCGGGAGCTGGGGCGCTACGGCATCCGGGAGTTCGTCAACATCAAGAGCCTGGTCATCGCCTAGGCTTCTTCCCCTTCCTTTCCACTTTCTTCAGGTCTTTCACGAACAGCTCCAGCTTCGGCACAGGTCTGATGAGGCCTTCGGTCTCCCTCAGCAGCTCCCTGAATCCCGGCGCGTCTATGTCCCTCGGCTTCTTCCCGTCGAGCTCGATGACCTTCTCCACGGTCCCGCGGCTGAGGAGTATCGCACGGTCGGAAATCGCAAGGGCCTGCTCGACGAGGTGCGTGACCAGCACCACGGTCATGCCCAGGTTCCCCTGTATCTCGAGCAGCTGCTCCTCTATCTTCCTCCTGGTCTGGACATCTAGCGCCGAGAAGCTCTCGTCCAGGAGCAGCATCTTAGGCTTGTTGACCAGCACCCTGGCCAGCGCGACCCTCTGCTGCATCCCGCCCGACAGCTCCCGGGGGTATTTGTCCCGGTGCGCGAGGAGCCCCAGCAGATCGAGGGCCTGCTCCGCCAGCTCGGTCCGCTCGGCCGGCGGCACCCCCCTCACCTCCGGACCGAACTCGACGTTCTTGAGCGCGGTGCGCCAGGGGAAAAGGGCGTAGCCCTGGTACATCAGGCCTATCTCGGCGGTCGGTTTCGCCAGCGCCTTCCCCTCGAACTTTATGCTCCCGGAGACTGGGCTGATGAGGCCGGCCATCGCCTGAAGGAGCGTGGTCTTGCCAGCCCCGGACGAGCCGATTATGGAGAGGACCTCGCCGCGCTTCACGTCGAAAGATATGTTGTCTATGACCCTCTCCGAGTGGTTCCTCTCGAGGCTCGCCCCCTCTATCCTCATTATCGGCTCGTCATCCATCCGCTCATGCCTCCTGCTCCCCGCCCTTCCATCTCGTTATCCCCTTCTCCAGGCTGTCGAACATCAGCTTCTCGAACAGAGTCATCAGGATGCCCAGCGTTATCATGCTCACTATGACGGTGTCGGTCTGCGCCGTGTTCTTGGCCGCTATCAGCAGGGCGCCCACCCCCTGGGGGAGCCCGATTATCTCGGCCGTCACGACCGTCCTCCACGCGAAGCCGGTGGCCACCCGAGAGCCCGTGACGATGTCCGGGAATATCCCGGGCAGGATCACCTTCGTGAACACCTGGAAGCCGCTGGCGCCCAGCGTCTTGGCCTCATTGATCATGTCCTGGTCGAACCTCTGGACCGCGTTCCCGACGCTGATGAATATCGGGAAGAAGCATGCGATCCCTATGACGAACACGGCGGCGTTGTTGCTCAGGCCGAACATCAGGAAGGCGAATGGCACCCAGGCGACGCTCGGTATCGGCTGCATCAGCTGGATCCACGGACGCAGCAGGTTGCGGGCGACCTGGTTGCTGCCGGATAGCAGGCCGAGCGGGATGGCGAGCAGGAAAGCTACCGTGAAACCGACGATTATGCGCGCCGTGCTCACCCAGATGTCCACGAACATGCCGCCGTTCGCTACCATGCGCTCGAAAGTGCCGGCGATCGTCAGGGGGCTGGGCAGGACCAGCGGATTGACCGCGCCGCTCGCGGAGAGGTACTCCCATAGGATTAGGACCGCGGCTATGGAAAGCAGCCATATCCCGTATCTCTCGTACCTGCTCAGCGCCATTCATCCACCGTAGGCTATCTCGTTTCTCTGGGGAACGTTCTTAAGGTATCCCTCCTCCTTCGCGGTCTCCCAGAAGCTGTCCATGCTGCCCCAGTCCAGGCTGGAGTTGTACTCGACCCTTCCGCTCGTCAGGGGGAACTGGAGGCCCATCACCTTCGATATCTCCGCCGGCGCGTCAGGGCCGTTGAGGAAATCCGTCGTCCTCTGGTGCACCCTCAGTATCTTGGCGAGGAGCGCCGGGTCGGCCAGCACCTTGCCGCTCACGACCAGCACGTTCCGCTGGTACTTGGAGCCGTGCTCCCTGGCCCATTCGGTGCCGACATCGAAATCGCAGGCGCCTCCTGCCCGCTGGATCAGGCTCGCGAACGGCTCGGCCGTCAGCGCCGCATCCACGTCTTTGGACACCAAGAGCGCGGTCGGCATGTCAGGGGGCTCGATGCCGTAGACCGGCGTGTAATTGAGGCTCTCCTTGACGAAGCCGTCATACACCACCTGCGTCATGGTCCCCTTGCCCGACACCGCCATCTTGCCCGAGCCGATCCCATCCCGGGTGCACACGACGTCCCCTCCCCTGCTCGAGCCTGCGACGATGGTGATGTCCGCCCCCCGCTCCTTCCAGACGGCGGCCGGGACGATGCTTATGTACGCGGCGTCCAGGTCGCCCGAGGCCATGGCCTCCGCGAGCGCTGTGGACGTCCCGAAAGTGGTGACCGAGACCGTGAGGTTCTCGTCGGCGAAATAGCCCTCGTCGGCCGCGACCAGCGGATGCACTGCGTCGACGGTCTTGAGCGTCCCGATGCGGAGATCGGGGGGCTTCTCATAATGATATAACGTGGCCCCTGCCAGGAGGAGCAGCGCCAGCCACACGAGAGCCATCCGGTACATCCGCTAGTGATTCTCGCGCAACCATATAATACCGGAGGAACGCAGCCAGCCGGGCCGGCACGCACGCCCGGTGCATGATACCCAAGAAAATCAAGAAAAAAGAGTGGGAGGAGCCGGAGCGTATCTTCGGAACGGGGGCCCCTTCAGCAGTATGCTGAGCCCCCGATAGCCTAGCTCCATGAATTGAGGGCCTACGGAGATTACCTCCACGTTGATGGGATGTCCTCCTTCCTCTCCCCCACCCTCCATGCATCCACCCTTTTCAACTCCCCCATAACCCCAATAACGCGGGGAACCAATCTCACGGATCTTTCCTCCCCCATAACCCTCCCCTCCCGATGGATATCTATCGATTGGGAACTATTTATATGTTTTCTCGAATTTACTGTTTTATTTCACATGATAATCGCGCAAAATATGTAAAATTTAACTGCTTATCGAGATAATACTAAGACAAAAATACAAACGGCAGATGAGCGCCAGGACCGCGGGAAAAGCTATAAAAGTCCTCCAGTGACCTATCCCTCATGGATTCGCCAGTGTCGTTCCGGAACCGGGCCGGAGACCGCATCGCGGGCGTGCTGGGCACGCCGGAGCAGCAAAACGGCAAGGGCATCGTCCTCCTCCATTGCTTCACATGCACCAAGCACCACCGCATACTCCGCAGCCTGGCCCAGAGCCTCGGCTCGGCCGGCTTCACGGTCCTGCGCTTCGACTTCGCCGGAAACGGCGAGAGCGAGGGCAGGATCGAGGAGTCGGACTACACGAAGATGATCGGCGACGTCCACGAGGCGGTGTCGTTCCTCGAGGCCCGAGGGATCAAGAGGATCGGGGTCGCCGGCCACAGCATGGGCGCCATGCTCGCCGCGCTTTCGGCGAGCGAGGACAGCCGCGTCCGGGCGGTAGGCTTCATCGCCGGCAGCTCCCAGGCGGCCAGGGTGAGGGAGCTGTTCCCCACGGACGTGCTCGAGCGGGCCGAGAGGGAAGGATCGGCCGAAGCCGAAGTCTATGGGAGGAAGCTGACGATACGGCGCGAGCTGCTCCACGACCTGGAGAAATACAACGTGGGCCATGCGATCGCGACCCTGGGCCGCCCGTTGCTGATAATCCACGGCAGCGCCGACGAGACGATCCCCCCGTTCCACGCGCGCCAGATGTACGCCTGGGCGTCCGAGCCCAAGACCCTGCGGATGATCGACGGCGCGGACCACCTCTTCAAGAATGGCGACACGCTCAGCGTCCTGTGCCAGGCGGTGACGGCCTGGTTCTCCTCCAGCCTCTGACAGCAGGCCACACCCCCCTGTCCGTCGATGAAAAATACTTCCCGGAAACCAATAAACTTATAATGGTTCAACGGGTGTTTGTAGCCGAAACGATAGAGGTGGACCCAAATGGAAGACCAAGAGACCGAAGTGATGGAGCCAAGCGAACCCATGGAGCCGCGGAGGAGGGACGACAACACGGTCTACGTCGGGAAGAAAGGGACGATGGGCTATGTTTTGGCTGTGGTCACGCAGTTCAACAACGGCGCGAGCGAGGTGACGGTGAAGGCCAGGGGCAAGCTGATCTCCAGGGCCGTCGACGTCGTCGAGATCGTCCGCCACAGGTTCATGCCGACCGCCAAGGTGGACGACATAGCCATCGCGACCGAGGAGCTGACATCCGAGGACGGCTCGAAGAGCAAGGTCTCTTCGATAGAGATCAAGATCCAGAAATAATGGTCCTATGAAAGGGGTCCTGGACAAGAAAGGCGTCCTCCTAGCCTTGGTCTTCGGCGCGATCCTCGCCGTCTACGGCGGGGTGGGTTATCTCGCGCTGATGCTCGTCTTCTTCGTGCTCGCCATGGCTGTGACGCGCTACGAGCACGAGCTCAAGCGGGAGCTGGGGCTCTACGAGCACGAGCGCGGCTGGGAGAACGTCCTGTCCAACGGCCTGCTTCCCTCCGCGCTCGCGGTGGCCAGCCCGCTCATCGGGCCGGTGCCGTTCGTCTCCTGCCTCTCGGCCGTCACCGCCGACAAGTTCGGCTCGGAGATCGGTGTGCTGGACGCTAACGACCCGGTGTCGATCTTCGGCCTCCGGCCTGTCAAGCCCGGCACCAGCGGCGGGATAAGCGTGCTCGGGACCATCGGCTCGTTCGCCGGCGCATGCGCCATCGGCCTCTCAGCCATCTTCATCTTCGGGTTCACCCCGACGCAGGCCCTCCTGTGCGGGGTGGCCGGGCTGGCCGGCTCGATAGTCGACACGATGTTCGGGGTGCTGGAGGAGCGCGGGATCGGGACGAAGGGGACCACCAACTTCATATGCTCGCTCGTCGGGGCGGCCATAGGATATCTTTTAATTAGATGAAGCGATTGAAGAGAGGAGATCTACATGAAAGCATTCGTACTGGCCGGCGGAGAAGGGACCCGCCTGAGGCCCTATACATACAACGTCCCCAAGCCCATGCTCATGCTCGGCGGCAAGCCGATACTTCGATACGTGGTCGAGAACGTGCGGAGGGCCGGGATCAAGGACATGGTCCTCGCCATCGGCTACAAGCACGAGCAGGTGAGCGGCTATTTCGGCGACGGGAGCGCCTTGGGCGTGAGGATCGAATACTCGGTGGAGAAGGAGAAGATGAACACCGCAGGCTCGATACTCGCCTACAAGGGCAAGGTGAAGGAGACGTTCGCCGTGGTCATGGGGGACCACCTCACCGACCTCGACTTGTCCGACATGCTGCGGAGCCACAAGAAGAGCGGCGCGATCGCGACCATCGCGCTCTACCACAAGAAGCAGTCCCTGGAGTACGGGGTCGCGGACCTGAAGGACGGCATGGTGGTGGGATTCCGCGAGAAGCCCCTGCTCGAGCACTTCTACAACACTGCCATCTATATCTTCGAGCCGGAGATATTCGACTACATCAAGGAGAAGGAGGATTTCGCCAAAGACGTCTTCCCGCGGCTCCTCTCTTCGGGAAAGAAGATCAACGGCTACGTGTTCGAGGGCGTCTGGTACGACATCGGGCGCGTGAGCGAATACGAGCGATTCGTCGAGATGTTCAGCGTATCGTCGCTCTCGCACCTCAAATGACTCACTGCCCGAGCGGATTCCATATCTTCCTGCCGCTGATGCCGCAATAGAGGATGTAAACGCCGGCGGCTATCATGAAGCCGAACGCGAGCCAAAAACCCAGGGGATTGGCGTCTTCCCATAACACGCTGTTGGACGGCCCGAGGTACACTCCGCGAACCAGCAAGAACGACACGCCGTACAGCAGCACCAATATGCCCGCTATCATTATCTGCTGCTTCTCGCCAAGCCACGACATGTTGCATTATGCGCTTCAAACCAATAAAACCCTTCTCTTGCCCCCTCACCTGAAGTAAAGGAGAAGGACGATGATCGCGAAGACCGCTTCCAGCCCTACGAAGAAGAGGGCGAGCCCCTTCTCGCTGATCCCGTTGAAAGCTTTCATCACGAGCTGGCAGAACCCGCGCACCTTCCCTTCCACCGGATACAGTTTCCCGTCGCGGTACTCGCCCCACCATTTGCTTGAAGGGAAGCGGTTGGCCGCCTTGATGAAGAAGTCTATCACATAGGGGACGACCAGAATCGCCCCGGCGGTCTCGAGGTTCCCGATGATGACCGCCGCGGCCAGCGCCCCGCCGATGACGAGGTTGCCGACGTCGCCGGGGAAGACCTTGGACGGGTACACGTTGAACCAGAGGAAGCCGAGCAGCGCTCCGAGCATGCTCAGGGATATTATCAGCATGTCGTTGTCCCCCAGGCGTAGCGCGAGGATGCTGAGCGTGAGGAACATGACGGCCCCCATCCCCGCCTCCATGCCGTTGAATCCGGCCAGCATGTTGGTGAGGTTGGACGCCACCGCGATTCCGAGAGGGATGAGCACGATTATGTATATCAGGCCCAGGTTAAGGGTCCCTATGATCGGTATGGTCATCGCGGTGCTGCCGGCGGCTTTCACGACCACCAGCGGTATCGCGGCGAAGAGCGGGAGGAGGGCCTTCCACTTCTGGGGGATGTCTATCAGGTCGTCCACGAATCCGATCATGCCCACGAGAAGTATTGTGATTATCACGGCGAGTATGAAAGTAAGGTCGAACTGCAGGCCGAAGAACGTCTGGAGGAATATCGCGAGCAGCATGCCGCTCGCCACGCCTGCCACCATCCCCAGGCCACCCATCTCGGCGACCTCGGGCCGCCCCGGCTTGTTCACGTCGTTGCCGGTCATGCCGGCTTTCTTGAGCTTAGGGATGAGGAGCCCTGTGAGGGCCAGCGATACGATTGCGGATATCAGGAAGATGAGCGCGAATCCTATCATTCGGGGAGATACCCCTCTCAAGGATTAAATCCCTTTGCGTAGCTAACTGCTCATGTCCCTCTGCCTTGTCACCGGCGGCGCCGGATTCATCGGCTCGCACCTCTGCGGCCGCCTGCTGTCCGATAAGCACGCGGTGCGCGTTCTCGATGACCTCTCCAGCGGCTCGGAGGCGAACGTGGCCGCGGCAGGCAAAGGCATCCAGCTCATGAGGGGGAGCATCTGCGACAAAGCGGCCATGGAGAAGGCGATGGAAGGCGCCGAATGCGTTTTCCACGAGGCCGCGCTCGTCTCGGTCTCGCAGTCCGTGAGGGAGCCGGAGAAGGCGCATCTGGTGAACGTGGAGGGGACACGCATGGTCCTCGAGGCGGCCGAGAAAGCCGGCGCGAGGAAAGCCGTCCTCGCATCCTCGGCCGCGGTCTACGGCGATTCGCCGCCACCGCTCGCAGAAGATGCCCCGAAAAAGCCGCTTTCGCCGTACGGGGAGTCCAAGCTGGAATTGGAGCGGCTCGCCGCCTCATTCGACAAGAAGGGCCTGCGCACGGTCTGCCTGAGATACTTCAACGTCTATGGCCCGCGCCAGTCCCTCTCATCCGAATCCGGCGTGGTCGCGCGCTTCGTCGATGCCGCCTGCTCGGGAACGGCGCCGGTGGTCTACGGCGACGGGACGCAGACGCGCGACTTCATCTATGTGGCCGACGTGGTGGAGGCGAACGTCCTCGCGATGCGGAAGAGCGGCGCTGACGGGAAGGCCCTCAACATCGCGACAGGCAGGCCGACGAGCCTGAAAGAGCTGCTCGGCGCGCTGGGGAAGCTCGCCGGCGGGATGCCCGAGCCCCGCTTCGAGGGGTGGCGCGAGGGCGACATAAGGCATTCGTACGCGGACACGAGCAACGCGCGGAAGCTCCTGGGATTCCGGCCCGCCTGGAGCCTGGAGAAAGGCCTCGGTCAGACGGTACGGTGGCGGAAGTCTATCGGCCCCTGACTTTCGCCAGCGCTTCCTTGGCGTGCTCGAGGCTGAAGTCCTTGTCCTTCGAGAGCATCTCGGCGACCCGCTCGGCCTCATCGGCCGTCGCGCCCGCGTAGAGGGCGATGTTCCTTCCGTGCAGCTTCATGTGGCCTTCCTGGATGCCGACGGTTCCGAGCGCTGAGAGGGCCGCGAAATTGTTCGCAAGCCCCACGCATGCCATGGCCATCGCGAGCTCCCTCGAGCCCTTCACGCCGGAGATCTTGAGCGCGATCCTGGCCGTCGGGCTGCCGTTAATGGCAGGGCCGACCGTCGCCACGGCGAGGGGGAGCTCGATGCTCCCCATCAGGTCGCCCTTCTCGTTCTTGTGGAACCTGGTGAGCGGCTTGTACTGGCCCAGCGACGCGAAGGCGTGCGCCCCCGCCTCCACCGAGCGCCAGTCGTTCCCGGTCGCCATGGCGACCGCATCCACCCCGTTCATTATGCCCTTGTTGTGGGTCGCGCAACGGTAGACGTCGCAGCGGGCGAACTCGTACGCGTCCAGGACTCCTTCGATCACGTCGTCGCCGACCACGCTCCGCTTCCAGGTCGCGCTTGCGCGCGCCTTCCTCTTCGTCGCGAGGTTGCTCACTATCCTAAGCCTGGGCTTGCCGCCCGAGAGCTGCGCGATCGTGGGGGCGATGCCCTCCAGGAGCGTGTTCACCATGTTCGCCCCCTGCGCGTCCCCGACCGCGACATGGAAATCGACGATGAGCATCGGCCCGCGCTCGGACTGGAGCAGCTTGGCCTCGAAATCCCTCACGCCGCAGCCGTATTTCTCATGGCTCTTCATGTGCCCCTGCGCGATGAGGAGGATCTGGCTCTTGTTCAGGGAGAGGTTCTTGAGCGCCTCGTTGGGGTCGCCCATCCTCATGACCTGGATCTGCCCGATCATGATGGGCTCGTCCGCCTCGGCCTTGAACCCCTCCGGCAGCGTCTGCTTGGCCGCCTTGCATGCGGCGGCTATCACCGAAGACTCCTCCACCGCCATCGGTATCAGGAAGCTCCTCCCGTTTATCACGAAATTGAGGCCGAGGCCGAGGGGGAGGTGCACGGCTCCGACCACGTTCTCGACCATCTTGTCGGCCTTTTCCATGGCGAGCGCTCCGCTGTCGCGCAGCACGGCGGCCTCCTCTTCCGTCAGGCCCGCGGCCTTCTTCAGCTTCGAGAGCCTCTCATCGAGGCTGAGCTTGTAGAACCCTGAAAAGTCATCGCCCATTGATAGCACCGCTTACCGATATCCGTTCTCCAGCTTGTCCAGAGCCGTGTCTATGTTCGAGAATGCCGCGTCGGCCTTCCTCATGTAGAAATCCCTGAATATCTCGCGCAGGTTCCTCTTCTCGCCGTCGCCGAGGTAGTACCTCCCTTTCTTCCTGCTGAGGATCCCCATCTGCTTGAGGCGCAGCAGGTGGTAATACACCGCCTTGGGGTTCGGCTCGGAGCCAGTCCCCTCCTTGAGCCTGGCTATTATGTCCTTCGTTGTCGGCGCCTCGCCTTTCACATGGAATTCGAAGAGCGCCTCGAGTATGTCCAGCAGCAGCCTCCTGCTCTCGTTGGGGAGTATCATCCCGAGCGAGAGGGCGATCCACCTGATGAGGGATTTCCTGGCCAGCAGGACGTCGTCCGGCAGGGCCATCTCCCGTATGGTTAGCTCTGAGCGGATGAGCCTGGACTCCGGCATCATGGGAACGGATTCCAAGAGAAAGATTATAATGATGCTTGTGAATGACAGCTTAGGTGAGCGCTTGGTCAACCTTTCGATACGCCATCATCCCGACGTGCTTTTCGGCTTCTCGAGCAATTACGTCGAGCTCATCATGAGGGTCGAGAACCCGGGCGAGCATCCTGTCTGGGCCGAGGCCGACGTATCGGTGCCGGAGCGGCTGTCGCTCAGCCCGAACAACTCCCTGCGCAAGGGCAGGGTCAGGATCGGCATCGTCGGGAAATCCGAGTTCCTGGAGAAGTCTGTGCGCATATACAGCAACAGCTTCACCGCGCCCCAGATGTACAAGTGCGGCGTCACGCTCTACGTGTTCAACAAGGACGGCGTCATCGACAGCCGCCAGGAGAAGCCCACCAACATCCGCTGCGAGCTGAAGAAGGAAGCGAGCCTCTGAATATTCCAGATCCCCCGGTTACGCAAGCGCACCTGGCCAAGATCGCGACGAGCGGGAAGTCATCGAAAAACAAACCCCTGATCGCTTTCACGTTCGGGTTGATCGAAAACCGGAAGCGTCTTCCTTCGTCTCGTTTTGCCTTCTCGTTCATCGGCATGCAGGATGCGGCCCTCTCCTCACGCCGAGCCCGTCGCCAGCCGCTTCCATGTCCCTGGAGCAGTCCACGGCCACTTCGACAGACAGCGCGCCGCCCTGCGTGCTCATCCTCGTGATGCGGTACGGTATCCTCAGGGTCGCTGCCGTCGGCGTGGACACGTCCCACTGCATCTCCGCCCTGCGGCTCAGCCTGATCGTCTGCCCGCCCGCGCTGAGCGTGAACGTCCTCTCATCCGAAGCGGTCACAGTGAACGCGCTGTCCCCGCCCGAGGGCTCGCGCCCAGCCATGAGCGACTGGAGGGACGATATGGCCCTGCCCAGGTTCTCACGTAACGTCCTCGCGAAGTCCGCCGAGCTGTCCGGCGGGAACGCCCCTCCATGGCTGTCCAGCTCGGGAGGGCGCTCCAGCTCCACCGGAGGCGGGGGGCCGGCGTCCGACCTCATCCTCTGCGCCATGGCTTCGAGGAGCGCGATAGCAGGCGAGCCGCCTTCGCCTCCTGCGCCGGCGGACTCCGCGTCCGCCTGGACAGCGGCATCCGGCTGATTCTCTGCCCCTGCGGATCCGCCATCCCTCGGAAGGGCCGCTCCCCTCCGGACCCCTGCCAGGCCGCACATCGTGTTGGCGGTCCTCGCGATCCCTTCCACGTCGGTCCTGAGCCCCCCGAAGGTGACGACCCATGACACCCCGGATGCGGTGGCCGGCGCCAGCGGCATCCTCATCTCCATCGTGATATCCGTCCCGTCCAGGCTGTTCATCCGGGCCAGATACAGCGGGCGCCGCCCCGGGCCGAACCCGACCTCCTGGCCCTGGTAGACCTGGATGGCGTTCCCGAGCGATGGGCAGCTGTCGCCGTTGTTCGGGAGCCTGGCGATCTCGTACCGGATCGCGGTGTAGCCGCACCCGGCCATCGCTCCTGCGAGCAGGGCGTACTTGAAGTAGTTCCTCAGATGCCCGGATGAGCGCTGCTCATCTTTATGCTGGCCTGACAGTCTCCGGTCGCGTCCCATTTTCATCACCTGCAGGACGGGTGCTGTCCCCGCGCGAATTCGGACGATCCGATCTCCATGTATGCCTCTCTCGAACAGTCTAGAGAGACCCTCGCCACTCCCTCAGCCGAGAGGCTGTCAATCCTGTACGGGGTGGTGAAGAAGCCCGCTTTTTCGAACAGGAACTCCAAGTTCAGGTCGACCTTGCGGTCGAGTCGGAAGCGCGCTCCCGCAGCCTCGCCTTCGGTGACCCTGAGCACGTACGCATCGGCGTCGGCGCCTTCGACCGTGAATCCGGTCGCCTGTTCAGGTATCCTCGTCCTCCCGGCCCGGAGCGCGATCAATACGCTCAGCGCCCTCCCTATCCCCTGGCCGTATCCAAGCGCCATGCCGACCCCCGCCGAATCGTCTGACAGGACGCCGGCAGGGATACTGCCATGCGGCCCCGGACGGGGTGAAGCAGCAGGCGTGCCCTCGGCTCTCCGCGCGGGTCCTCCGGCCCTCCCCAAGATGTCTGCCGCCTCCCGGGCTCTCCGGGCCATGTCATCGGCCATCCGCCCGACACTATCGACCGTCCTCCTGGCTTCCGTGACTTGCGTGCACATGGCGTCCGCGACCCGCTGCACCTGCTCACGGGAGAGCTCGACCGAATCGAATCTCAACGCGAAAGTCACCAGGTTCATCGTCGTCACCGGTGTGCCCGTCGGAACCATGACGTCGGCCAGGACCCGCTCGCCCTCGATGCCGGTGATCTTTATGGAATACGACTGTTTCTCCATGAAACCGAACCAGACCTCCTGCCCGGCCTGGAGGCTCGTGCCCATTCCGCCGCAGCTCACTTCGACGCCGCGCTGGGGCCGCTCCGCTTGCTTGGGCTGCGTCGAAGCCGCTGGCTGCGTGGCCACGGCGGGACCGGAATCCGCCATCTTGGGCGGCTCCCGCATCCCCCCGCCGCATCCCATCGCCAGGGCGCCGACAAGGACCGCGCTCCTCGCGAAATATCCAGAGCTGCGCCGCGCTTGAGTTTCCGTCGTCTTCAGTTTCGTTTCCATTCCCCCACCTCTGATCAGTAGTGGATGATAATTTGTCAGGATCGATTAAAAAAACTTCACTTCTTTTCGCAGATTATAACTAAACCAGCTTCACGTGCTGGTCCGCGAGGAGGTGGGAGAAATACCCGACCGTCCCGGCTATCGCGATCAGGTCGCCGAACACGACCCAAAGGACTATGCCGAAAGCCGCGTTGGCCGCGAGCGTGTGCGTTATCCCGCGGTGCCTCGGCTTGAAGATGCGGAAGGCGATGAAGTAGCCCCCCACGATGGCAAGGAAGAGCATCAGGGAAGGCAGTATCTTGGCGGCAGAAGGCAGGCAGATCACGCCCAGGCAGTCCCAGAGATAGACGGCGAAAAGGGCGAATGCGATGACCGCGGCGTCGAGCAGCTTCCTTCCCTTGCTCGAATCATGGTCGAGGTCCGGCACGAGGGCGCTGAAAGCGCCGAAGGCCGCCAGCATAGCAAGGGCGGCCGCATCATGCTGGCCGAGGAGGTAGATGACGGCGAAAGAGAGGGCCGCGCCTATGAGGACATGGGATCGCCATCGCATGGGTTGGAGAACGTTGAAAAAGGATTTAATCCCTCATCTTGAGCGGTCAGGGCTGACCGTCGCCCTGAAGCGCCCGTCTTTCCCGACGGATATGTCGCCTATCAGATAGGGGACGGTCATGAAAGCCGGCACATCCTTGAACCTCACTTCCAGGTCCACCCTCTTGTCCAGGACGACC
The DNA here is from genome assembly GCA_033853355.1 of Candidatus Micrarchaeia archaeon. Taxonomy (GTDB): domain Archaea; phylum Micrarchaeota; class Micrarchaeia; order Anstonellales; family Bilamarchaeaceae; genus Bilamarchaeum. The sequence goes on along the minus strand of JAWOLP010000042.1, from coordinate 24,252 downwards.
CTCTGGGGTCCGAGCTCCACGGTATTCACCTCTATCACGGCTTCCTTGCCGTCCTGGCTCACGACCCTGAAGACCTGCGGCATCTCGGTGCCGTTGGCGAAAACCGCGGCGGAAAAGCTGTATTTGAAAGGCCCTGAGAACGCCTGTCTGAGTAACGTGCTCTCCGTCTTCTGGGCCATCAGCGAGAGCACGAACGCATCGAGCTTATCGTTGAGATGCCTGGCAATCCTCTCTGAATTATCCACCGGCCTGCCGCAATCCACGCCCTTGAATGGCTCCGCCGCCAGCGCCTGGTCCTCTGTTTCGATCAATCCGGCCATCACTTGCTGCTGGTTCAAAGCGAAAGAAGAAGAGGCGCATGAGAGGTCGAAACCCCGCACGGCCAGCTTGATGCTCGCCATGCTCTTTTTCGAGTTGCATACCGGCAAAGAGATGGTCTCATCGGCCTTGACAGCCCTCCCGTCCGCTTCCAGGACGTCGAACGAATCGAACGGTCTTTTGGAGACGTCGAAGACGAACCTGTCGCCTTTCTTGATCGGGCGGGAGCCGTTCATGCATGCCCCTGCGGGGGCCGGAGCGGTCTGGGGTGCCTGCCCGTTCGCCGGGCAAGCCAGCAGGAGCCCTGCCAGGACAGCGCCAGCGACGACCCTCTGTTGCCGGGAAACATTCTGATGTCTTAGCTGCAGATGACCACCGCTTGGTAAATGTGGTCAATTACTTTTTAATCACTTCTTTAACACAAAAAGGGAAAAGAAAAATCTGCCAGCGCCTTCCCCGCAGGGAAGGCAAACTGGCAAAATCAGCTCCCGACCGCGAAGCTGGTGCTGACCGTCGCCGAGACGCTGACCTGGCCCGCGTTGAGCTGGGTCGGAGCGGCCGGGGCGGCCCCGCCTGCCATCATGTCATAGCTCCGGTAATACGGCACCGGGTAGTTGAACGACTCGCTGGCCGAGAGGACGTTCCCAACCGACACGCCGAGGCCGCTGGCTATCGCCTGGGCCTTGGTCTTCGCCGAGGCCGACGCGTTCTGGAGCAGCGCCGTCTCGAGGGAGTCCCTCGTGGAGTCCTTCAGGGTGAACTGGACGTAGTCGGTGAACGTCTGGTTCGTCCCTGCCGTGGAGGCCGCGTCTATCACGTCGCCTCCCTTGGTCAGGTCGTAGATCTTCACGACGAAGCTCTGGGTCGCCTGGTAACCGGTGAGGTTGGAATCGTAGTGGCAGCCCATCCCGCTCTTGTCGCAGATGTACGTGCTGTCATATACCGGGGTCACGCTGTAGGAGACCGTCTGTATGTCAGAGTCCGGCACGCCTAGGGCGGACAGCTTCGAGCGCAGGTCCGCAGCCACGACGGCATTGTCCTGCTGGGCCTGCTTGGCGTTCGCGGACTGGGTCTGCACATGGAGCCCGATGTCGAGCTCGTCCGGCGCCACGTCCTGCGAGGCGGTCGCGCTGACCGAGATCGCATGGTCCGGCGGCGTGCTGGACACGTAGACCGTCGGGTTGGTCGGCCCGCCCGTGACGTTCACCTTCGGGGCGAAATCCGCCTGTGAGAGTATGTACGCCCCCCCGAGCATCCCTATCATTATGAGGACGGCCGCCGCGACCGGGAAGAATCCCATCCTGCGCGGAGGCATCATCTCGTCTTCCTTAGCCATTTCCATCACCTTGTCGCTATAATCTCCAAGGGAGCTGCTCTGGCTACATTTAAGCCTTTGCGTTTTTCCTGCGGCCATGGCCGAAACGGCTAGCGCTCCTCTTTGGTGGCCTCGTGCATCAGGACGAGATGGGCCGCCCTGACGACCTCGGGTTCGGGATGCGCGAGCAGGGAGTCGAGCCGTTCGTTATCGCCGATGTTCAGGAAATGCCTTGCGAGGGCGTGGGCGGCGTCCGTCCTCGTGTACGGGGACGCGAGGGCCTCGGTCAGCTTCGGCACCGCGCGCTCTATGTCCATCCGCCTGTGCGCGGCCGTCAAGAATTCGCCGGCCGCCAGCGGCCCTATCCCTGCGAAGCGGTCGGTCAGGAGTTCTGCCACCGCCTCCTGGTCCCTGGGCGATCTCATTATCAGCCCGAGGACCCTTGAGTGATTGTCATGGAGCAGGAATGTCCGGATCCGTTGCGCCTTCTCGGCCGAACGCCTCGGGTTCTCGATGAGCACGCTCTTTCTCTGGAAACCGGCCGGGCTGGGGCGGGCGGATTCCTCATCCCCAGGTCCTTTCTTGGCGCTTTTCACCGAGAATCGATTAGGCTGAACTGTTTATTAACCGCTCCAGTCCGCGGCTACGGATGGAGGTCCAGCTTCGCCATTATCCTCCTTTTCCCTTTCTCCGAACTCACCGAGAAGACGACCCTTTTGCCGTCCTCCGTCCGGTAGACGAGGCGCGTCCCGTTCCTGACTTCGAAGAGCTCGAGCCTCCCGTCGGCGCTCCTCGCTTCTATCTGGACGGCCGAGCGCGTGCTGCCCTTGTGCTCGAACCGCGATCCGCCAAGCTGGAAAAAGTCCCCCTTCATCCTACCCGGTCATCTAATCAGTTACATACACTTTATTAATCCTTTTATAACTAGTGGCGGCATCGGCTGATGGCGACAGCATGTGCCTGCGGCGGCATCCCAGCCATTCATGCGGCCGCGCCGGCCTCCTTCTCCTTCTTCTCTTTCTCGAGCTTCCTCTTTATCGACTTGAGCGACACGAAGCTGTCCCTCTCCATCTCCTCGAGCCTGAAGGCGATCAGCTTTTTTTCCTCTTCAAGGCGGGGGATGAGGACGAACTCGAGGGCGTTGACGCGCCTCTTGGTCTTCTCTATCTCGATGATCAGCCTCTTCATGGCCGTCTCGGTCTCGGCGAGCTTGACGACCATCTGGAGGATGTCGTTGAAGTCCTCAACGGCCGCGTCTATCTTCGCGCTCGTGCCGGCCACCGAGTAGGTCGGGAGGCTGAGGAAATGCCTGCTCTCCATCTGGGCGTTGATGTTAGGTATCTTCACGCCCATGACGTTCCTCACCTCTATATCTATGTCTATCTCCTTGCGCAAATCAAGCGACACCTTGTTGAGGTCCTGGATGTTGTGGTAGGTCTCGGCCAGAGCCAGCGACTTGTAGCCCGATGCCATCTTGAGGGCGAGCTGGCCGCGGAGGTCCTGCGCCTTCTTGAGTATCTTGAAGAACTCCAGGATGAGGGCGTCCCGCTTCTGCTTGAGGAGCTTGTGGCCCTTCTGCGCGAGCTTGATGCGGTCCTTGGTCTTGATGAGCTCCATCCTCGTCGGATTCACATCTGTCGCGCCAGGCATCAAAACCCTCCTCCGTCATTCTCAGTGGGGTTTTGATCCCCCATCCCAGGTTTCATTTCAACATCCTCAGAGCTGGTACTTCTTCTTCATGTACTTGGGTATGTGGTCCTTCTTCACCCTCTTGAGCTCCTCGTCCGGCAGGATCGAGAGCAGCTCCCATCCAAGGTCGAGCGTGGTCTCTATCTCGCGGTTCTCGTACGGGCCCTGCTGGATGAACCTCTTCTCGAACTCGTCGGCCATCTTCAGGAACCTCCTGTCCGTCGCGGACAGCGCTTCCTCGCCGACGACCGCGCTCAGGCTGCGCAGGTCCCTGCCGTTCGCGTAGCCGGCGTAGAGCTGGTCGGACACGCCCTTGTGGTCCTCCCTGGTCTTCTTGTCTCCAATACCGGAGTTCATCAGCCTCGAGAGCGAAGGCAGCGGGTCCACGGGAGGATAGATATTCTTCCGGTGGAGGTCCCTGCTCAGGAGTATCTGCCCCTCCGTGATGTACCCGGTGAGGTCGGGGATCGGGTGGGTCTTGTCGTCTCCGGGCATGGTGAGCACCGGGATCTGCGTGACAGAGCCCGTGCTCCCCTTGACACGCCCGGCCCTCTCGTATATCGTCGAGAGGTCGGTGTACATGTAGCCGGGGTAGCCTCTGCGGCCGGGCACTTCCTGCCTGGCCGAGGAGATCTCACGGAGCGCCTCGCAGTAGTTGGTCATGTCGGTGATGAGCGTGAGCACGTGCATGCCCTGCTCGTACGCCAGGTACTCGGCGGTGGTCAGCGCGAGACGCGGAGTGATGATGCGCTCGACCGACGGGTCGTCGGCCAGGTTGAGGAAAAGCACGGCGTTCTCGAGGGCCCCGGTCTTCTCGAAGTCCCTCATGAAGAAGGAGGCCTCCTCGTGGGTGATGCCGATGGCGGCGAACACGACGGCGAACTTCTCGCCCGTCCCGCGCACCTTCGCCTGCCGCGCGATCTGCACGGTCAGCTGGTTGTGGGGGAGGCCTGCTCCAGAGAATATCGGCAGCTTCTGCCCCCTGACCAGGGTGTTCATGCAGTCCACGGTCGAGACTCCGGTCTGGATGAACTCGTTGGGCATCTCGCGCGAATACGGGTTGATAGGGAGGCCGGATATGTCCACCCTCTCCTTGGGTATGACCCTGGGGCCCTTGTCCCGGGGCTCGCCGAGGCCGGTGAACACGCGCCCGAGCATCTCGGTCGTGAGGCCGAGCCTCATCGTCTCGCCCAGGAAGCGCACTGTCGTCTGAGTCGTGCTTATGCCGGCCGTCGGGCCGAAGACCTGGACGACCGCGACGCCCTTGCCGACGTCGAGGACCTGCCCCTTCCTCCTCTCGCCGGAGGGGAGCATTATCTCGACTATCTCGCTGTAGCCGACGCCGCTGACATCCGACACCACGACGAGGGGGCCCGCGATTTCCGTGATCGTCTTGTATTCCTTCATCAGTATCACCTTTTCACGAGCTCGTCGAAGCCTGCGTCTATCTCCTTCTGCAGCTTCTCGAACTCCTTCATGTCCGTGATCTCCTTCATCCTTCCGACGCTTCCCCTGACCTTGAGCTCCGATATCCTCTTGAGCTGCACGCCGAGGTCGAGGGCGTTGTTGGTCCGCTCGCCGAACCTCATTATCGTCTTGAGCATCTGGTACTGCTTCTTGACCTCGCAGCGCGCGTCGATGTCGCTGTAGGCGTTCTGCTGGAGGTAGTCCTCCCTCAGCATCTTCGTGACCATCAGCACGGCCTGCTCCTTCTCCGGCAGAGCGTCAGGGCCGACCAGCTGGACGACCTCCTGGAGCTCGGCCTCCTTCTGGAGCATGGACATCGCGTCCTTCGACATCTTCGTGAAGTCCGAGGATATGTTCTCGGCGAACCACTCGGAGAGGCCGTCGGAGTAGAGCGTGTAGCTCTTTAGCCAGTTGATGGCCGGGAAGTGCCTCTTGTAGGCGAGCGAGGCGTCGAGGGCGAGGAAGACCTTCGTCACGCGCAGGGTGTTCTGAGAGACCGGCTCGGAGGTGTCTCCGCCGGGCGGGGAGACGGCCCCGATGATCGATATCGAACCGTACCTCTCTTCGGTCGCGAGGCAGCGCACGCGCCCTGCCCGCTCGTAGAACTCCGCCAGCCTCCTGGCCAGGTAAGCCGGATACCCTTCCTCGCCAGGCATCTCCTCGAGGCGGCCTCCTATCTCGCGCATGGCCTCGGCCCATCTCGAGGTCGAGTCGGCCATCAGCGCGACATCGTAGCCCATGTCCCTGAAGTACTCGGCGATGGTCACGCCCGTGTATATGCTCGCTTCGCGGGCGGCCACAGGCATGTTGGACGTGTTGGCTATCAGCACCGTCCTCTGCATGAGCGGCTTCCCGGTCTTGGGGTCCTTGAGGTGCGGGAATTCCGTTAGCACGTCCGTCATCTCGTTCCCGCGCTCGCCGCAACCGATGTATACGACGATCTGGGTGTCCGAGTATTTGGCCAGGCTCTGCTGCGTGACCGTCTTCCCCGAGCCGAAAGGCCCTGGTATGCAGGCCGTTCCGCCCTTGGCGATCGGGAAGAACGTGTCTATTATCCTCTGCCCAGTGACAAGCGGGATGGTCGGAGGGAACTTCTCTATGACCGGCCTGGCCTTCCTAACGAACCATCTCTGGATCATCTTCAGCGGGTATTTCTTCCCCTCGAACGATATGACCGCCACCTCGTCCTCGACAGTGAATTTGCCGGATGAGACGGACTCCACCTTGCCCTCGTACGGCGAGATGATCTTGTGCTCGATCAGGTCGGTCTCCTGGACCGTCCCGATGACGTCGCCGACCTTGACTTTGTCGCCCTTCTTGACCGTCGCCTTGAAGTCCCACTCCTTCTTGCGGTCCAGCGCAGGGGCCTCTATCCCCCTCGTGATGAACACCCCGCCGGCCCTCTCCTCGATGACCTTGAGCGGCCTCTGGATGCCGTCGTAGATGCTCTGGAGGATGCCGGGGCCCAGCTCGACCGAGAGGGGCTGCCCTGTCGACTCGACGGGCTCGCCCGGCCTCAGGCCGGAGGTATCCTCGTAGACCTGGATGACCGATATGGCACCGGTTATCTTGATGATCTCGCCGAGCAGCTTTCCTTCGCCTACACGGACGACGTCGTAGAGCCTCGCGTCAGGCAGATCTGCCTCGACGACAGGCCCGCTTATCCTCGTGATGTGACCTTCCTTCGCCATTTTCTCGTCCTCCAATCCAGTATTATTTCTTTGCCCCCAAGTCGAAGCCGAGCGCTCTCTTTATCAGGTTCCGTATCTCGTCCCCCTCGGCGCTCTTGCCAGAGTAGTCGGGCATCGGTATGACGACCGGATACGCAATGCTGTCGAGCTTCTTCTTCAGCCTCCAGTCGACGAGGTTGAGCAGCTTCTCGTTGGTGATTATGATGCCATACTCTTTGTTCTCCAGGGCCTTCTCTATCTCGGCCTGGATCGTGGCCTCGCTCGCCTGCACGGTGTTCTCCAGCCCCGCGAGCTGGAACCCCATGACGAGCGGGGCGTCCCCGATGACCACTATCTTGGATTTCATTGAATATCACACCGTCACTAGCGTCGAGCGCACTTCGCCCTCGCTCATCCCGAACTCCTTGCCCTTGGCTATCTTGCGCAGGTTGTTCACTTCCTCCTCCTTGAGGAGCAGGAATCCTATCATCACGCCGGCCGAGAGCGTCGCCCTGTGGAAAGCCAGCGCCTTCTGCGCGGCGATCGACTTCTCGAGCGCGATCTCGCAGTCTGTCAGGCTTTTGACGTCCTTGAGGTCGAGCTGCGGGAACAGGGGCCTCGCTGTCTGCAGCGACGCCTGCATGTCTTTGGCCTCCATCATCCTCTCGGCCATCTGCGGGGCCATCGTCCCGCCCTTTATCAGGCTGGCGCGGATGCGCTCCTTGGGCGTGCTGTGCTTCTTCAGCCTCTCTATTATCATGATGTTCTTGGCGTCTATCTCCTTGCGCAGGATCCATCTCATGTGCGGGTACTCCTTGCCGCTGGCCCTTGAGAGGGCCTTGTCCATCATCAGATAGACGTATGAATCGAGCGCGCTCTCCATCTTCGCGAACGAGTCGGCGCTCGCCAGCGCCTTCGTCATCGCGTCCCTGGCCTCGGAGTCCGTGGCCGCCTCTATCATCCTGCGGACGGCCGGCGTCTTCCTTATCTCCTTGGGGAGCGAGATGTCGTCGGACTTCATCAGGCGCTTGAAATCGGACTCATCCATCCCCGCGACCTCGACCAGGTTCGGGCGTATGTCCTCGTAGCTCTTCTTCAGCCTGCGGGCGTGCATGATCGTCTTGAGGTTCAGCAGCTCGTAGCGCAGGAGCAGGGACGACACGGCGTCGCGGTCCGCCTTCGGGGTGATGCGCACGAGCTTCCGCATGGTCCGGGAGAAGTTCCACGATGCGGCGGTCTCGATCAGGGTCGAGCCCTTGTAGCGGACGGAGGCGGTCGTGAGGTCGTTCTTGTAGCCGGTGCGCTGCAGCAGCTCCACCATGCCCTCGATAGTCCCCACCCTGACCAGCTCGTCCAGCGCACCCATTCGGAGCAGGAGCCCTTTCATGGCCCTGACCCTGGCGTTGGAGTAGCCGTACTTCATGGCCCGCCCGCCGAGCGGAGGGATCTTGGAGGCGACGCCCGCCAGCATTCCGCCGAAGCTCATCCTTTGCCCCCGAACAATCTGTCGTAGATCTGCTTGCGGATCTCATCCTTCCTGCTCTCGTACTGAGTCTCGAGGGTGAGGTCGATCCGTATCTTGCCGTCGGCGCTCTCCACCATCGCGCCGCCGAGGCCTTCCAGGTCCTCGACGACCTTGGCGCCCTTGGGGCTCTGGATGAGCGCCCGCTCGCCCTTGAGCACGTGCACGACCGAGCCGCTTCCCAGCTCGGCGACCGCAACGGCGACCGAGCTGTTGAGGAACTTCTTGTACTCCGGCGACTTCCTGGCGCTTCCCAGGGCATCGAAGAAGTCCTCGAGGACGTCCTTTATCGCGTCCTCGCGCGCCTCGCTGAGCAGCCTCTTCGACTCGAGCCTGGCCCAGGCTATCCTCTCGTTGCGCTGCTCGGAGAGCAGCCGCTCCACCTCGGACTCGGTCTCCTTCTTGAGGGACGCCTTCCGACCGCGCTCTTCCTCCTGCATGGCCTTTACCTGGGCCTGCGCCTCGTCAGTTATCTTCCTCGCGTCCTCGTTCGCCTCTGAGATGAGAGAGCCCTTGAGCTTCTCAATTCCCATTTCAGTGCACCTTTAGGCGCCGCTGCTGAGCTTGAGCCACAGGAGGACTGCCACGAGGAATCCGAAGACCGCCAGGACTTCGGGCAGGACGATGTATATGAGCACGTTCTTCTCGAGCTCAGGCCTCTCCGCCACCGCGCCCATCGCCGCCGCGCCCAGGGTTCCCTGCGACCAGGCAGCAGCCAAGGCGCTGAGGCCCATGGCTATGCCGGCGCCGATAGCCAGCGCCCCATCGGAAGTCAAAAACGTTCCGACCGTACTTGCGACTGTCGTTGCATCTGCCATACTTTCACCTTGTCATAATTTCTTCGAATACAGGGAGAACGGGATGAAAAGGTCCCCTCCGCCCTGTAGGAATTTCGAGCGGAATTCTACTATGTTGAGACGGCCCCCTTGTATGAGGGACTCGAACATCGCCACGAAGCAGTTGACCACGTGGAGTATTATGAACACCGGCGCCAGGACCAAGGCGAGCACGAGGCCCTTGTCCGGGGTCGGCACTATGAAGTCGTTCAGGAGCTCGGCGATCACCACCCCGACTATGCCTATGGCCGCGATACGGCTGTATGAGAGGATGTTGCCTACGAGCCCGGGGATCTCTATCACCCCGACGACGCCCTCCGTGGCGCCGATGACGACCACCGAGACGACCAGCAGGACCAGGCCAACTGGGGTCAGGGACGGGTCGATGCGCCCCAGCTGCGGGAACATGCCGGTCAGGTAAGGCAGGAGGGCGAGCAGCATCCCCAGCTCCACCCCGATCCAGGCGACCTTCGCCATGCTGTGCTTCTTGTCGTGGTGCCATTCATTGACCGCGCCGAATATGAATCCGAAGGCGAGGTGTATCATGCCGGCCAGGGCGCTGAGGCCTATCAGCGCGAGCACGTTCTCTATCCTCGCGAAGCCGGTGTAGAGAGGCGCGTTGAGTATCGTCACGCCGATCCAGCTTCCGATGAGCTGGGCGAGCTTGAAGTGCGACATCCCTGCCCATTCGTCGAAGAACAGGCCGAAGGCGATCGCGGGGACCGCCGAGTACATCCATATCTTCGAGACGTTGCTCATGATATAGCTCTTGCGGAACTTCTGGAGGAACCAGAAGGCTAGCACGAGCGAGATGAGCCCGTAGATGACATCCCCCACTATCATCCCGTAGAGGATGGGGAGCGCGATAAGGTAAGCGAAAGTCGGGTCGAGCTCGAAATAGTTCGGGAACGAGTAGTTCTTGGTGATGAATTCCATGGGGCCGGCGACCTTGGGGTTGTCGAGGACCGTCGGCGGCATCTCGTGGTGCTCGTCCACGTGCACGTCCTCGAGCGAGACCTCCGGGTGCCTCGAGACGAGCTCCTTCAGCTTCCCCATCTCGGAGCCGACTATCCAGCCCTCGAGGACGAACACGCGCCGGGTCTGCGAGAACCTCGAGGCGACTTCGGCCCTCGTGGCCATCACCTCGAGCGACTCCGAGATGTCCCGGACGCGCTCTATCTCCGCTTTCGCGATGCGCGCGATCTCGGCCCTTATCGCGGCGAGCCTCTCCTTCTTCGCGGAGAGCCGGGAGCCTATCGCCTCGGACATCGCGGCGGGGGTCGTCATGCCCTCAGGCACCTCGACGTCCGCCGCGCCGTATTCGGCCATGGCCCCGTCCACCGCCTGCTGGCTCTTCCGGGGGAAAAGTATGAGCGCGACGTTGAAGCCCGGCTCCAGGATCATGTTCCCGTCGGCCGCCTTGACGGCCTCCTCGAGCCTGCTGAGCTTCGCCACCGGCACGTCCGCGATGCGGAACCCCATCGTGCGGGTGGAGAGCCTGCTGAAGTCCACGCTCTTGAAGTGCGAGATCCTCGCGAGGGCCGCCTTCTGCGCCTCGAGCGCCTTGACCTCCTCGCCGAGATCGGCCGACTCGGCGCTGAGGCCCTTGAGCTTCTCCCCTATCTGGAGCGCCCTCGAAGCGGCAAGCGCCTTCCCGCCGTCCATGAGCTTCGGGGCCCTTCCGTAGCCGGGCCCGACGGCCTGCTCCATCACGGAGAGGGCGGCGCGCAGCTTCACAAGCTCGACGGAAACCTCGTCGAAGGAGGCGAGCGGCCTGCCCTCGTCGAGGCCATCGTGCGAGCCCTTCCTTATGTCGACGAGCCCTGCCTCGTGGAGCTCCCTGATCAGGTCCGCGGCCTGGGACTTAAGTACGATTACCCTGACCTTCTTCATCTTTTTGGTCCGAAGCATTCTGAACCCTCTCAGAGGCTGCCCAAGAAATCCTTGATCAGCCTGGAGACCGTCTGCTGGTCGGCTTTCTTCTTGCCTAGCTTGGCCGCGTCTTCCTTGGCCGCTGATAGGAGCTTGCCGACCTCGTCCTCGATCTCCTTGCTGCCCTTGCGTATCCTCTCGTTGCGGAAAGCCGTTATCTCCTCGTCGCTCTTGGCGCGTTCCTCCTGGAGCTTCTCCTTGGCGTCGCGGAGCGTCTTGCCGGCCTTGTCCTTGGCAGACAAAATAAGACGGTCGTAAGCCTCCTCAGCCTCTTTGATCTCCTCAACCGTTTTCATGAATTCTGGCTGTTCGGAAGCTTGATGCATACTCACACCAAAACAAGCTGACCATATTGAAAAGGCAATATTTATAAACTTAATCCAATGAATTTCCTCTGCGCCAGCGTAAAAACCGCCGGCGCAGGCTATTTCGACGTGATAATATGGGAGCTTACAAGTATATAACCCAGACCCTGCAGAAGCAGTACAAGGAAAGGGATGCGGCCTACCGCGCGAAGGTCATCGCATGGAGGGCCGGTCCGGCCATGGTGAAGGTCGACTTCCCTTCCAACATCGCCCGGGCCAGGACGCTCGGATACAAGGCCAAGCAGGGCTACATAGTCGTGCGCACCCGCATCGACAAGGGCCGGCGCACCCGCAGGCGCTCGAACGGCGGCCGCAAGCACAAGAACTACTACCTCTTCGTCCAGCCGCAGATGTCGCACCGCGCCATCGCGGAGCAGCGCGTCAACCGCGTCTACCGCAACATGGAAGTGCTCAACTCCTACTGGGTCGGCGAGGACGGCAACTACAAGTTCTTCGAGGTCATACTCGCGGACCCGTCCAAGCCCTCGGTGAACGTGAGCTCGGCCATACGGCAGGGCAAGTCCTTCAGGGGACTGACCGCGGCAGGCAACTCGCGCAGCCCGAGCAAGAAGAAGCAGATGAACAAGAAGCTCCAGAGGAAGCTGCTCGCGAGGAAGGCATACCACTACGAACCTTACGTGAAGGGAACGAAGCCGCAGCAGGCGCCGAAGCCGGCGTCTAAGCAGGCTGCACCGAAGGCCCCCGAGGCGAGGAAGGAGGCGCCGAAGCCGGCTCAAGCGCCGCTCCACGAGGGGCACGAGGCCCACCACGCTCCGGCACAGCACCAGCCTGCGCATCACGAAGCCCACAAGCCCGCCGAGCACGCTCACAAGAAAGAGTGAGCCGGTTGTACGACATAATAGCCTGCAGGTCCGACCCTTCGCTTCATGGTTTTTCCAGGTTCTATTCGATCTCCGAATGCAAAGGCAGGGCGGTCGAGTGCGAGAACCTCGCATCGGCGATCGAGCACAAGAACCGCAGGGTCCTCATCTCCCTGCGCGATTACGCTTTCGACGAGGGGGCCATCAGGCTCATAGCGGACAAGAAGAACGCGTGCTTCCTCATCGACCTCGGACGGCTCATCCGGACGCGGGGCGTGCCGCGCGCGATCGCGATCTCCAAGCTGCGGAATTTCCTGCGGCTCTGCGTGAAGCACGGCGCATATTACGCCTTCGCCACCTTCGCCGAGAAGGAGAGCCAGATACGCACCCCGGAGGAGCTCGAGCACATGATCATGCTCCTGGGCCTCAACCGCGGCCAGGCCGGGTTCGCCCTGAAGATGCTCCCTCATTATCTCTGATCAGAGTTTTTTGCCGGTGAGCATCTCGTACGCCTGGAGGTATCTCTCGGTGGTCTTGGCAATGATCTCCTTGGGGAGAGCCGGCGGCGGGGGGCTCTTGTCCCATCCCGTCTTCTCCAGGTAGTTCCGGACGTACTGCTTGTCCAGGCTCTCGAGCATCCCGAGCTCGTACTTGTCCTCGAGCCAGTATCTCGACGAATCCGGGGTGAGCGCCTCGTCGATGAGTATCACCTCGCCTTTCGCGTCGAGTCCGAACTCGAACTTGGTGTCGGCGAGGACGAGCCCGCGCTCGCGGGCATAAGCGTCTGCGAAATCGTACAGCTCGACGCTCTTCTCCTTCACCAGCTCGTAGACGTCCTTCCCGGCTATCTTCCGCGCGGCTTCCTCGCTGATGTTCTCGTCATGGCCCTTCTCTGCCTTGGTGGACGGGGTGAATACCGCCTCGGGCAGCTCGCTGCCGTCATGGAGCCCGGCCGGCAGCTTGATGCCGCAGACGGTCCCGCTCTTCTGGTACTCCTTCCATGCGCTCCCCGTCACGTGCCCCCTCACGACGCATTCGAGCGGGAGCGGCTTGCACCTCTCCACCACCATGCTCCTGCCCTTCAGATACGCCGGCAGCTTGGCAGGCACGGTCATGCTCACCATGTGGTTGCGGATTATCCCCTTGGTCTTGCCGAACCAGAAGGCCGACAGCTTCGTCAGCACCTCCCCTTTCCTCGGGATCGGCTCGTTGAAGACCACGTCGAAGGCGCTGAGCCTGTCCGTGGCCACCATCAGCAGTTTTTCGCCGAGCTCATAAGTGTCCCTCACCTTGCCCCTCCGCAGCAGCGGAAGGTCCAGACTGGTCTCCCTGATGGTTTCCATGCTGTCCGAATCTCGGAGCCTCTTTAAATATTTTTTGTTGTAAATAAGCAACATCGGTGTTGCAATGGGCCACATCACTAGACAGCCTCCAGGACAGAAGGTGAATACGGGCAGCCCGGAGAGCGCGCCGTTCGGGCGGTTCAAAGCCGCGCCCGACCGGCTCGTCGATTCCGCATGGGCTTTCATGAGGCAGAACCGCTTCGGGGAAGCCGAGCGGGTCCTGAGCGAGAAGCTCGGCCAGACGCCGGACGACCGCGACGCGCTCGCGGCTCTCATATCCCTTTATTCGAGGGCCGGCAAGCACGGCCCGCTCCTGCGCGTCCTCCAGTACGCCGAAGATGTCGGGACGCTGGATGCGAGGCTCTGCACCCTCGCCATACGCGCTTTCGGCAAGCGGGGGGAGCTCGGCGCGGCCATGGACACCTTCCGCAAGGCGGCAGGGAAAGGCATAGCCGACGCGAAGCTGGCGAGCGCCGCCATAGAGGCGTGCGACCGGTGCGATTCGCTCGACGATGCGGAGGAGGTGATGGAGACGGCGAAGGCGAGGGGGCTGGCCGACGCATTCGTCTACACCGCCATGATCAGCCTCTACGACCAGTTCGGCGAGTACAGGGACGCCGTCGCCCTCTTCGATGAGGCGAAGGCCAAGGCGAAGCCTGACGCCCACCTGTACACGGTCGCGATAGGCGCGTGCGGAAGGGGAGGCATGCTCGAGAGGGCCCTCTCGCTCTTCGAGGAGGCCGATTCCAAGGGGCTCACCGACGCGCTCTCGTACACCTCGATAATAACCAGCTGCAAGAAGCGCGGGATGCCCGAGCGGGCCAGGGAGCTCTTCGAGCGCGCGGTCTCGAAAGGCCTCGACGACCGGATTATGAGGGAAGCTTTCGGGAGATGATCAGGGCTTCTCGGCCCTCTCCGCATCGAGCAAGCCGAACATCTCTTTGAGCATGCCTATGTTGAGGATGGGCTTGCCGAACTCCTCCTGGTCGTCGACCATCCTGGGGCAGGCGGTGTTGACGAAGCAGTCGAACACCATGAAGTTGTTGAGCGTTATCGGCTCCAGCTCGTTGGCCGCGAGTATCGCGCTCTCGAACCCGCGCCGGTCGAGCTCCTTCTTGGCCCAGAGGGCATGAGCGAGATTGAACTGGCCGACCTTCGTGCTCACCATGATGCCGAACCTCCTGCAGGTCAGCGCCTTGGCGAGCGCGCCCTTCCTCCGCTTCCTAAGCCGCTCTATCTCGTCGTTGACGCTCTTCACGGAAGAATCAAGGACGTTGAATACGAAGACCGGCTTCTTGACGTCTATAGCGAGGGGATGGAACATCCCGTTCCCCACGAACACGATCGCATCTACCTTCCCCTCGACCTTCTGGATCCCGATGGCGTCGCAGCCGAGGACCTGCCCCCTCTTGGCGGCCCAGAAGCCCGCCTCGGCATGGACCTCCTTGCCGTTCTTCTCGAAGAACGCCTTCATGGCATCGAACTGGTGGATGTGCTGGACGGTTGTTGCGAGGCCTATCCGCTTGTGCTGGGCGATATGGGGCAGGACCGCCTTGAGCGCTTCGATATCCACGTCGATGTTGTACTCTATGTACTCGACAGGTATCGGCAGGTCGTTCTTGACGAACCTGTTGTGGCCGACGTGGACGATCTTGTCGGCCTTCAGCCAGCGCGCCTCGTCGAGGGCGATGTCGCAAGCGCCATAGCAGGGGGACGCGGACAGGAAGACCTCGTGGCCCTCGCCCTCATACTTCCTGGCGAGTTCCAGCCCTTTCCGCTTCAGGCCCTCAGGGAATTGCAGAAGTATCCTCATTGCGCTCACCCACCGTTCATCTCCGAGCCAGCAGCGAGAATATCTTCACGCCGGAGAGTATCCTGCCCAGCTCGGCATCGAGGACGCCCTCTCTCGTCTCCTTCCCCTTCTTCCGGAGGAGGGCCTCGAGATTCCTCTTCTGGATGCGGAGTATCCTCTCTTTCTTCCCGATCTCGACGAAATCCGGGATCTTCTCCTGCTTCATCCCGCGCAGAGCCCGGTTTATGATCGCTAGCTCCAGCTGGTTGATATCGAAATAGGAGGCGATCTGGCCGCTCTCCTCCACCTCCTTCACGACCGTTTCGTCTTCGGTCTTTTTCCTAGAAGCTTGGGCCGCAACCATGCTATACTCTCCTTTCCTCCCTTAAAAAAACTATCAATCATCAATGCCTCTGATGTGTTTATTAGTAAAATAATGCGTATTTAGTATTATAAAACGATGCTCTGGGGCCCCTTCCGCCGCTCGGCGGGGCTCTCGGGCGCGGCATGGGCCTTGCGGCTGGCCTCGCTCAGGCGCATGAGCGCCTTCGAGTCGTCGGCCATCTGCCTCTGGGCGTCGAAGCCCCTCCTCGCCCGCTTCTTCACATATGGCTCCTTCTGCGCGTAAGCGGATCCCATGATCGCCGATATGCCGGATACGCTTTATATTGCTTCTTCCGACAACCCCGACGAGCAAGAGCCCTCAGCGAGTCCGTTAATAAATCTTCACCGGTCCTTTCTTCCCATGGCATCCGTGCTCAAAGCCGCCCTGGCCCTGTCGCTTCTCCTCGTGTGCGCTCATGCGGCCTGGTCCGAGCCGGTGCCGCTGCGCAGCAACAAGCAGAACGACAGCACGCAGGCCTGTGTCGTGAACTACAACTCATGCCTCACGAGCGCCTGCTCCGGGCGAGGCGGCTCGCCGCATCTGGGGGAGAACGCCACCGGCTACACGTTCACATGCTCCTTCAACAGCAGCGCCGACGACACCGTGTTCTACGGCGGCGACCGCTGGGGCGACGTGTACGATTGCAGGCAGGCGTTGGGCGAGTGCGCCCTGAACGCGAATCCGGGCCTCGCCACCAAGGTGTGCGGCCCTTCGTTCCTGCTGGCGCTGCTGCTCTTCCTGACGATTTCGAGCAGGGGCTAGGCGTCCGGGGATTTAAAGCTGGTATTTTATGGCAGAAGATGAGTTTTTAACCAAGACTGATGACAGCTATTGACTGCTATCCGGGGCATGACAATGGCTTTGACTCAAAAAGATGGAACAGCGGCCGGTCCGAACCCATCCAGGCCGGCACGGGATTGGAGACGAACCGCCCTTCTGACGGCTGGCGCTTTGGGCCTCGCCGGCTCTGTATACGCGTGCCGCTATACATACAGGAAAGAAGTTGAGGAGCGTTACCCGTATGCTACAGCGGCAGGGGCTTTGTTTGCGGTTTCCACAAGCCTCGAAAACCATCCAGAAGCGTGTGATGATGTCGCCTACCTTTCCGGAGGAATCAACTACGCAAAGAATTCCCTCTACGGAGAAAGCCCCGTGCTGAGGACATTATGGTCATTCCCCGAATTCACGGAGTTGACTGGAAGATTGGAATACCTCTCTGCTGACGCCGTTCCTCAAGCTCCTTCAACAGGATGCGATGCCCTCGGCTCGGAACTCTTATTTATAGGCAGAGAGCTGATGAGGATCCCGGCTGCCCACCAAGCCGAGATGGAAGCTGCCGGCGCTGAGATTAGGGCGAAATACGCCCCTATCTACTATTGTTCGGCTGCCGGAATCGCTCTCTCCGTGGCCGCGATCGCTTTCGGCCTGCTGAGGAAGAGAAAGCCGAGCGCTCCGGTGTCAGATGATATCCTGCCCGATGACAGCAAAACAGCCCTAGCTGATCCTGAGTATGTCTGGTCCACGTTTAAGCCGGACCAGAAAGAGGCAGACCCGCCTCATTCCGAAGAACAAGGCTGGGTCCGTAAAATTGAAAATAAAAGATAATCAACTGTCGTCCCCGAAGCTCCCCGCATCCTCGTCCTTGTCGGCGTGCTGCTGGAGCGCGGCCAGCCTGCGCAGGATGATCTTCTGCTCGGCGCTCGCCACGTGCCTCCTCGTCCGCTCGACCGCGTCGGGATTGACCGACATGCTCGTGATGCCGAACTCGACCAGCTTCTCGGCGAACTCCGGATACACCGAAGGCGCCTGGCCGCAGAGCGAGCTCGTCACCCCGAACTTGTTGCAGACGGATATCACGCGCTTGAGCGAGCGCAGGACCGCCTCGTTCCTCTCATCGAAGCCCTTGGCCATGGTCGCGTTGTCGCGGTCGATGCCGAGAGTCAGCTGGGTCAGGTCGTTGGTCCCTATCGAGATGCCGTCTATGCCTTCCTTGCAGAACTGGTCTATCAGGATGACCGTGCTCGGCACCTCGACCATTATCCAGAGCTTGAAGTCCCTCGTCCGATATAGCTCCACGTCCTCCATGATGTCCTTGATCGCGCGGAGCTCGCCTATCCTGCGGACGAACGGTATCATGAGCCAGAGGTTGGTCAGGTGGAACTCGTTCCTCACCTTCTTTATGGCTTCGAGCTCCATCTTGAACAGCTCGGGCTCCTGGATGTACCTGGAAGCGCCGCGGTAGCCCATCATCGGGTTCTCCTCGTGCGGCTCGTACTTCTCGCCTCCAGGCAGGTTCCGGTACTCGTTCGTCTTGAAGTCCGTCGCCCGATAGACGACCGGCCTCGGGTAGAACGCCGCCGCGAATTTCTGGAGGTTCGTGGCCAGCTTGTCTATGAACTCCTGCTTCCTCCCGTCGTCGAGCATCTTGTGCGGGTGCTCGCCTATCTCGGCGATCATGAATTCGGCGCGCAGCAAGCCGACGCCGTCCGCCGGCAGCTTGGAGACCTTCTCTGCCTGGTCCACGTCGGCCAGGTTCACGTACACCCTGGTGCCGGTTATCGGGGCCTGCGCGGCCACGTGCATCATCGTCGAGGCCTCGGCTCCGGGCTTTGCAGCCGCTTCAGGAGCTGAGACGAATCCTTCGTAGACGATGCCGTGGCTGCCGTCCACGCTGATGTCCATCCCGTCCTTGAGCACGGTCGTGGCGTTCCCGGTCCCGACGACGCAGGGCACGCCCAGCTCGCGGCTGACTATGGCCGCGTGGCTCGTCATCCCTCCGGTGTCGGTTACTATGGCGGAGGCCTTCTTCATGCCTGGCACGAAGTCGGGGGTCGTCATCTCCGTTACCAGCACGTCGCCGCGCTCCACGTTCTTTATCTCCTTGGCGCTCTTGATGACCTTGACCTTCCCCATCCCCATGCCGGGCGAGGAGCCCAGGCCGCGGACGAGTATCTTGTTCCCGCCGGCGGATCCTCCCTGCGGGGCGGCAGATGCCCTTGCCATCGGCCTCCCGGCCGAGCCCTTGACCAGCTCGCCGCCGGTGCCCTTCTCCAGGCCCGCCTTGTTGGTGAGCGTGGTTATCGGCCTGGACTGCACGATATATAGGTTGTCTTTCTCGAAAGCATACTCGATGTCCTGCGGGTAGCCGTAGTGGTCCTCTATCTTCTTTGCGACGCCGGCCAGCTCCTTTATCTCGTTGTCCGAGAGCTTCTGCCTCCCCTGGGCGTCGTCCTTTATCTCCACCCGCTTGTTCTTGCCCTCGACCTTGATGAGCATCCACGGCTGCTTCACGACGCTCTTGTCGAGGATGCGGCTCTCCTTCTTGCTCACCCTGTAGGTGTCCGGGGTGACCTGCCCGCTGACGACGACTTCGCCGAGCCCGAACGCGCCCTCGATGGAGATGATGTCCGGGTCCTGGTAGAGCGGGTCCTCGGTGAAGACCACTCCGGCCTTCTCGCTCTGGACCATCGCCTGGATGACTGCGGCGAGCTTGACCTTCATGTGGTCGAACTTGTTCTCGACCCGGTAGAATATCGCCCTGGGCTCGAAGAGCGAGGCCCAGCAGTCCTTCACCGCCTTCACCACGTCCTCCGCCCCCTGCACATTGAGGTATGTCGACTGCTGGCCGGCGAAGCTCGCGGTCGGCAGGTCCTCGGCGGTCGCGCTGCTGCGGACGGCCACGTACACCTGCCGGTTCATCATGTCGCAGAGCTGCTTGTAAGCGGTCACGGTATCGTTCTGCACATCGGGGGGCATGTCGCCCTTGACTATCATCTCCTTGATCTGGTCCGCGGCCTTCATGAGGGCGTCGTTGTCGTTCACGTCCAGGCTGCCGAGGATCCTCTTGATGGGCTCGACGAGCCCGTTGGCCTCCAGATGCTTGTAGTAAGCATCGGCCGTGACCACGAATCCGTTCGGTATCGGGAAGCCGTTCTGGTACATCTCCCCGAGGTTCGCCCCTTTCCCGCCTGCCTCGGCGAGGTTCTTCTTGCTCAATTCCTTGAACCACATCACGTTTTTCATGGTCATACCCCTCAATTAGAATTGAGCATGAATCTCATATAGCGTTTATAAAACTTGACGGCTTGACGCGCCGCTCCGCAACTGGGTGGAGAGAAAGAAACCGGCAGACGTTGGGTATCGGGGGGATTCTCTTGGGAGAGAACGCCTGCCGGTCCTATAGGATACTGGTCAGCGTGCGATTCCGTCGAGGTAGCTCCGCGTCTCCACGTTGTACGAGACGCTCCTTATGTATCCGTTCCGATCCAGGTGGTACGTCGTCCCTGAGCTCGGCGACACCGGCGCGTAGACGTATGCGCCGAGCGCCCTGGATATCGATGCGCCGATGGAGCCTGCGCCCTCGCCGGTCGAGCATGATACGAGTATGATAAGAGGGCGGGGAGCGAAATAACCCCTGAGCGAGGCCAGCTCGTCGAAGTCGCTGAGATCGATCCTCCCCTTCTCGCTTGCATCGCCGAGCTGTATCCCGCTCGCCTCCCCGTGCCCTCCTATCACCATCGTGCTTATCGGCCCGTACCTCCCCGCTATCTCCCTGATGCGGGAGTAAGCCCCGTCCTCGCCGTCCGTCTCGAAGACGAGCGGCCGGTAGGCGCGGAGGAGCGGGTCGAGGAGCAGGCCCTCCCGGTAGAACGCGCCGTTGTGGTCGTTCTTGTTGAACGCCACGACCAGGAGGGGTCGCTCGGACCGTGCCTGCTCCAGCGTTTCGCATGTCTCCTCCAGCATCTCCCTGGAGTATCTCATGAAGTTCTCCATGCCGAGGGCGCGGTGGAGGGCGGCGGCGCGCTCGGGGCCGACCGCCGCTATCGCATAGGCGAAGTTGAGCCTGCTGCTGGCGTCGTCCCTCACCCCCAGCTGCGCCATGAGGGCGCTGGCCCTCTCGTAATTCTCGGGCACGTGCCCGACTATCGCCGCGCTTCCGCGGTCGCCGTACCTCTGCATAGCATCAAGGGCGTGCTCCGCGTCCTCGTCGCGTTCGCGCCCGCTTATGAGGCCCGAGATCACTTCCCTCCGCATGACCGCGGCGTTTCCCGCGCCGCTGCCGCAGCCGCTGAGGGGCTCGACGGCCAGCGCCAGGGCGGCTGCACCTACGAGGAACGCGTTCCTCAGGCGCCCGTGCCGGGTGGCTGCCGGCTCTTTCAGGCCCGTCTCCCCATTTATATCACGCACTGCACCGCCGGCCGTCCGAATATAAACTCTCCGCAGGGATTCCGGGAATATTTCCACAAATATCCATCTCCTCTTTTGCCGTTATTGGAAAACTTCCAATATCACGTCGTGCAGCCCGCCCGGGCCTTCGAAAGCACGCTGTCGAGCGCGGCCTTCAGCCTGGCCGAGAGGGCTCCGCCGAAAGCCTTCGCCAGCGCTTCCACGTTCCTCGCGGCGCCGTCCGGATCGTTGTGGCTGAACGGGCGGTCCAGCTCCTCCATCCCGATCCCAGCCGCCCTCCTCAGGAACGCATCCAGCTCGGTGACGTCGCAGCCGAAGAACGCCCGCTCTATCAGCCCGCTCCCGGCCGATTCGGCCAATATGTTGACGAGCAGGTTGGGGTAATAGATGCCGGCGAGGTTGACCCGGAGGGTCGCCGGATCGTGCGTGGGCAGGATCGCCATCTCGTCCTCCTCCATCTTCCTGCTCTGCAGGGCGTGCCTGCAGAAACCCTCCTCGAAGGCGCCCGGGAGCCCCCGGACCGCCGCGTGCAGGCTCTCGTGCATCGTGGTCGGCAGCTCGCGGCCGGTGCCGGTCTTGACGCTGATCAGGCTGCCCTCCTTCAGCTTCATCGTCTGGCCGAGTATCTCGGAGAAGGGGTCCTCGCTCACCTTGATGAGCGGAAGATACGCCACCGGCGCCTCCGCCGCCCTTTCCATCGCTTCGCCGTACGAGGGGAAGGAGTCGAGCAGGGCCACCCTCGCGTCGAGGGCGGTCTTGAAATGCCCCTCCTCGCCAGCCATGTGGGACACCAGCCCCGGCCTGGAAGATCGGATCAGCTCGTTGAAGAACGCGTTCTTCATGACACGGAATTTCAGCAGCCGCACGAGCAGCTCGTCGTCCACGGGCTTGGCCGCGGTCAGGCATACCACGAACTCGTAATAGGCCGCCTCGTAATGGTCGAAAAGGTCCCGGAGCTTCTTGGGGAGCGGCTCATGGCTCATAAGGCCGATGCCCCGCTCCATTTTCCGCATGGCGTACATGATCCACCTCTCGCTCTGACCGCCATGCATCCCTATTTAGCCATATTCATCGAAAACCAAGAATCATTCCGGAAATTGTCACCGCACTTTATAAAATGTTGTGGAAATATTCTAGACATGGATGACGTGGATGAAGACATCCTGGCAGAGCTCAGGAAAGACGCCAAGGTCAGCCTGAAGCAGCTCGCCAAGAAATTCGGGGTACCGCTCTCCACCCTCTACCAGCGGATAAAGAAGCTGGAGGAGCTGGGGATAATCAAGAACTATACCGTGGACCTCGACTGGCGGAAGCTGGGCTACAGCATAAAGGCGTACGTCCTCGTCTACGTGGACACGACGCGCCTCAAGGAGATGCGCAAGCCGCAATCAGAGGTCCTCAGCGACCTCATGCGGCTGCCGTTCGTGTTCGACGCCGACATGGTCACCGGCGAGTCCGACCTCCTCCTAGTGGTGAGGGCCAAGGACACCGACGACCTCGGGCGCCTGATCACCGAGCGGATACAGGGCATCCAGGGCATCGTGAACACGAAGACCCTTGTCAGGATAAGCCAGTGATCTCGCGGGAGGAGATGCGGATATGGCAGATGTCAGCATGGGCGCTATCTGCGCCGGCCCGATCTTCCTGGTCATCGGCCTCGCCCTGATGTACGCCGGGACTTCGCGTTTCACGCTCTACCGGAAGATCCAGGACACGCCCACGTCCAAGGTCCGCTCCGCGGCCCTCGGCCTCGTGGAGCTCTCCGGCAAGGCCATCTGCCTCGAAGGCATCGAAAGCCCGGTCTCGCGCGCGCGGTGCGTGTACTGGGAGCTGCGAGGCCAGTACTACCAGAGCGGGAAGAACGGCGGCTGGAAGGACCTTTTCAGCAAGAAGTCGTCCAGGAGCTTCTACCTCGAGGACGAAACAGGAAAGATGCTCATCCTCCCGGAGGGGGCGGAGATAGACATCCCGCCCGACCTCTCTTCGACCGGCTACCTGACCCAGAGCGGCTTCCTCGGGATGAAACGGTCCGTCCTCGACCCGAAGGTCCTCTCCTACCTGGAGACGGACCCCGAGGCGAAGACGCGCTTCGAGTCCCACTCCTCCTACGAGCTGCGGATCATCGAGAGCTTCATAGCCGAAGGCGATCCGCTGTTCGTCTTCGGGGACGCCATGCCGGGCGGGATGTCGAGCTTCGGGGGGCACGAGGACCTGCTCGTCAGGCTCGGCAGGGACAAGGTCATGTTCATCAGCGACTCGAACGAGTACCGCGCCCTGCGGGACATCAGGAACTCGATGGTGGCGGGCCTGGCGGTAGGCCTCCTCTTCAGCGCGATAGGATTATACGCCCTTCTGACCACTTTCGGAGTGTGATCTGATGGCCGAGCTTGCGTTCGCTTTCTTCTGCGGTTTCTTCGTCGTGGTCTTCATCCTCCTGGCCCTCTTCTACATCGTCTCGGTATACAACGGCCTCATCAATTTGCGCAACAGCATCGACAAGGCATGGGCCAACATCGATGTCCTGCTCAAGCAGCGGTCGGACCTGATACCGAACCTGGTCGAGACGGTCAAGGGCTACAAGGCCTACGAGCGCTCGGTGCTCGAGGAGATCGCCCGCCTCCGCACCGCGATGATGAGCGCCGAGGGCCCTGCGGCGAAAGCGAGGCCCAGCGAAGCGATAAGCGCCTCCCTCAAGACGATCTTCGCGGTCGCCGAGAACTACCCGGAGCTGAAAGCGAGCGAGAGCTTCCTTGAGCTCCAGCAGCAGCTCTCGTCAATCGAGGACCAGATCGCCGACCGCAGGGAGTTCTACAACGACTCGGTCATGCTCTTCAACACCCGCATCCATTCGATACCGGACATGGTCTTCGCCTCGCTCCTGGGCTTCAAGGACAAGGAGTACTTCAAGGCCTCTGAGGGGGAGAAGGAAGAAGTGGACGTGGATTTTTCGAAGGAGAGATCCTCCTGATCGTCAGCCTTTCGGGGCCGGAGAACCTGCGGGTGCAAGCGAATCCTTGTGGACCACGTACGTGCCGGCGATCTTGTCGTGCAGCCCCTGCTTTCTCGGATCGAACGCGATGAGAAGATACCCCAGGTAGATCGTCAGCTTGTCGATGACCTGCTTGCCGAGTATCTCCCTCAGCAATGCCTTCCCCCATCCGACCGGATACCGGTTGTCCCTGTCCACGACCACGAGGCCGAGGAATCCCTTCCCGGGCGTGGCGCCCCTCGTCGCCACGAAGAAGACCGGGTAGCCGAACGCGAAGGCTATGACGAAGGCGAAATAAAGGAGCGTGAGCAGGCCGGCCGCCACATCAGGCAGGACGGATACCGGTATCGAGATGACGAGCAGCGATGCGACCACCACCGCCACTATTATTATCTCGTCTATCAGCTCGGCCGCGAGCCTCGCCCAGAAACCCGCATGGCGCGGTGGAGCGGGGTCTGTGTTTCTGCCAAGGCGCTTTGATTGTAAATAAAAAAGTCACTTCTTCCTTCCCCTCATGTAGAGGTAGGCCCCTGCCACGATGATTATAAGCAGGATCAGCAGGAACACCCAGGTGTAGTCCGGCCCTGAGGAGGCTCCGCCCGGAGCTGAGGGCTGGGTGGG
>JAWOLP010000041.1:0-5119 GCA_033853355.1 Candidatus Micrarchaeia archaeon | reverse complement strand
TGTCCCTTGGATTTTCTGCTTGGCCAACTATCCTTAGGACTTCGTCTTCTGTCAAAAGGTCTTCAGGCAGCTTGTGCTTCTCGTTTTTTAGCTTGGGCTTCAGCCAGCTTATCTCCGGCGGGAAAGTCTCATCGTTGCCTTTGAGCCACTTATAGAACATCTTAAGGACGATTTTGAAGTCAAGGCGGGTATATTCCGCGTATTTGGGGTTGTTTTCAAGCCCCCCAACCAAGGTAATGAGATCCTCCTTAGTAGCCTTTCCGAATGGCTTGTTTAGCCAACCTGCAAGGAATCTTAGGCAATATACGACCTTTGCCACACGGCCATGAGTCGCCCCCTTCGCCAAGCGGATTTTAGAAAAAGCGATGATGCTTTCCTTGTTCTCTTTGCTGACCGCCCGGTCTTTATTGAGGTTTTCTATCGCCAGTTCAAGACGCCTGGGATAGTTGTATAGACCAAATCCATCCATGTTTTCACTCCGGCTGGAGGTCTATTTTAGGGTTCGTGCCCCTTTGGGCAGAATTCTGCCCAAGGGTTACAGTCCTGAACCAATATGATAATGCAGGAGGAAGGATTCGAACCTTCGAAGGCGCTAAGCCGGCAGATTTCCCGAACCGCGTTTGGAAAGGGAAAATGACGCAGCCATATGGCCATTAGACCTCAGGGCTTTTCGCGGGCGTTTTGCCCTAGGAAAAGCAGAGGTCAAAAGGCCCCTTGAGTCTGCCACGTTTGGGCCGCGCTTTTTAGCATCCCAGTTTTTGGGCGCTTTTTCCCAAAAAGCGCGATTGACCGCTTCGCTACTCCTGCGAACTTTTTTGGAAAAAAAGTTCGACAAAAAACTCTTTTTCCAAAAGAGACATAACAGCAAAGCCTATATATTCCGAACGCAATTCGCCCACATGGAAGTCGAAAAGGCGATCCTGGGAAGGCGTTCGGTGCGGGAGTATCTGCAGAAGCCCGTCCCGAAGGAGGCGCTCGATGCGATCCTGAAAGCCGGGGCGATGGCACCCTCGGCGATGGACGAGCAGCCGTGCCGGTTCATCGTCGTGGATGAGCGGAAGAGGATAGCGGAGATCGCGCGGATGGTGGAGAAGAAGGCGGGCCTGATCGGGATCGGAGCGAGGCTTGCCGAGCGCGCCAAAGTGGTGGAGGACGCGATATTCTACGGGGCGCCGCTACTGATCCTGATCGCCGCGAACGAGAGCGAATGGGCTGAGATCGATTGCGCTCTCGCCGCAGAGAACATGATGATCCGGGCCTACGACCTGGGCCTGGGGAGCTGCTTCATCGGATTCACTCTTCTCCTGAGGGATGACCGGCAAGCGCTCCGGGCGGTCGGGCTGAAAGAGAAGCAGATGCTCTATTGCGCCCTCATATTCGGCTACCCGAAGCGGTGGCCCGCGCAGAAAAGGAGAGAAGCGAAAACACAGAAAGGCTAGTATTCAACAACGATCTTGCCCTTCTTCAGCTTGCACTGGCACATGAGCCTCTCGGAAGGGTCTGTCGAGAAGGTTGCGAGGCCGGCCTGCTCCAGCTCGTTCGGGGGCTCGAGGTTCTCCATGCCCTCGACCACCCTGACCTTGCACGAGGCGCAGCTTGCCGTCTTGCAGGCGAAGAGTATCGAGCACTTGCCGTCGAGCTCGGCCAGGAGCGTGCCGTCGGGCACTTCGACCGACGCGTTGTCGTTCTTGACTTCAACTGTAGCCATATGATCACTGACCTTTATTCGTTGCAAAATCAATAAAAATGTTCATTTCCTCGCGAACACGAGATAAGCGGTGTGCATGAGGCCGAAGTGCTTGGGCCTGAAGCCGAACTCCCGCACCTCGTACTCCCTCATTATCGCCTCTACCGTGAAGACCTCGCTGAAATGCTTCATCGCCTCGAGGTGCAAGGCCTTGGCCTGCTCGGAGTGCAGGCAGTGAGCGGCGAGATACCCCCCTTTCTTCAGGGCCCCAGACGCGGCCGCCGCGACCTTATCGGCGTCGGCGATGTCGCAGAAGACCAGGTCCCACGAGCCGTCGCCCTCCTCGATCCCGTGCAGCACGTCATGGAGCTTGAACTCGACGTTCGTGAGGCCCGCCTTGCGGACGTTGGCCTCGGCCAGGTCGAGGAACTCCTTCCTCTTCTCGTATGACTTGACCTCCTTGGCGATGTTCGCGAGCTGGACCGTCATGAAGCCCGAGCCCGAGCCGAGCTCGAGCACCCTCGAATCCTTGCCTATGCCCGTGTACGCGATGACCATGCCGGCGTCCTTGGGGATCGTGACGGCGGGCCCGCCCCTCCCCAGCTTCCGGAGGAGCGGGGGGAAGTGGAAATCAGGTTTCTTCTCCATGGAGCCCTAGTCGCATGCTAGATTTAATAACCTCAGCGGGCGAATCGGAGCATGGCCAAGGCAGGCGCGCTCAGGAAACGCTACATCCTCTTCAGGTTCGTCGGTCCGGACTGGGGGGAGGAGGAGCTCAAGCGCGGGCTCTACGAGGAGGCGCTGAGGTTCTTCGGCGAGATGGGCCTCTCCCAGGCCGCCCTGAAGCTGGTCAGCTACGACCGTGGGGAGAAGAAAGGGATCATCAGGTGCGAGCGGGACTACCTGGAGAGCGTCCTCGGTTTCCTGGCGCTGGTCGGCTCGCTCTCGGGCTCGGAGGCGCGCCTGGTGGCGGTCAAGTCGAGCGGCACCCTCAAGAGCTTGGGGAGCGAATTGGCCTCCACCCATTCCAGATAATCCTTCTGCCCTCCCTTCACCTCGACGTAGGCTATCTCGGGCACCTTGTGCGGGTGAGTCCTCTTTATGTGCGCCTCGACACGGGAATAAGCCTTCTGCGTGGTCTTTATCAGGAGCAGGAACTCCATGTGCGATTCCAGCTTGCCCCTCCAGCGGTACACCGAGTCCTCGATCCTGATGATGCTCGCGCAGGCGGCGTATTCCTTCTCGACCAGGTCAATGGCGGCTTTCGCGGCCGTCTCGCGGTCGGGGTACGTGGAAAGGACGATTATCATGTTCTGATTCATCCCGGCTTCTTAAAGACGATTTCTATGACGTCCCTGTTCTTGAGGATGTGCTCCTTCCCGACCCTCTGGCGGGTCTTCACGTCTATCGCGCCTATGAACCCCCTGCCGATGTCGGTGTGCAGCTTGAACGCGAAGTCGAGCGCAGTCGTCTTCGGCGGCATCAGGAAGCAGTCGGGCAGGACCCGCCCCTCCGAGTCCTCGAGCTTGCCTACCCCGCCGGGGAATATCGCGATGTAATGGAGGAAGTCGAACACGGCCGCGTTGAGGCACTTCTGTATGCCGGTCCCTCCGTACCTGTCGCAGACCGCCTTCATGATGGCCAGCGCCGCCTTCTGCTGCTCGTTCAGCTCCCCCTTGACCTTGAACTCCTTGTCTCCGGGGATGTAGTCGATGAAGCCGGCCTTCGCCGCGCCCTTGAGCGCTATCTCGGCCTCGGCCGAGCAGGGTATCACGAGATACTCCGGGAACTCCTTCCGGATCCTCTGGTAGTTGTCCCAGCCCGTCGAGAGGTCGCACTTGTTGGCCGCTATGATTATCGGCTTGCCTATCTGCCTTATCTTCTTGCAGAGCGCGTACCTCTCGTCCTCGCTCCACTCCGCCATGCTCTTCTCCTCGAGGGAGAGCTCCTTGAGCACGCGGGCGATTATGTCCTTGGTCATCCCGAGCCCGCTGAACTGCTCGGACAGTATGTCCTCGTTCTTCTTCTTGACCAGGCGGGCCTCCCTCTGGAGCTTGTTCCAGTTGTTGTCGAGTATGCCCTTGATCCAGAAATCGAGCTCCTGCTCGAGGAAGCGCACGTCGTTGCACGGGTCGTAGCTCCCCACCGGCACCTTCTCGCCGACCTCGTTCGTGGAGCCGCTCGCATCCACTATGTGGACGAGCACGTCCGCCTGCCGCAGGTCGTCAAGGAACTTGTTCCCGAGCCCCTTGCCCTCGTGCGCTCCCGGCACCAGGCCTGCCACGTCGAGCAGCTCTACCGGGACGAACCGGCGCGCGTCCACGCAGAAGCCGGTCCTGGGGTTGCACTGCTTGCCGAACTCCTTGTCCACGCATTCGACTTCCACGTAGGCGACGGCGCGGTTCGGCTTGATCGTGGTGAACGGCCGCTGCGAGCGCTCGACCGGGACCGATGTGGCCGCCATGAAGAACGTGCTTTTGCCTGTCGATGGTTTGCCGACTATCCCTATGAGCATACGGGCAGGTATGCCTTTAAGTGATTAAAAAGAGGATGGTCAGATGAAGGTCTTCCCGATGCCGAGCTTCTCAAGGCCCCCTAACTCCCTCTCGAACTCTATCGTGGCGTCGTACCTGCATACCCACGCCCCGCTGTGGATCTGGTAAAGCGCATTGTGGGCGTCGAAGGCTATCGGGCTTATCCTGCCTTCTGGATTCACAAGCCCGAGCACGAGGCAACCCAGCGCGCCGGCGAGATTCGCGCTACCTGGAAGGGACTCCACGATGCGGGGCTGGAGAAAACAGACCGCCCAGCCGCGGGCTGTGGCCGCTTTCTCCAAGCTCGCGATCATGCTCTCCGCATGTTCAGAAGCCTCAGCCGTCTCGAAAAGCCTTTTGAACTCGTCAGGCCCGCTCTTCGGATTGATCGCTCCTTGGCTCAACTTCCCCTCGACCGTCCTCGACGCATGGAACGCCTGGAACATCTGCCTGGCGCTAGCCTTCCATTCCATCGGCCTGCCTGAGACATCGGCATCCCTGAATTGTCCTAACCTGGATCTCTCTGGTGTCATAAAGACTATATTACTGTGGATTCACTTTATAAATGCCGCTCACTTTTCGGTAAGTCCCTCAAGGTAATCCTTGTTGAGCTCCACGTATTCCTGGACGTTGCCTTTTATCCTCCCGATATGCTCCCTCGTGACGGGTTTGACGACCTTCGCAGGGGCTCCGAGTGCGATCGAGCCGTCCGGGATGACCGTGCCTTCGGTGACGACGCTTCCGGCCCCGATTATGCAGTCCCTTCCGACCGATGAGCCCGAGAGGAGGATCGCGCCCATCCCGATTATAGTATTGCTCTCTATCCGGGCTCCGTGGATGATGGCGCCATGGCCCACCACGACCGAGTCCGCTATCTCGACCGGATGCTCCTTGGCGG
>JAWOLP010000040.1:0-17271 GCA_033853355.1 Candidatus Micrarchaeia archaeon | reverse complement strand
TTTTTAAACAGTGCAATGCAAAGATGATTATATGTTCATCAACCGTGCCGTCACAGCGGTGTCCATACTGGGCGGCCTTGTCTGCGTCGTGATCTCGCTCGTCTACGGCAACCCCGTGCTGCCGATAATCGGCGCGATATTCTTCCTCCTCTCCGTCGCGCTCTGGCGCTACGGCTACATAATAGTGCCCGTGCTGACGAAGGCCACGAACATAGTGGAGGTCCATGGCGGCTACGAAGTCCCGCCCTCGCGCGACTACATAATAAAGAAGAGCGAGTCCGGCTACTACGCCAGCAAGTTCCTGGAGGTGCGCTTCTACGAGAGCAGCATGGACAAGAACGCGGAGGAGAAGAAGACAATGTTCGACTCTTTCGAGAAGGCGGTCAGCTCCCTGAAATACATCGTCAAGATAACGCTCATGATAAGCACCCTCGACCTCTCCAACCACATCGAGGAGATAAAGACCAGGCGTGGCTCGGTCGAGGCCAAGAAGGCCAAGGAGGCGAAGATAGCCGCAGACGAGAGCATGAGGATGGACCGCGAGCTGGCCTACTGGAACCGGCTGCTCGACCGCATCACGCAGGGCGAGAGGCCGGTCGAGGTCATCGCCTTCGCGTCCACGACCGCATTCGGCCTGACAAGGGACGAGGCGCTCAGCCGCGTGAGCAGGCAGGCGAAGGAGCTGAAGACGATACTCTCGAGCTCGTTGGGCTGCGACGTCCGCGAGCTCACCGACCTGGACATGCTCAAGTGCTTCGAGTGGGACTACTTCTTCCCGACGACGCAGGAAGAGATAAAGGATTCGCTCTTCTGATAAGCCAATCTTTAAATATCCTCGATGAGTATCCCGTCAATATGGTTTTCCCAGAGGTGGGGAGCTCGCATGGGCCTTAAGTCCTCGTACATGCTTTCGAAGGAGGTCGCGCGCAAGATGATCCTCGTGCACCCCCCGGAGCCCAGGAAGGAGCTGCTGCTGTCCCCGCCCACGCAGGGCGTCTACATCGGGAAGACCAGGTTCCTGCGCACGCCCGTCTTCTGGGACCCGAGCAAGCTTATCAACCCGCACATCGCCATCATAGGCATCACCGGTTCGGGCAAATCCTACACGGTCAAGACGTTCCTCACCAGGGCGTCCCTCATATGGAACACGAACGCGGTCATCCTGGACTGGGTCGGGGAATACGACTCGTGGGTGAGGCAGGCCGGGGGCCGCGTCATAAACCTCGCCAAGGAGCGGCTGAACATCCTGGACCTGGTCGGCCTCCCCAAGCGGAGCAGGATCAAGCAGATAGTCTCGGCCCTGGACGTCCTCCTCGACCTCAAGAGCTTTCCCAACGAGCGCGACGACATAGAGGAGGCGCTCGAATACGTCTATTACAAGGCCGGCACCGCGCACCCGACCCTCAAGGAGAACCTGAAGATCGTCGAGAAGGAGAAAGAGGCGAAGCGAAGGGCGAAGCTCGAGCGCGAGGACATGGGCGAGGTCCTCTCGGAGCTCTCGAAGGACGGCCGCGTCGAGAAGCCCACGCTCTCCAACGTGGTCTGGGTGCTGGAGAAGAACGGGAAGAAGAAGGCCGCGCGGCTGCTCAAGCGCTTCACCGCAGAAGGGAGCGACTTCTTCGCGGGCACCTCCACGATGGACATCAAGAAGCTCACCTCCAGCGGCCTCGTGTGCATAGACCTCCACGACCTTCCGAGCGAGGAGATGCGCAGCCTGGCCGGCCTCACGATACTGCAGTACATAAAGGAGCTGATGCGGGCCGAAGGGATGCAGAAGGACAACAAGCACGTGCGGCTCTTCGTCGTCCTCGACGAGGCCTGGAAGATCGCCCAGGACGAGAGGAGCGACGTCATAGCGATCGTCCGGGAGGGGCGCAAGTACAATTTCTCCCTTGTGATAGCGACCCAGAACCCGACCGACATGCACAAGACGATCTTCAGCAACATCGGCAGCGTCTTCGTGCTCAGGATCATACTGAAGGAATACCGCGACTACGTGCGGAACTCGATAGGGTATTCGGAGTTCATAGACGGCGAGATATCGAAGTTCGGCGTCGGCGACGCCGCGGTGAACATGATATTCGCGGAGCGCCAGTCCCGCGTCATGACCTTCCTCATGGACAAGATCGACGGGGAGGAGCCTCTGCTCATATACAAGATAAAAGGTGGGGAGATGATTGTCGAGATAGAGAGGGAGCAATTCGTGCGGATGCTGTACGAGATGGGGCTGACCGAGGGCCAGCTCAACATGGTCAAGAACGAGTTCGAGAAGGGCGACGGCCTGGTCGACGGCGAGCAGCTGGTCGCGGTCCTGGAGAGGTTCGGCTATTCCAAGCCGTCCATCATCTCGTTCCTGCGCCAGCTCGGGATCGACGAGAAGAACCTGATACAGGTCTTCTCGCTCGTGCGGATGAGGAAGGCCACGAAAGGCGTTGTCAACGTGGTCCTCGAGGATGGCGGATGAGCGGGGTGCGTTGCTGATGTCAGAGGAGAAGATCACCGTCGAAGCCAGGCAGAAGAAGCCGCTCAAGGGCCTGGCCGAGCTCCTTGGCGGCCTGGGCTTCACCAAGATCGCCTACTCCAAGAGCGGCATAACCGTGGAGAAGGTGAAAGGCACAGACCTCCAGGGGAAGCCCTACCTTGAATACCAGGTGGAATTCAAGCCCGAGACGATAGACTTCGTTTTCAGCTACAGCCAGAGGCGCAGCCGCGTGGCCAGGCTGATAGACCTGATGCCGACCTTCCTCAACATCCTCCAGGTGGCCGAGGACTACTACGAAGTCCGGCCCACGAGCATATTCGGGCACGTGAATTCGGTGCTTGCCGAGGCATCGAAGATAATCGACCGCGACGCGCTCGAGTTCTCGACCCAGCTCACCGACCTGCAGAACAAGTACGGCGACCTCGGTTCCAAGTACGAGGACCTGGTGCGCTCCAGCGAGGCCAACACCCGCATCCTTCTCGAGTGCGAGAACAAGCGGAACGAGCTGCAGAAGAAGCTCACCCAGCTCACGGGCATGGGCGACGACCTGCTCAAGGAATCCCTCTACAACTGGATAAAGGTCCACGGCGGCTCGATCGACGTCCGCGAGTTCTCGAAGGCCAACTCGATCGCGGTAACGAGGGCCGAGGACGGCCTCAACATGCTGATCCGCGAGGGCTACATCAGGAGGCGCCTCGAATGAGGAAAAATGCCCCCGGGCGGAAGAAGGGGGAGCAATCCGCGAAGGCGGGGAAAGGGAAGGGCGGGAGCCAGCCTGCCGCCGGAGGCGAGCAGCAGGTGAGCCAGTACATCTTCGCCTTCGAGATGCTCCGCCAGTATCCGAACGTCCGTGCGTACATCATCAAGCAGCCCCTCCAGAAGTCCTTCAAGGACCAGATCGGGGAGCTGCTCGGCGGGAAGAAGAGGTAGTCCTGATGAAGGTCCTGCTCATAGGCAACGGCGCGCGAGAGCACATAATAGCCGAGAGGCTCGCCTCGGACGCCGAGCTCTATGCGGTGATGTCCAAGAAGAACCCAGGGATAGCCGGCCTCGCGAAAGAGCACTGGGTCTGCGACATAGAGGATCCATCCGCGATCGCCAGGGCGATCAGCGGGAAAAGGTTCGACCTCGGCTTCGCCAGCCCGGACGCCACCCTCGCCGCAGGCGTCAGCGACATGCTCGAGGGGATGGGGATGCTCGTGGCCTCCCCGTCGAAGGCCGCATCGAGGATAGAATGGGACAAGTCGTTCATGCGCGGTCTGCTGGAGCGCCACTCGATCGAGGGCTCCCCCGCCCACAAGGTCGCAAGGACCAGCGCGGAGGCGCTGAGCGCGATAAAGGACATGGGCGAGGTGGCGATAAAGCCCCTCGGCCTGACCGGCGGCAAGGGCGTGCGCGTCAGCGGCGACCACTTCACCGAGATCGAGGTCGGCATGGAATACGCGGACTCCCTGCTCGAGAAGGACGGGAGCGTGCTGATCGAGGAGAAGATCGTGGGCGAGGAGTTCACGCTGCAGGCGTTCTGCGACGGCTCCTCAGTGGCTGCCATGCCGCCGGTGCAGGACCACAAGCGCGCCTACGAGGGTGATCGGGGGCCGAACACGGGGGGGATGGGGAGCTATTCCACCGGCCCGGCGCTGCCTTTCCTCCGGGAGAGGGACGTCGCCGAGGCCTCGGCCATAATGCAGAAGGCCGTATCCGCCCTCAAGGCAGAAGGCGCGCCCTTCCGCGGCGTCCTCTACGGCCAGTTCATGGCCACATCGGACGGTGTGAAGGTCGTCGAATTCAACGCCCGCTTCGGCGACCCGGAGGCCATGAACGTTCTCTCGGTGCTCAAGGGCTCGCTCTCATCCATCTTCGAATCGGTCGCCTCCGGCAGGCTGAAGGCGCCTTCGTTCTCGGACCGCTGCACCGTCGTCAAGTATCTCGTGCCCGAAGGCTACCCGGACCATCCGCTCAAGGATGCGCCGGTGTCGGTCAATTCCGACGCGCTCGGGAAGAGCGGGGCCAGGATATACTACGCTTCAGTCTATGAGAAAGGGGGCCGCGTCCTCACGACCGGCTCGCGCGCCTTCGGAATCGTCGGCGTCAGCTCCAGCCTCGGGGAGGCCGAGGGGATCGCCGAGAGGGGATGCGGCTTCGTCAAGGGCCCGCTCTGGCACCGCTCCGACATAGGCGGCTCGGAGCTGGTCGGGCGCAGGGTCGAGCGCATGCGCTCGTTGCGTGGTAGCTGATGCGCGCGATCCTCCTCCTCCTCCTGCTCCCTGCCTGCATGGCCGCCAACACCTACGGCTACTCGAGGGTCACGATCGAGCGGACATGGACCGTGAGCGACGACGGCGGGCCGTTCGACCTGCGGGCGGCCATCGCGGTCAACGGGAGCGGCCAGCACGTCCTCTCGCTCGAGACGAGCCCGCAGATGGAGGTCTCGACCGATCCCGACGGCGTCATCTGGCTGCATTACAACGGCACCGGCGCCAACGGCACAGTCCTCCGGGCTTCGGCGGTCGTGGACATCGACTATGACACCAACATCACCTCCGACATCCCCCCGCCGGGGTCGGCGCTCGCCCCCACGCCGCTCACGACGTACGATCACCCGATAATGGTGCAGGCAGAGGCGCTCGAGGTGAACGGCTCCTCCCTCTCGACCATCAGGAACCTGGTCAACTGGGTCCATTCCTACGTCGCATACGACATCAGCTACTGGGGGAAGACGAGGTCGGCTGAGGAAGTGTTCGACGAGAAGCGCGGCGTCTGCGTCGAATACACGCACCTCCTCATATCGATGGCCCGCTCCCTCGGCTTCGACACCCGCTACGTCAGCGGCTATGTCTACGCCGACGCGTGGCAGCCCCATGCCTGGGCCGAGATAAGCGTCCCGGGCTACGGCTGGCTGCCGGCCGACGCCACGTTCGGCCAGGTGGGGACCCTCGACGACACGCACCTGGCCATGAGGTACGCCCCTGACCAGGCCTCGGCCTACGACCTCTTCGTCGCCCGCGACCCCAACGCGACCATATCGGAGTCGGACACCGTGACGACCGGCTTCCTCTCCTCGGATCCCAAGGGCGTGGTCGTGAGCCTGACCTTGGATCCGGACACCTACGTCGCCGATGCGCAGGTGACCAACACCAGGCCCGACTACGTCTTCGGCTCCTACAGCCTCCAGGTGCCCGACGGCTTCGGCGGGGAACAGCCGTCCGTCCTCCTCCTTTCCCCATATGAGACGGTTCACCGCTACCAGGGCCTCAACCACTCGCTTTTCCAGGACGGCTTCTACTACAACGTGCCGGTCTCGGCGGCCTTCAACGATGCGCACGACCACAAGACCCTCGGCGTGAGCGGCTCCAGCTCGCCGCTCGGCTCCCCGCAGTCGGCCCCGCTGTGCGCAGGCGCGTACGTTCTGCCCTCCCTCCTCGCCGCCGCCCTCCTCCGGCGCTCCGCGCTTTAAAATGGCTTCCCTACACACGCTCTCCATGGCCGATGTCCACATAGTGGGAGCCGGGCCCTCCGGGTGCATAGCCGCGATCAGCGCCCAGCGGGCGAATCATCGGGCCGTGGTGTCCGAGGACCACCCCGTGGCGGGCATCCCGGAGAACTGCTCCGGGCTCTTCTCGAAGGACGGCCTCGATTCGCTGAGGGGCTTCATAGACTACCGCAAGTTCGTGATACGGCCGATACGGGGAGCCGACATCCACGTGGGCCGGACCACCCTCTCGGTGCGCAGGGACGGGCCGGTCGGCTACGTCTGCGATCGGGCCGCCATGGACTACACGCTGGCGGCAAACGCGGAGGCCGAGGGCGCAAGGGTGCGCTACAACGATCGGGTGAAGGGCTCCTTCCTTGCGGACAACATCATAGGCGCCGACGGCCCGCTCTCCTCGGTGGCCAGGCATTTCCGGTTCCCGAGGATCGGCACTTACGCCACGACGCTGCAGAGCCTGGTGGACTACCACGCCGAGGAGCCGGACATCGTGGAGGTCTTCCTGTCGAACTCCATGTTCCCGGGCTTCTTCGGCTGGATAATACCTCACGACGAGGATACGGCGGAGTTCGGCGTGGGGGTCGAGCTTCCGAAGCGGGCGCACGAGGCGTGGAAGGCCATCCTGCGGATGCGCGGCGTCGAAGGGGCTCCGCAGCCGAAAGGGGCCGTGATCCCTCTCGCGCTCCGTCCCAAGACTTCGCTCCGCACCGGCCGCCGCAGGGTGCTGCTCGCAGGCGACGCGGCCGGGCAGGTCAAGGCCACGACCGGCGGCGGGGTGATATTCGGCGGAAACTGCGCCGCGATCGCCGGGAAGAACGCTGAGGACCCATCCGCATACGAGAGGGAGTGGCGAGGCAGGTTCTGGGCCGACCTGGCGCTGCACCGGGCGGTCAGGGCATACCTCTCAGGGAAGAGCGACGAGGGCCTCTCCGTCCTCGGCAGAAGGCTTAAGAAGCTCAATTTCGATGGCTATCTCTCGGACCACGGGCACATGGACCGTCCGACGAGGATGATTCGCCCGGAGCTGCTCGCCCACGTCCTGAAGAACATCATATGAAAGAGGTGCAGTCATGATAGGGAAAGTGGAACGCTACATACACGAGGAGCTCGCGACCAAGAAAGGCCTCCTCTTCGCCCTCATCGACCCGCTGGACTACCAGTCGCTCGAGGACGCCGTGAAGACCGCCAAGAACGCCGACGAGGGCGGGGCCGACATCATACTCATCGGGGGCAGCACCGGAGTCCAGGGCGAGGTCCTCGATGGCGTGGCCAAGGCGGTCAAGCAGGCCGTCTCGAGCCCGGTCGTCCTCTTCCCGGGCAACATCGGCACCCTCACGAAGTACGCAGACGCGGTCTATTTCATGTCGATGCTCAACTCCAGGAACACCTACTGGATAAGCGAGGCCCAGGTTCTCGCCGCGCCGATGGTCAGGCATTTCGGGATCGAGCCGCTCCCGGTCGCGTACGTGGTCGTCGACCCCGGCGGGACCGTCGGGTGGGTCGGCGACGCCAAGCGCATCCCCAGGAACAAGCCCAAGATAGCGGCGGCCTTCGCGATGGCGGCCGAGTGCATGGGGTTCCGCTTCTTCATAACAGACGCGGGCAGCAATCCGGAGGACGGGCCGATACCGCTGGACATGGTGGCTGCGGTGAAGTCATCGCTGACCATCCCCTACATCGCCGCGGGCGGGATCCGCACTCCGGACCAGGCCAAGGCGGTCATGAAGGCCGGCGCCGACATAATCCAGGTCGGGACCGCCTTCGAGAAGGAGAACTCGGTGGCCAAGATAAAAGAGATGGTGAAGGCCGTCCGCGAGGGCGCAAGATCGCGCTGATGCTCCTTCCAGATCATTTTCGTCGTTTGAGGATGCTTCCCGAGATCTTCCCCCAGTCCACGAAGATCACCGACAGCGCGCCCAGGATCCCGATCATGTCGGCCGCGAATCCTATCGGAATGCCGAAGACGCTGGCGCCGAAGAGATGGAAGAACCGCAGCGAGAGCTCGACGAACAGGAAATAGGATACGAGCCTGCCCAGGAAGAAGCCCGCGAAGACCGGGCGCGGATCCACCTTCGTGAGGCCGTCGGCTATGAATATCATGTTGCTCGGGAAAGGCCCGAGGGAGAATACGAAAGTCCCCAGGAAAAGGCCCTTCTCATGCCTCTCGAAGAACCTCCTGAGCTGCTCGGCATGCTCGCTCAGCCCGCTGCTGAAGAACCTCCTGAAGAAGGAGCTGTAGAATGAGAGGACGGCCCTCCCGGCTGTCGAGGCGAAGGCGCCTCCTATCACCAGGGCGAGAGGGTCCAGCCCGGGATTGTCTATCCGCGCGAGCGCGAGGACCAGCCATGTCGGGGGCATGAACGCCGGGACGATGTTTATCAGGAAGACGACCAGGAGCACCGTCAGGAAATCCGCCATCTAGACCCTCTTCCCCAAGCCGCCGCTCTCAGTCCGGCTCCATGTGGACGCTGACTTCCTTCACCTGCGGCACCGCCCTGATTATCTCGTTCTCGATGTCGTGGGCCACCTGGTGCGCCTCCACTATGTCGGTGTTGTGCGGGAAATGGATATGGACGTCCACGAATATCCTGCTCCCCGCAGTCCTCGCCCTCAGCTTGTGGTATCTCGTTATCCTCTTCTCCTTCTCCAGGACATCCTCGATCCGCGATATTATGCGGCGGTCCGGGCTGAAATCCATGAAGATGACGAACGAGCGCATGCCCAGCTCGACGGATATTACGAGCATTATCGCGCCGACGAGGAAGGCCGCTACCGGGTCCCCTATCGGATAGCCCAGCCTCACGAAGACGAGCCCGGCTAGGACCGCGAGCGAGCTCCCGACGTCGGTCAGGAAGTGCGCGGAATCGGCCTCGAGGGCGTGCGAGCCGCCTTCCTTCCTGGCCGTGTCGGCGAGGAACCTGGAGGTCAGGTACGTTATCGGGATGGACACCAGCATGAGCGCGATGCCCACCTCGGAGTTCTCTACCACGGAGGGTCCTGAGAGCTTCTGGTAGGCCTCGAACATCACGATTCCGGCCGTGCCGGTTATCAGCATCGCCTGGAGGAGGGAAGAGAGGTTCTCGAACTTCTCATGCCCGAAATGGTGCGTCTCGTCGCTGGGCTCCTCGGCCTTCCTGATGCCGAGGTAAGCCAGCACGGAGGCGAGGAGGTCGAAGAGGGAGTGGGCGGACTCGGCATAGAGCCCGATGCTTCCGGTGAGGAAGGCCGCGGCTAACTTGCTGAGCAGGAGGGCCACGTTGACCCCCACGGATACCGCTGCCGCCCCTAGCTTCTTCGCCATCATCACCATTTCACCCCTCAGGCTTAAAGGCGTTCCCGCACGCATAAATATCTTGTCCTCCCATTCGGGGCAGTGAGAAAATGAATGCCCAGTTCATAGAGTTCCTGGCAAGGCACAACGCGATACGGTTCGGGGAGTTCACCCTCAAGAGCGGCAGGCAGTCGCCTTACTTCATAGACCTCGGGGTCCTCAGCAGCGGCTCGGCCACCGCCACCCTCGGTTCGGCCTACGCCTCGAAGATACGGGAGGCGTTCGCGGACCGCTTCGACGTGGTCTTCGGCCCGGCCTACAAGGCGATCCCGCTCGCGATCAGCGCCACGCTCGCCCTGAACTCGGGCGGCATGGACAAGAAGTGGCTCTACGACCGCAAGGAGATG
Source organism: Candidatus Micrarchaeia archaeon (assembly GCA_033853355.1). GTDB lineage: Archaea > Micrarchaeota > Micrarchaeia > Anstonellales > Bilamarchaeaceae > Bilamarchaeum. The sequence continues at coordinate 7,624 of JAWOLP010000040.1, read as the reverse complement.
AAGCTCCACGGGGCCGACGCGAGCAGCGTCTTCGTCGGCAGCCAGAACATGGACACGGGCCAGCGCGTGGTCATCGTGGACGACGTCCTCACCACCGGCGGGACGAAGGCCGAAGCTATCAACAAGCTCGAGAAGTCTCTGAAGGCTGAGGTCGTCGGGGTGGTGATCGCGGTCGACCGGATGGAGCGCGGCCTGCGGGCCAGCGCCCTGGAGGAGTTCACCGAGCAGACCGGCGTGCCGGTCCATGCGATAGAGAGCATCCAGGGCATCTTCACGCACCTCAAGGGCCGGCCGCTGGATGGCCACGTATTCGTGGATGAGAAGGTCTTCGACAGCTACAGGGCCTACATGAACAAGTACGGCGTAAAGTTCTGAGACCCTTCCGGCCCGGGATTCCCCTGCCGCCCTCAGCCCATGCGGCTGAGGCAGAAATCGAGGAAGCCGTCGTCTATCATCGTGACCTCCAGCCTTATGCACTTCGCGCCGGTGCCGAGCAGGCCGGCCACGCTCGGCTCGGTCCTGCCCCCGTCTCCTGAGATGAGCTCCTTTATGTACGTCCCGGCCTCGGCCTTCACTATAAGCCGCGCCTTGTTCCCTTTGACCTCGGCCACCTCGAGGTGCTTGATCTTGCGGTGCCTCACCAGGTCGGCCCTCCTGTGGGCTACCCTTGTCGGGGTCTGCTGGAGTATGGTCTTCCCTTCCAGGGAGCGCAGCCTCGAAGCGTCTTCATCGCCCAGCTCCCTGCCGAACTCGGTGTCGGCCTCGTAAGTCTTGTCGAAATGCGATTCCGTGACCAGCTCGACGAAGCCCCTCGGCACCACCCTCAGGTCGAGGGCCTCGACTTCGCCTCCGGCGGCTATCTTCCGCGCGAGCGAGGGCAGGTCCAGCCTCCTCTTCCTGGGGCCCTTGAGCTCCAGCACGAAAGCGCGGCCGGCGATGTTGGTGGCGTCGACGTCCTCCCTGCCCGAGGCATGCATGACATAATCCTCGCAGCCGCTCTCTTCCTTGAACGGCTCGCCGATCCTCTCTTCCACCGATTCGTAGAACTTCCCTTTCCCTTCGCACTCGGCGCAGCCTTTCCCGCCGCACCTGCTGCACACCCACCTGCTCTGGGAGAGGCCGGCGGCAAGCTTCCTGTATCTCCCGAACACGAACATCCCGTTCCGGACTATCGAGGCAGTGCCTGAGCTGAAATCGAAAACGCACCTGCAGTCCCCGTCGGTCTCGTACGGGAGGCCGCTCGCCTCGCGCAGGGCGCTTATCAGGCGGTGGTTGAGGGAGCTCTTGAGGCTCTCGGCGCCGCTGAGCCGCGTGTCCCACGCCTTCTCCTCGCGCGCGAGCCAGTCCTTGGGGATCACGCTGGATATCGAGAAGCTTCTCGCGTCCTCGGCCTTCAGCAGCCGCGCGGCCTCCGCAGCCATCGCGTCGGCGGCCAGCGCCTTGCCCTCGCAGATGTAGCAGTCCCCCTCGGTGAAAGCGTTCCCGTTGGCCGAGTTGCATATCCTGCACAGTAGCATAATAAGCGCCTTCCCTTGCCTGAGCCCCAAAAACCCCGAAGGGGTTTTCAGATCAGAGCTCCAATTCGTGGTGCGGCTCGGAAGAGAGCGAGTTCTTTATCCGGTAGCCCTCTATGATGACCGCGGCCCTCTTTATCTTGTCGTCGAGGCCGTTCGCGTCCTTGCTCCCGACCACCCTCTCGACGTAAAGGCCGAAGTCGGCGAGCGTGCTCGTGCCGTTGTTGGTCATGAGGCCCAGTATGTCCACGACTATCCTCTTGCCCTTCTCGTCGCTTCCCCACACGCTGAGCGCCAGGGCGACCTGGTTGATGAAGTGGGCCTTGTCGGATTCGGACATCGTCTTCCATATCGAGAGTATCCTGTTCTCGCTCGCCTGGTCCAGCACGTCCAAGAAAACCATGTTATCAGCTCGTCGCCCATTCAGTCCTGGGCCTTCTCCCCGCGACGGCCAGCTCCATCATCTCGCCGAGCCGTACGCCTTCCTCGATGCCGCGCCTCTTCATCTCCGGGCTTATCTCGGCCCGGCTGCGGGCCTCCTCGTTCCGCCTCGCGACGACCGGCCCGAGCTGCCGCACGGGCGTGGATTCGCGCATTTGCTGCCTCGCGCGCTCCTGCCGGTTCTGGGTCCCTTCGCGCTCGAACTCGCGGACGACGTCCGGCGTGAATCCCTGCCTCGTCCTCAGCGCCTGGTCGAGTATGGCGTTTATGAGCTCTGCGATGTCCTCCTTCCTTTTCATTCCCTGGCTCGTGGTGCTCATGGCTTATGTATCTGCGCGATGATTTTTAATGATTCAGGACGCCCGTGCGCCCCATCCCCCGCCAACCTCTCCCCCCGGACCGGCTCACACGAACGGCCATCCTGCGTCCGCCCCTACCCTTCCCTGCGCGCCTTTCCGGACATGAGAGTGTCGATCAGTCTCGAGAACCCCATCGTTACTGCGGCCGCGGCCAGCACCAGGAACGCCGAAGGGGCGGCGCCCAGGCCGAGCGCGCTCCATTTGCCGAGCGCGGCCTTCATGAAGGACTCGTGGAAGAGGAATATCTCGAACGTGTGGGCGGCCAGCGGCCTCATCACCCTCGAGAGCAGGGCGTTCTCCGTGAAAGGCAGAGCGAGGAAGACGGCATACGGCACTATCATGAACCAGGCCGGAACGAGCGAGAGGAGCGTCCCTCCGAGGGCCCACTTGCGTTTCCCGTGCGCCATCGCTATGCCGAAGCAGAACTCCCCCAGGAAGAACAACGGCGAGAAATCGACCAGCCCGCCCTTGAGGTACCTGAAGGCGGCCATCGCGGCGAACGCGGGTATCACGGTCCACGGATGGTCGCGAACGATCCGGTTGAGGAGAGGGAAGAGGATGTAGAATCCGACGAGAGGGATGATGAACCAGGCCGGGCTTATTATCGAGTATTCCGTGCTCGGCCATAGCCAGTCCAGGAAGACGAAGTGGGCGGCGACCGCGAACCATCCGCTGTAGGTGACCTGCGTCGTGAACAGTATATACACGAAGAGGATGGCAGGGTAATACACCGCCGCGATCCTGGCATACCTCTTCCTCATCCATCCGAGGTCGAACCAGTCGAGCTTCGGATACAGCCTGGCCAGGCTGTACCCGCTCATGATGAAGAAGAGCGAGGCGCCGAAGAACCCCCACATGCGCAGCGAATTGTCGAGCGTGAACTCGTAGGCCACGTGGAAGGCGACGATGAGGAATATGGCCAGCACCCTGCCGGTGTCCAGCCATCCTATCCTCTCCCGCCCTGCCATCATCATCCCCCCGCTCTCACCAAGCTCCCCATATCGTGGCGCTCGGGGCGCCGATCGCGCCGGACCAGGCGCCTCCTGCTCCCCGCCCGTGTCGCCGCTCAGCCCGCCTTCTTTGCTCTCCCCGAGCCAGACCGCCGCGTCGCCCCTGAGCCCCCAAGGCCGCCTCAGCGGCCTTCAGAAGAAGCTCTCCAGGCTCTTCTGCTTCCCCCCGAACTTCATGCTGTACTCGTCGTATCCCAGCTCCTTCATTATCTTCATGACCGCCGGAAGGACCTGGTTGTTTATGTAGTAGTCGGAGTCGTAGTCCTTGGCCAGCTCGAGCGGCACCGCCTTGTCCGAGATGCTGTTTCCCCGTTTCCCCACGACGTACGAGATCACGGTGCCGCGCTCGGCCTCGAGGCCGGCCTCCTTCATCTTCTTGGCCGCCGAGAGCTCCGGGCTCACGATGTCGTAGTTGCCCGGGTCCTTGTTCAGCTGGGTGCTGATGGCGAGCTTGTCGAGAGGGACCTTTCCCTGCTGGAGCCGCTCCACGACGTCGCGTATTATCTTCACGGCCTTCTCCTTGCTGCCTTCCTTGAGTATGGCCTCCAGCACCTGGAGCTGCGTCTCCTTGGCTATGGCCGACCAGTCGCGGCGGACCAGCTCGAAGCCACGGATCTTTATCCTGCCATCCTCGCCGAGGAGCGCGTACTTCTTCTTGGCGCCCCTCTCCTCCCCGCCCTTCTTGCTCACGAACACGCCGCGGGGGTAGAATCCTTCCAGCTCCAGCTCCATCTTCGGCGGGAGGGCCGCATTCACCTTGTTCATGAAGTCTATGACTTCCTTCTTGTCCTTGTAGATGAGGAACACCGAATCCGTGTCTGCGTAGAGGACCTGGAAGCCGCCCTTCTCCGCGGTCTCGATCGTCTCCATGATGTGCTTGCGGCCCCAGGCGGTGACGCTCTCGGCGCATGGGCGGGAATACCACCTCGAGCGGGCGTATCCCATGTACCCGTAGAAGCTGTTGGCGAGTATCTTCAGGGCGTGAGAGCGCGCGCTCATGCGCACGTACGCGTCGCTGTCCTTGTCCAGCGTCTTGACCTCTTTCTTTATGACCATCCTCATGTCCACGAGGTAGTCCAGCACGGACGGTATCAGGCCGGTCCTGCCCTTCACGAAGCGCGCTCCGGTCGGCGAGACGAAGCACCCTTTCTCCTCCCCGGCCTCCTTCTTCGATTCCGGGTCATTCTCGTCCACGAGCGTGCCGGGATCTATGTTGTATGAGACTATGATGGAGGGATACAGGCCGCGGAAGTCGAGCACAGCCACGTTCTCGTAGATGCCCGGGGCGGGGAGCTTCACGAACGCCCCCTGGATCGGGGCGGCCTCCCTCTCGCTGACGGCCTCGCCGACGGGCTTGGACGGTATCAGCTCGTTGCGCTCGCTCGCATGGTACATCAGCAGGTTCTCGACGAGCTGGCCGCTCGTGGAGAGCGTCGTCTCGAAGAGCGGCATCTTCGCCACGCTCGAGAGCTCCATCTCTATCGGGAGGAACCGGTCGGCCAGCTTGGCGGTGAGCTCGGAGTCCACGAGCGAGTATTCGCAGAGGTGGTCTATGTCCCCCGTGTCCCACACCTTCCATATCTCCTCCTTCTCGATCTTCACCTTCTTGCTGCCCAGCACGTCCTGCGCCACCGCGTCGAGCGTGAACTTCTGCGTCTTTATCAGGCCGATGAACCCGAAGAACTTCACCGCCGGGTACAGGTCGAAGTGCACGCGGCCGGTGATCCTCATCCCGTTTATCAGGCCCTTCTTCATGGGGACGATGGCGCTCCCGAACCGCCCCAGCCTCATCTGGGCCTTGAGCTTCTCGTTGCGGGCCTTGAGGTAGGGCAGGTCGAACTGCGCGGAGTTGTATCCCACCAGCACGTCCGGGTCCTCCTCGGCGACCACCTTGCTGAACCGCTCGAGCATGGCTTTCTCGTCCGCGAGCGTCTCGACGAAACCATGCGAAGACTTCTTGAAGGTCAGCACGCCCTTCTTCTTCCCCTGGTAGCTGACCATGATGACCGGGTCGCGGTCCTCGCGCGGGACGCCGGCGGGGTTGTAGGTCTCTATGTCGAAGCTCATCACGGACAGCTGGGGCGCCCCCTGCTTGATGGAGAGGATGCGCTTGATGAGCCTGCCCTCGCGCTCGTAGCTGATTATGTACTGCGGCGAGAGCTGCATGTCGAATATGAACCTGCGCGCGAAGGGGATGTTGGCTTCGTAGGTGGGGTACGGTACGGCCTCCCGGATGGCCGGGACGTGCGAAGGCTCCTTGCAGTAGAGCTTCACCATCCTCTTGGTGCGGCCGCCGGCCTTCCTTTCCGTGACCTCGGCCCGGAGCGGAGAGACGGCCTCGCCGCTCTTCTTGATGCCTTTCACCGCGAGCAGCTCGTCCTTCCTCTCGGGCGGCATGTCCACGATGAAATACGGATCGTATTGGTAGAACAGCTTCGCGGTCTTCTTGCCCTTGACGATGAGGGAGACGTAGGTCTTGCCCTCCTTGACGGTGTACCCGGCATCTATGAAATAAGCTCGTCTCCTGATCCCCGCCATATGGTGGACTATCGGCGGCAAGGAATAATAAGCTCACTGCTCGTCATAGACGAAGAGCGGGCGCGAGCGCTCGGTTTCCATCATGCGCTCCCTCATGCCTCATATCCCTTGTGCGAGCCGCACTTGAAGCTGAGGATGTGCCTCGCGAACTGCGAGATGGGCCTGCCCCCCGAGAGTGCCTCCTGCGCATCCTCGGCCGTCCCGTGCGCATAGATAATCGAGGCGAGCTCCATCTGCGCCTTGTCAGATGTCACCTTGCCGCTCTCAAGAAGCCTCTTCACCTGCCCGATCGTGTCCTTCACGTACCTCTCCCCGGCTTTCAGCAAGGCATGGCCGTTCATGGCGGATTCAGAAGCCTCGACCTTCCTCATGTATCCGTCCCTGGAGAGGCCGAACCTGTGCTCGAATGCCACGGCCATCCGCTCCTGGCTGTCCTCGCACAGGCCGATGAGCAGGGCGGCATGTATCTGCTCGGTGCTGCCGCCCCGCAGGATGCGCGACTCGTAATCCCTGCGCAAATCGTCCGGCGGCCCTCTCCTCAATCCTTCGATGGCGACCTCCACGAGCGGCGTGCCTTCGAGCAACCCGGCCATGAAAGGGCGTATCCGATCCCGCAGGGCATATGGCCTCCTGAATCTCGTCATCCCCTCCCCTCCCTCCTTCCGGCCATGCCCATTATCAGCCCGGCCACCGCGTCCGGGCGGACCAGCGTGGTCATGTGGCCGCAGTCCTCGATGATTATGACGCCGCAATTCGCGATCAGCCCGCTGGCCCGGTCCAGCTCCTCCCTCCTCACCTGCACGTCGTATCCGCCCGTGACCAGCAGGGCGGGGCTCCCTCCAGCCTGGGTGCCGAAGCTCCGGCTCCTCCATACCTTCAAGGCGTCGAAAGAGCTTCGGACGATGCCGATCACGCCGCTGCTGTACGGGGCAGGCCCGAGCCCGTCCTTGAGATGGGATTCGTTGTCCGTTCCCGCGATGCCGAGCGCTTTCCGGGTCAAACTCTGCGCGCTCTTGCGCTGGAACCTCAGGAAGGCCTTCAGGAAGCCCGCATACGTGCTGTCGGGGATGGGGTTGAGCAGGACCGTGCCCGCGACCTCCTCCTCCTTCGCAAGGGCGTGCATGGCATCGGCGCCTATGCAGTGCCCGGCCAGGACGGCGTTCCTGAGGCCCTCCTTCCCCAGCACCGGGATGGCGATATCCGCTATCTCCATCGCGTAATCGCGGATCGTCCTCCGGGCGCCGATGCGGGCCGACCTCCCCTGGCCGGGGGGCTCTATCGCGAGCACCCTGCCCGGATAGGCCTCCAGGCGCTCCATTAGGGGGTCCAGCTGCGGTCCGCTCGTTATCGCGCCGCAGGTGAGCACTATGGGCCTCTCCGAGGCGGCCCCATCCTTGTGCCTGGCCCAAACCTCGCGGCCGCGCACCTCGAGCGGCTTCCATGAATCGTAGTGGCAGGCTCGCATAAAATCCATCTAAATATACTAATTACGACCTTAAAAAGGTTGCTAGCAGGAAGTGGCCGGTGGATGCGAGGAAAAGGGAGAAGAATATGATAAAAGAGATAAAAGGAAAAGATGGAAGGACGGGTTACTTGCGGAGCGCCGATTCCTTCTCGGTGAGCTCGCGCATGACGTCCTCGTGGATGAATCTCCTGCCGCCGATCTTGACGTGGGGGATCCTTCCGCGGTCCAGGCGCCTCTCGAAGGCGTTCCTCTTGATCCGGATGCCGGTCTTGTGGAGCTCCTTGATGGCCTGGCTGA
>JAWOLP010000039.1:0-15504 GCA_033853355.1 Candidatus Micrarchaeia archaeon | reverse complement strand
TGCTGGTAAGCCTCCCGCGCGGTCGTCTCCACGCCGATGTTCGTGGATATGCCGCAGAGGATGATCGTCCGGATCCCCCTGCGCCGCAGCTGGAGGTCCAGCTCCGTGCCGTGGAACGCGCCCCACTGGCGCTTGGTTATGCGCAAATCGTTCTCCTGCGCCCCTAGCTGGGGCGCCAGCTCGGCCCAGTCCGGCTTCGGAGGGGAGGCCCTCTGCATGGGCAGGTCGCAGGGCGGCGAGAGCGCATCCCTGCCGTCCTTGAAGGCCACGTTGACCAGGACGACGAACCCTCCGGCATCCCGCATCGCGCGCGCGAGCCTGGAGGCGTTCTCCACCACCTGCGCGGGCGGATACGGGGCGAGCTCGCGGCCCAGGATGCCTTTCTGCAGGTCTATCACGACAAGCGCCGTCCTGGATGGATCCAGCTTGAGCGGTTCTTCCATATGATCACCATGGCTCGCGCTATATGCTCGCGAACGTCTTGAGGCCTATCTCGCTGCCGAGTATGTTGGCCAGCTCGCGCACGAACACGACCGTTATCAGGAGCGAGAACAGCGGGGCCACGACCGAGTATAGGAGGGACTTGGAGATGGCGGTGTTGTTGGTCTGGACGATGCGGGTTATGTCGCCGCTGAAATCGACGGTCGTGTTCGGGAGGGTGATGTTGGCCATGGCCTGCGACAGCATGAAGTTGTAGCAGTACGAGCCGTTCATCGTGGAGTTGGTCTGGTTGCCGGTCCCGTTCGACTGGTTCCCGCTCTGGTTCGTCTGGTTCATGGCCGCGATTATCTGGGTGAAGTTGTAGGCGCTGGGGTCGCAGCGGCCGCTGAGGACGTCGAGCTTGCCGGCTATCGCGTAGTTGCTGTTGAGGTCGACCACCGGGGTGGTCGCGTAATAGCTGTTGTTCGTGAAGTTCTGCATCTGCGCCGTCGCGTTGTCGAGCTCGGCCTGCGGGGGCGGGAAGATGAGGATGAACGTCGGGTAGAACACGAACAGGCCGAGGGCGAGGGCTATGAGGAACCCGCCGACCTTCCTGGTCGCGAAGAACGTGCGCAGGACCAGGCCTACCGGGAAGAGGAGGCCGAGGGCGTTCTGGCCGATGAAGGAGGCGATCTCGCCGTTAAGCTGCATCAGCACGATCACAGCGTTTAGGGCGAGCAGCTGGAGGGAGAGGGTGTTTGAGACGGAGGCGAGGTTGACGAAGGGCGAGATCGAGAAGGCGCCGAAATCGAGCGAGAGGCTCTGGTAGTAGCCCACCAGGTTGAGCATGGAGAGCAGCTGCTGCGACATGAGGAACATCGAGGAGCCCAGGGACCCCAGGATGCAGACCAGCTGGTCGACCACGGTCCCGGCCGTGCAGGTCTGGGTCACGACCGACGAGCTGACCGCGCCGACCAGCTCGATGATCGCGGCGAAGGAGCCGATGATGGCCGCGTTGATGATGGACTGGATCAGCTCCTCGATCCCGAACACCTCGACGCGCTTGTAGCCCGTGGCCCGGCCTATGCCTATCAGGATGCCCGCGAGGACTATGGAGGCGGTCACCACCACGACCGCGATGTCCACTCCGACGAACGTGTCAGCCATTCGGAGTGGAATCCCGCCTCAGTATTTAATAGGTTGCGTAGCCGGAGAGCACGAGCGCCGCGACGAGCACGGCTATGAGGAGGATGGTCGGTATGACCACTATCGCCACGATCGCGCGCAGGAGGGAGATCCTGTGGACGCGGGCGGCCCCGATGACCACGTTCGCCAGGCCGGCCAGGCTGGCCAGGACGTTGATTATCGGTATCGTGCCGAAGATTATCGCGGGGGTGGAGCCGTAGATAAGGACCTGGATCGTCTGGAGGAGCGTGGCCTGGCCGCCCAGGAGCCGCAGGAGCGCGTGCTGGATGGCGAATATGATGTAGGCGAGGACGACCGAGATCGCTATCGAGACCGGGATGACCAGGATCGTCCCGATGAGCGAGTTCGTGAGGTAGGCGGCGAGGAGGGTGAAGGGCACCGAGAGGACTATGCAGGCGATGTAATAGATGAAGGAGTCCAGGTAGCCCTTGTCCTGCACCAGCGCGTCGAAGCGCTCCGCGCTGATTAGGAGGAGGTTGTCCTTGATGCGGTAGATGTTTTCGCTCGGTTCCATTACCCGAATGTGAATGTGTAAATCCTAAAACCTTTCCCCTTCACGTCTATCGAGACGGTCCTCTGCGCATAGCCCGCGTTGTCTATGAGGCTGTAGAGCCTCTGGTCGCCCACCTGGACCCGGGCCGTGCCGTTGACCAGCGAGGCATCGGAGCCCAGGCTCCCTTGCGGCGGCGCCTGGCCGTCGAGGGAGATGGTGAGGGTCGAGTTGCCGCCAGCCACTATGTTGACGTTGCTCGCCTGGTAGACCAGCACTATCCTGCCGCTGTCGGATGCGAGCTCCATGTCGTCCGGGTTGTTCAGCCAGCTGCCCTCGAAATAGACGAGGTTGGGCTGGAGGGTCTGGGGGACCGAGTAATTCACGATCTGGCCGCCCTGGAACCCCTCCGGGTTGCCTATCGGCCCGCGAGCCATCTGGTAGCCGAGGTATATCTCAGGCGTGCCTATGCTGCCGAAGTCCGGCGAGGGGGCCGTGACGTTTCCTGAGACCAGCGAACCCATGCCCAGGGAGGCGTTCCGCTCGGCCAGCAGCTTCTGGATCTCGGCCTCGGTGTCGTTGTAGCCTCCCTCGCCGATATGGTCGTCGCGGATGAACCCGTCCGCGTCGATCAGGTAGTCGTGCGGCCAGTAGAGGTTGCCGTAGGCCGCCCATGTCGCGTGGTCGTTGTCGAGCACCACCGGATACTGGATGCCGAACTTCTGGACCGCCTTCTGCACGTTCGAGTAGTCCTTCTCGAAGTCGAACTCAGGCGAATGCACGCCGACGATCATTAGGCCCTCGTCGCGGTATTTCTTGTCCCAGGCCTCGAGGTAAGGGAGCGTGCGGATGCAGTTGATGCAGGAGTACGTCCAGAAATCCACCAGGATGACCTTCCCGCGCACGTCGGCGAGCTTGAATCCCTGCGGGGCGTTTATGTAGCCGGATATGCCGGCGAGCTCCGGGGCGCGCTGGAAGAGCGCCTCCTTCTGCGCGATGACGCTCGCGTTGGAGGTGAAGTTGCCCGCGATGGGCTGCGGCGGGGCGTAGGCCGCCTTCATCTGCGCCTTCGTGGAGAACACGAAGAGGATTATCACCGTGATTACCGCAACCGAGACGATAAGGGCCAGGGGGCTGTCGCGCTTGAATTCCATGTCATCCACCTAAGAGGAGGTTGTTCAGGGGGAAGAGGTTCGCCACCAGAGCGAGCGTGCCGGTGAAGACGAGGATCCCCAGGATTATGAGCAGTATCCCGAATGCTGTGTTCAGGGGGCCGAGGTAGGGGCCGAGGGCCCTTATCAGCCCCTTCGAGCGCGAGATGAAAAGCCCGGCGAGCAGGAAGGGGACGCCGAGGCCGAGCGAGTAGCTGAGCATGAGCGGGAACGCGGCCGCCGGCTCGGTCGCGGCCAGCACCAGGATGCCGCCGAGCACCGCGCCGACGCATGGCGTCCAGCCTACGGCGAAGGCCGCCCCGAAGAGGAATGACGCCGGGTACGACGTCCCGAGGCCGCTGAGGCGTGCCCTGTGCTCGGTCGAGAGGGCGCCGATGTTTATCACGCCGACCATCGTCAGGCCGAAGAATATTATCACCGCGCCTCCTATGTAGCCGAGCCATGCCTGCACGTCATAGGCGGCGCCCGAGAGAAGGCTCTGGAGGAGGACGCCGACGGCCGAGAAGACGGAGGCGAAGCCGAGGACGAAAGAGGCGCTGCTCAGGAAGATCCTCGTGCGCAGGGCTGGCGAGTAGCTCTCGCGGACCGTGGTGCCTGAGAGGAAGGTGAGGTAGGCGGGGACCAGGGGGAGGACGCAAGGGCTGAGGAAAGAGACTATCCCGGCGATGAACGCCACGATGACCGTCGCCTGCGCCATAAGACAGAGCGAACAGTCCGGACAATAAAAACCTATCCCCTAATCCGCCTCCGGGCGCTCATCTCCAGCTGATGTAGGCCAGGACCGCGAGGCCCACGGCCTCGAGGGTGCTGAGGACCAGGACGATCCCGGTGATCTCCGGCGAATAATACTCGACTTTCACGAGCTGGCAGTAGAGGGCGAATAGGTTCTGGAGGAGGAACATGGAGGAGAAGAAAGCGAGGCCGAGGGCGAATTTCGAGCGCAGCCGAAGGTAGTTGGAGACGTAGACGTAGGCGAGCGAGACGAGGAGGATTATGTTCAGGACAGTCACTGCTGAGGCGAGATCCAGCATCTCCATGTTATATAGCCCCATTGACACATTTATTAGCTTTATCCCAAATTTTTTTCACGCACTCCCGGCCGGCTCTCAGAGCCGTTCCATTATCCTCTCGAACGACTTCACCCTCCGGCTGGCGTATTCGGTGATGTGATAGAGCTCCCCGTACTTCTTCTCCTTGGAGACCCGCACCAGGCCGTTCTCGAGCAGCACCTCGAGGTGGTGGCGCACGGTCTTGTAGTCGAGCCTCAGGATGGTGGTGAGCTGGTTCGCGTTGAGCGGGCCGCTGTCCAAGGCCGAGAGTATCTGGAGGCGGGTCGGTCCGCCCCTGGTCCCTGCTATGAGATGAAGCAGGATGTCCGGTCCATCCACGTATGTAAGAGGACCGGTGGGTTTAAAGCGAGAAGCGCTTCCGCGCCTTCCTGCCGAGGGCGACCAGGCTCGTCGTCCCGCGGACCAGGAGCGGGGCCTTCCTTGTCACGAAGCGCGCCTGCGAGAGGGCCTTGAGCATCGCCTTCGGGTCGTCGAGCGCGAAGTCCGGGACCTCGTTCCAGTTGTGGCCGAACTCCATGAGGAAATGGCTGTCGCTCCCGACCGCCCCGACCTTCCCGTGCTGAGCGGCGAAATCCGCCGCGCGCCCGTTGAAGGAGGCGAGCGGGCACCGGGCGTTGAACACCTCGATTATGTCGAGCTTGCGGGCCTCATCCCTTGCGGGGACGACCCCTTTCCGCGAGCGGTCGTACATGTGCGGGAGGTAGGCGAGCCCGCCCTGGGCGTGTATCTTGTCGACCGCCTCCATGAACGGCGTCCCCTTCGGGATCATTTCCTCCAGGTAGAGCCCGATCAGGTCCCCGCGGTCGGTCCGTATCTCCTCGCCCCTGATGAAGAGGGCGCCGAGCGAGCGGAGCTCGCGGTGCGAGGCGATGTTGTTGTGCTCCGTGATGGCCGGGATGACGCCGGTCTTCCTGGACTTGGCGAAGAGGTCCTTGGGCTTGATCATGGAGTCTATCGAGCTGTTCGTATGGACGTGCAGGTCGAGCTTCATGCTATCGCCCCCTGCGCCTCGAACGCGGCGAGCAGCTCGCGGGCCAGCGCCTCGACCTTCCTCGTCTCCGTGCGCTTCACGCCCTTGACCATTATCCTCCCGCTCCCGTAGATGCTCATCTGGACGCCCTTGAACTTGGCGAGCAGGACCACGGGGCTGCTGGCGACGACCTCCCCGCTGCGGGCAAGGGCGGCCTCCGCCTTCTTCAGGTCGATGCGCCGGTCCTTCAGCTTGATCTCTATCCCCTTTGCCGTCGTGCAGGGCTCGACCACGAAATAGTCCGTCATCCCAGCCTCTCCCTCCAGAACGGCTCCTTCCTGAAGAGGTCGAAGAAGAGCGCCTCGGGCGCGCGGACGTAGGGCTTCTTGAGCAGGAGGTTCACCGCCTGCGAGGCGGCGAGGGCGCCGGATAGCGAGGCCGAGGGGCAGAGGATGCTCGAGCAGGCGGAGTAGCCGTCGAGCTTCGAGGGGTCGCCGGGCAGCTGGAACGCCTTCTCGAAGCGGTATGTCGTGAAGACCGTGACGATGCCGCGCGAGCCCTGCGCCGAGGAGAAGACGAAAGGTATCCGCGCCTCCCTCGCCCGCAGCGCGATGTCGAGCTTGGTCTTGATGTTGTCCGAGCCGTCAAGGAGGATCGCCGCGCCGGAGATGCCGGAGCCTGAATCGAAGCGGTCGCGGGTCTCGATCTTTATGCCGCTGTTGATGGATTTGGCGCGGGCGACCGCGGCATGTACCTTGGGCAGGTCCAGGAACTCATCGGTGGCCAGCGTCTGGCGGTTGAAGTTGGAGAGCTCGAAGCGGTCGCTGTCGAACACCAGGAAGTCCTCGGCCCCCATCCTTATCAGGTTCTCCAGGATGAAGCCGCCGGTGCCTCCGAGGCCGACGATCGCGAAACGCGTCCTGCGCACCTTCTCCTGCTGCCTGGGGGCGAGCCGGTTGCGCTGGAACTTCTCATCGTACACGCTCATAGCCGACCGAACCCGCGGTTCTTCTCCTCGCCACGGTCCTGGTCCGCGTGCCTGCTCTCGATCTTCTCCTTTATCTTCTTGAGCTGCGAGCGCTCGACGGTGCCTGTCTGGAGCGAGGTGAGGTTGCGGAGTATCTCCAGCCTGCGCTGGACCTGCGGGTCGATCGTCTTCTCGCGTATGAGGCCGATGTGCGTGATCACGTAAAGCCCGGTCGAGACTCCGGAGAAGATGAGCACTATCGCGCCTATCTTGCCGAGGGCCGTGTGGGGGACGAAATCCCCGTATCCGACCGTGGCTATCGTGACCGTGGTGTAGTAGGCCGCGTCGAGGAAGGTCCAGCCTTCGACAAGATGGAAGAAGACGATCGATGTCGCGTAGATCAGGACAAGGATGACGATGGGGATCGTCATGGACTTGAGCTCGGTATTTGGCATGATTTTCATTTATCTCATCAAACATATAAAAAGGTTCCATGGTATTCCGTCCCATGGATTTCTTCGTCGAATGCCTGGGAGCCTCAAGGGAGGTGGGCCGGAGCGCCTTCCTGCTCCAGACCGACAAGAGGATCGCGCTCGATTACGGCATCAAGATATTCGACAAGGCTGGCGTGCCCAAATATCCGCTCGAGACGAGCCTGAAGCCGGACCTGGCGGTGCTCTCGCACGCGCACCTCGACCACAGCGGCTGCATCCCGGCGCTCTACACCGAGAACAGGCTGACCTGGTATTCCACCCCGCCGACCAAGGACATCTGCGAGATCCTCTGGGCCGACAACATGAAGATAATGGGCGACGAACTGCCCTACCGCCTCCAGCACTTCAAGAAGGCGCTCCGCTCCTGGGACCCCCTGCTCTACAACCATCCGATCCAGACCGGCGACACGAAGATCGAGCTGTTCGATGCCGGCCACATAAGCGGCTCGGCCATGGTGGAGGTCGGCTACAAGGGAAGGTCCTTCTTCTACACGGGGGACTTCAAGTGCGAGCCCACGCTGATGCACGAGGGCGCGAAGTACGTGGACGGCGTGGACGTGCTGATGATAGAGAGCACCTACGCGAAGCGCGAGCACCCGCCGCGGCAAGAGCTCGAGAAGAAGCTCATGGAGCACATCCACGAGACGCTCGAGAACGGGGGCAACGTCCTGCTGCCCTCTTTCGCCCTCGGCAGGACGCAGGAGCTGATAGCCCTCATAAGGCGGCACGACCAGGAGATCCCGGTGTTCGTGGACGGCATGGGCCGCGACATAACCAAGGTCTATCTCAACTATCCGCAGTACATGAAGGACGCGGCCTCATTCCGCAAGGCGGTCCGGAGCGTGACCATGGTGGAGGGAATCCCTGACAAGCGGGCGGCTACGAGGGAGCCCTCGGTCATAATAACGAGCGCCGGAATGATGAACGGCGGGCCCGTGCTCAACTACCTCTTCAACGTCAACTCCGACTCGAAGGTGATATTCACCGGCTACTGCGTCGAGGGCACTAACGGCTGGCTGCTGCAGAACAAGGGGATGATAATGAAGGACGGCGCCGAGCTTGAGATAGACTTGCCCGTGGAATACTTGGACTTCTCGGCGCATGCCGGGCGCAGCGAGATCCTGAGATTCATAAAGAAGGCCAACCCTGAGAAGGTCCTGCTCGTTCACGGCGACAAGCCCGAGGAGTTCGCCGCCGAGCTGAAGGAGGAGCACGGCTACGATGCGCTGGCCCCACTGCCCGGCGAAAGAGTGATGCTGGGCTGAGGAAGGGCAGGAGCCCGCGAAGGGGCCGCCCAGGCCGGGAGGATCAACCGCCGTCCCCTGAGGGGGGGCACGAGTAGACCGCCGCTTCCGCCCGCTTGGCGCCGAAAGTGTATCCGGCGATGACCTGGCTCACCGAGAACTGGTAGGTATTCCCGCCGACTTCCTTCGTGACCGACTCGCCGGGCCTCAGCAGGTAATGGTCGAGCGCCATGCCCATGCTGTCGAGCAGGGTGAGCGCGGCGCCTGGAGGCTCCGTCGAAGGGACGACGACTATGTCGTCGAGCTGGAGCTGGAGGCCGTTGAACGGCAGGGACTCGCCCTGGTTCATCCACCCTGCGATGACTGGAGAATCGGCGCAGTAGCCGCTTCCCCCATCCCCGCAGACGCGCCCGAGGACGACGTCGACCGAATCGGACGAGACCGATCCGACCTCGACGGAGATGGAATCGGCATCCCCCAGCGCGATCTCCCTGGCCCCTCCTTCTTGTATCGCGTTCCTGCTGCGGACCGCGCATCCATCGTCCAGAATATCGATTATCGCGGTCGGGACGCCGGCGTGGTCTTCGGTGCCCTCGAGCTGAACATGCACGCTGCCGAGCGAGACGACGTCCCCCCCGACTGCGAGAGTCGCGGACACGGTCGAGCCGCACGAGAGCGCCGGCCCCTGCTCCAGGTGGCATGAGCCATCGCTCCCGCCGTCGGTCGCCGGCCCGGATTCGGCAGCGCCGCCATCGGCCCCGCTGTAATTATAGTTATTGTAAGTGTTGTAGGTGCATCCGCCCAACGCCAGCCCCGCGGCCAGCAAAGCCGCTTTCGCGAAACCGTTTCCCCTCTTCGGCCGCTCCTTCCCCAAGCCGCCGGGCGCGGATCTCCTTGCTTCAAGCTCTCTGTCAGTCATAAGCCAACCCCCGTGCTAAGTGTTTTAGAATGTGCATATTGATGGAAAGAATTTTTAAGCGTGAGCTTTTTTTCACGCGCAGCAGCGATTGCCGCCCGCTTCCCTGCCATTCATGCAGTCAGCGCGCGGGTTCAAGCCTGGCCGAGACCCCCTTCCCCATCCGGCCTTCGAGGGACAGCCTTTTTCCGCTGAAGGCGAGCGGGATCGACAGCTCGGCTCTGCGGTGCCGTGCGCTTCCGATGGCATCCAGCCGGGCGTCCTTGCCGAGTGCTGATGCCTCGGCGATGCACGCGGTGGACGAGCTGATCCATTCCGTGCAGGAGACGGTGAGCGCGCCCTCCGGAAGGGGGAGGCGGGCGTCGAATCCGGTGGAGTTCCGCTCGAAGGAGCAGGATCGGACCGCCGAGGCCGACACGCACGCGCCGAAGGCGAGCGCTCCGGCCGCAGCCATGATGGCATTCCTCCTCATGGCCATACATTGCCGCAAAAGCGTTATAAGCGTGTCAATTTTCCGGAGCCTTCCTCTTCCTTCTCCGGGGGTGGTTGATGTATTCCAGTATCAGCATCTCCTCTTGGTAGGAGAGGTGCGACTTCACCAGGGCGTAGCCGTGGAAGAAGGCCATGACCGCGTCCTCGAGCTTCGTAATGGGCCGCTTCGCCGCCGCATAGATGGCTCCGCCTTTGGCCGTGAACCTCGCCCCGGGGTGGCTCTTGCGGAAGTCCTCCGCGTGCCGCTTCATGGCCAGGGGGGGACCCTTGATCGTCATCGTCGGCGGAAGCTCGCGCCTCTCGACAACGATCGCGAGGCGCACGAGGTGCCTGCTGTCGTCCGCGATCACCTTCGCCGGCCCGAAATCCCTCAGCGCGGCCTCGAGCTGGCCGCACAGCTTCCGCAGCTGGCCCCACAGCACGTCATCGACCACGTCGGGCCTTGGCATCGAGAGTATGAAGAGCTCGCCGTCGCCCCAGGCCATGGCGGCCTGCTCCTCGAACGACGGGGGCTTGCGGAAGAAATAGTCCTCGGACTGTGCGGCGAGGAATTCCCTGCAGAGGCCTGAGAGGGCCTTGAAGTTGGCCGGCGAGACCGCGGCCGCGACGTTGCGTCCCTTGTCAGTGGGGTCTATGACGATGAAGGGGCTGGCGAACCTCTTGGCCGCCTGCGGGAGTTCCTTCTTCTTGTGATATCCCTTGATGTCGATGAAGACCTGCCCCCGCCATTTCGCGGCCGCCTTGACGAACTGCAGGAAGCCTCCGTAATGGACGATGAGGAGCTCGCAGAGGTATCCCGAGAGCCCCTCGGTCTTTATCTCGGCCCCGTAGAGGCCGTTGGCCCGGAGGAACTGCTTGAGCAGGAGGACGTCGCCGATCCGCTCCTTGGGGAGGGCCTCCTTTATGAACGAGGTGTGGAGGACGGAGCGGTCCACCGCGCTCTGGCGCTCCGAGGCGTCGGATATCTTGTAGGCCGGGACAAGGTCGATGCGCCTGCCTTCGAACGAGAAGCGCACGTAGGGGTGCTCCGCATAGCTCAGCTGGTAGGGGAGCGTGGGGAATGCCATGTCCATTATCCTCTTCATGGCCGGCTCGAGCTCCTCCCGCCTCACCGAGCGGTCGAACAGCACGAAGATGTCTATGTCCCTCTTGTCCCGCAGGAACGTGCCCTTGGCCATCGAGCCGGTGAGGACTACCTCCGCCCCCTCCGGGGCGTTGTCCTGCACGTGCGACACGAGGAGCTTTGAGAATTCGATTTCGTTTTCGAGCTCCTCACCCGCCGGCCTGATAGCCGCGAGAACCCGCGGGAGAAACTTCATGCATAGAGTCCCCCAGCAAGATTTTAAAAGAACGCGATGGAATGAGTCTCATGCGGCGCGCGATAGTCCTATTGCTCGTGCTCCTGCTCGCTGCCGGATGCATCGAACAGAAGCCATATCAGGGAACGAAGCTGGAGCAGGCCACGAACACCCAGTCCGTGGACCTCGACAACGACACCGTCCCTGATTATTACCAGTTGGACTACGCCCCTATCGCCGTCGGCGACGCCGGGATGACGGTCACCAGGCAGGTCACGGTGAGCATGGGATCCAACGGGACGCTCACCAAGGTCAAGCCCAACCTCACCGATGTCGACCTCCTCAATGCGGACAGCAGCCTGGACCAGTTCTCCAAGTCGTGGCAGCAGGCCGACGAGGCGTGCAGCCAGGCCATAGGCCTGAGCAACGTCGTGTGCTCGGACGTCACCACCTGCAATCGGCTGTGCTCGGCGGCATCCCAGACCTGCAGGAACATAGCCGGCAAGTACGACGAGGCTCTGGCAGGGAACATGATAAGCTACGTCGCTGCCAACAACCATCTCCGCTCGCTCATCCTCAATGCGCGCCAGACCGTCGTGAACCTCCGCAACTCCAGCCAGGAGGAGAAGGATTCCTTCGTCCAGGCGACGAGGGACATGGTGGCGACGGTCGCGCTCATAAACTCGAACCCGCTCTACACGCAGCCGGACCTCATGCTCTGCGCGCACAACGATTTCGGCGTCGCCTACATCAGCGAAGCGCTCGCGAAGGTCGGGCAGTACTCCAGCGAGCCATCCACCTATCATTACATTGTAACCCTGTCCGTGAAGCCATCCGGCGACCAGGCAGCCGGAGTCGAGACCGCCGGCATAACCCTTACCGACAAGATGCCGCTCAGCGACGTCTCCCCGGACAAGGTCTCGTCGCTCGAGCAGATATCCGCCTCCTCCAGCGGGGGCAGCACCGCGGTTAGCTGGAGCTCGCCCAAGCCCTCAAAGGCCGGATACATCATGTACTACGAGTTCGACTCCACCCAGCCGCCGGATGAGGTGCTCGCCTCGCTGACCACTCCGGACCTGACCGTGAGGAAGCTCAACATCGCGGCGCTCGGCCCGACTCTGGCCATCAACGACATCATCTACGGCATGACCAAGAACTACTACCTGGCCATGGGCGCGGCGCTCGGCCTCACGATAGACATATTGTTCGTGATATACAACATCGTCATACTCATCCTCGCGGTCATCAGCGAGAGGGCCGCAGGCTTCACGCTCACGGCCGCGTTCAGGAAGGCCTTCGGGCGGACCGACGTGCGGTGGAAGACCGACATAGTGGTCGCGGTCATCCTGCTCGCCGCGGGGCTGTATGTCTCCTCGGCGATGGCCGCGCAGCCCCCGAGCCCCCCGCCGCTGATGGAATCCGTCGATTTCCTGCTCCAGAACGGCATGGGCGCGGTGGGGATAGCGGTGATCCTGCTCGGCGCGGTCATGCTCTACTTCGCCATCGAGAACTTCGTCAAGCTCACGATACTCGAGCGTGCCTACGGCATGGTCATAAAGCAGGAGAAGGACCTGTTCCTGGCCAAGAGCGCGTCCCTCAAGGACAAGCTCAAGGAGCTCGAGGCCCTCATAGAGGAGTACACGAAGGAGGACTTCGACGTGTCGAAGGAGTACGACGTCCTCACCTCGGTCCGTTCCGAGAAGATGGAGGCGGTCGCCAAGGAGATGACCGCGCGCACGAAGGCGATACTCGACGAGAACCTGGGCAGGGTCGACAGCGCGATAGGCAGCCTGAAGGAGAGGAAGAAGCTCGCCGACGACAACTGGCCGAAATGGAAGGAGGGCATAACCAAGATGCTGGACGAGCAGAACGAGGTCTACACCTCCTCCCTGGTCACGATACCGGCCTCCCTGCGCTCATGGGCCCTGGGCAGGTACGTGCGCGAAGAGGGCACGGAGAGCCTCTCCCTCGAGCGCGACTCGCTAAAGAAGAGGAAGGTGTCGCCCGAACAGCTTGTCCAGGAGATGATAGACAAGGGGCTCATACGCGGCGCCATAGTCATGAAGCAGGATAAGATAATACTCTCCGAGTTCGCCGAGGGCAGCGGGACGGTCCTAACCGCCCTGGCCCTGAAGCTGAACTCGTACATGCAGTCGCTGGCCAAGAACATGGGCCAGGGGACCCCGACGAGCTTCGTGGCAATAGGCGACAAGCGCGTCGTCGTCATAATGAAGAACCGCGGCATGGACTCCATACTGTTCGTCGGCAAGGACAAGTTCAACGCGGCGATGGAGCAGTGGAAGGCCAAGATGAAGATCTTCGAGGCCTCCCCTTAGCCCCCTTTTGCGTTATTTTTTGTCTAAAATAATGTCAGAACCAGCTTCCGGCACATACGAATTTAAAGCCTCACAGACAATAGATTTATGCTATTCTCTACGACGTGGAAACGGGTCAAGGGACCAGTGGTATTCCTATGAGCGATGATACGGGTTATACAGCGAAGGAGATCCAGGTTCTGGAAGGCCTGGAAGGGGTCAGGAAAAGGCCCGGCATGTACATAGGCGACACCTCAAAGAGGGGCCTCCACCACCTGGTCTACGAGATAGTGGACAACAGCATCGACGAAGCCCTGGCCGGCTACTGCAAGAACATCCAGGTCACGCTGCGCAAGGACGGCTCGGTCATGGTGAAGGACGACGGAAGGGGCATCCCGGTCGATATGCACCCTTCGGGCAAGTCCGGCCTCGAGATGGTGGCCAGCTCGCTGCATGCCGGCGGCAAGTTCGACAAGAAGGCCTACAAGGTGTCCGGCGGCCTGCACGGCGTGGGCATGGGGGTCGTGAACGGCCTCTCGGAATGGATGAGCATAGAGGTCCACCATTCGGGCCGCGTGCACACGATAGGCTACTCCAGGGGCAAGCTCCGCGAGCCGTTCAAGGTGGGCGGCGAGACATCGGAGAGGGGGACGACGGTCTCCTTCAAGCCGGATGCCCAGATATTCCCTTCCACCGAATTCGACTACGACTACCTCCGCGAGCGGATAATGGAGCTGGCCTTCCTCAACAAGGGCCTGCACATCAGCCTCTCCGACGAGCGGGACGGCAGGAAGGAGGAGTTCCGCTATGAGGGGGGCATCGTGGAGTTCGTGAAGCACATAAACGAGGCCAGGAATCCCCTGCACGAGCCGTTCTACCTCAACAAGAAGACGGACAGCATCGAGATAGAGCTGGCGCTCCAGTACACCGACGGCTATTCAGACAGCCTCTACAGCTTCGTGAACGACATCAAGACGATCGAGGGCGGGACCCATGTCGTCGGCTTCAGGACCGCCCTCACCCGCGTGGTGAACGATTACACCAAAGGCTCCAAGATGGTCAAGGAGGACCAGAAGATAACCGGCGAGGACGTCGTCGAGGGCATGACCGCCATCATCAGCGTGAAGGTGCCCGAGCCACAGTTCGAGGGGCAGACCAAGACCAAGCTCGGCAACAGCGACGTGCGCGGTGCCGTGGACAGCATATTCTACGACGCGTTCAAGACATACTTCGAGGAGCATCCGCCGATAGCCAAGCTCGTGTGCCTCAAGATAATCAACTCGATGGAGGCCAGGGAGGCGGCCCAGAAGGCCAAGGACCTCATCCGCAGGAAGAACGTCTTCGAGAGCAGCGTCCTGCCGGGCAAGCTCGCCGACTGCTCGGAGGAGGACCCGGCCAAGTGCGAGATATACTTCGTCGAGGGAGACTCGGCAGGCGGAAGCTCCAAGCAGGCCCGCGACCGGCGCTACCAGGCCATCCTTCCCCTCCGGGGCAAGATCCTCAACGTCGAGAAGGCCCCGATCCACAAGATAATAGACAGCGAGGCGATCAGGAACATCGTCCTTTCGCTCGGGGCCGGCTTCAAGGAGGACTTCGACCAAGCCAAGCTGAGGTACCACAAGATAATCATCATGACCGATGCCGACGTGGACGGCTCGCACATCCGCACCCTCATACTCACCCTGTTCTACAGGTATTTCCGGGACGTCATCGACAAGGGATACCTCTACATAGCCCAGCCCCCGCTGTACCGGGTGCAGAAAGGCAAGACCGTCAAGTACGTGTATACGGATCCGGAGCTGGCCGCGGCCACCAAGGAGATGGGCGGCGACGCTAACATACAGAGGTACAAGGGCCTTGGCGAGATGAACCCCGAGCAGCTCTGGGAGACTACCATGAACCCCCAGAACCGCATTCTGCTCCAGGTCACCGTCGAAGACGCCGCGGTAGCCGACCGCACCTTCGACATGCTCATGGGCAATGCCGTCCCCCCGCGCAAGCGTTTCATCCAGACCCACGCCAAGAAGGTGCGCAACCTGGACGTGTGAGCCGGTGTCGTCGCAGCACAGCAAACGGGAAGGAGAACCAGACGGTTCTCCTTTCTTTGCCTGCCTTCGCCAAAAGTGATGAAGAGCCGACACAGAGCGCGAGGGGCGCGAAGAGCCACGGGCTTCTTCGGTTTCTGCGCGGGGAATAGAGACGTTATAATCAACCGCATGGTGGAAAGCACATTGTCGACTGCGGAGCAGGCGTGGGATGAGTTCGTGGCGGCACATCCTCACGGACACGTGCTCCAGACTGCTTGCTGGTCTCGCTTGAAAAGCGCGTTTGGCTGGTCGGCAGCACGTGCCACCATAGCGGGGGAGCGACCTGCGGAAACCGGAATTCGCGCCGGCGCCAGCCTGTTGTTTCGGCGGCTGCCCTGGGGGCAGACGTTGGCATATGCGCCG
>JAWOLP010000038.1:0-37936 GCA_033853355.1 Candidatus Micrarchaeia archaeon | reverse complement strand
CGGACCGCCTATCCGGAGATCCATCCGGTGATCTACCAGACCGACGAGGACAAGGAGCACGGCGGATACAAGATCACCGTGATGAGCAAGGAGAAGGGGATCAAGAAGGACACCTATTTCGACTTCCCGTTCCTTTCCTCGGCCGAATACAGCGACCTTCTGGATCGCGCGGCGGCCCTCGAGGTCCTGGGGCCGGCGCCGCTCAAGCTCCGCGACAACGGGACCGACGTCGAGGTTCCGAACGTGGCCGCCTGGATCCGTCACATCCTGGATCACGGCCGCAAGGGACTCACGGTCCAGCGCTACAAGGGATTGGGCGAGATGAACCCCGAGCAGCTCTGGGAGACGACCATGAACCCGGAGACGAGGACCCTGAAGAGGGTGAGCGTCGAGGACGCCCTGCTGGCCGACGAGCTGTTCACGCTCCTGATGGGAGACCTGGTCGAGCCGCGGCGCGCCTTCATCGAGCAGCACGCCTCGACGGTGAAGAACCTGGACATATGAACAGGATATGACGGAGTATGTACGGCTGAAGTTTGTTTTGTTTGTCGGCAAACCCTTCGGGTTTGCAAACAAACGGTTTTGGGGCGCCTTTTCCTAAAAGGCGCGGAGGAAAGTTTCCAATGGGAGAGACGATAACCACGCGGACGATCGAATCCGACATGAAGGAGAGCTACCTCGACTATGCCATGTCGGTCATCATAGGCCGTGCGATACCCGACGTGCGGGATGGCCTGAAGCCGGTCCACCGCAGGATACTCTACACGATGCACGAGCTCGGCAACGTCTACGGCAAGCCCTACAAGAAGAGCGCGCGCGTCGTCGGCGACTGCCTGGGCAAGTACCACCCGCACGGCGACATGGCCGTGTACGACGCGCTCATACGCATGGCCCAGCCGTTCTCCCTGCGCTACACCCTGGTCGACGGCCAGGGGAACATAGGCTCCATCGACGGGGACAACCCTGCCGCCATGAGGTACACCGAGGTGCGCATGGCCAAGATGAGCGCCGAGCTGCTCTCGGACATCGGGAAGGAGACGGTCGCGTTCACAGACAACTTCGACGGAACCCTCAAGGAGCCGCTCGTCATGCCATCCCGCGTGCCGAATCTCCTGATAAACGGCTCTTCCGGGATAGCGGTCGGCATGGCCACGAACATCCCGCCGCACAACCTCGGCGAGATAGTGGACGCGACCGTCGCGGCCATAGACGGGGCCGGCGAGGACGAGCTCCTGCGGCTCGTCAGCGGCCCGGACTTCCCGACCGGCGCGATCATCGTGGGCCGCGCAGGCATCGTGCAGGCCTACAAGACCGGCAGGGGCATCATCAAGGTCCGCGCGCGCGTCGAGAAGGACGAGAAGCGCAGCGCGCTGGTCATACGCGAGATCCCGTTCCAGGTCACCAAGACGGCCGTGATAGACTCGATAGTCGAGGCCGTGAAGGCCAAGAGGATCGAGGGGATAGGGGGCGTCCACGACCGCTCGGACAAGGATGGCATGGAGATAGTGATAGACATCAAGAAAGGCCACGACATGGACATCGTGCTCAACCAGCTCTACGCCCACACCCAGATCCAGGGGACTTTCGGAATGATAAACCTGGCCATCGTGGGGAAGCAGCCGAAGTACCTGACGCTCAAGCAGACCATAGACGAGTTCATAGAGTTCCGCAAGGAGATCGTCCGCAAGAGGTGCGAGTTCGAGCTGCGGGAGGCGAAAGCCAGGGCGCACATCCTCGAGGGCCTGCGCATAGCCATCCAGAACATCGACCCGATAGTCGAGTTCCTGCGCGCGTCCAAGGACATCGAGTCCGCCCGGCAGGGGCTGATGCAGAGATACTCGCTCAGCGAGATACAGGCCAACGCCGTCCTGGACATGAAGATATCCAGGCTGGTCTCGCTCGAGCGCGAGAAGATAGAGAAGGAGTACTCCGAGCTGATGGAGACGATAACCAAGCTCACCGCCATCCTCGCCGACATCAACAAGATACTCGCCATAATAAAAGGGGAGCTGGCCGAGGTCAGGGCGAAGTATAACGACCCCCGGCGCACGGAGATCGTAGACGATGAGGGCGGGGTCGAGGTCGAGGACCTGATCCCGAACGACGAGGTGGTCGTCGTCATCAGCTCGCGCGGGTACGTGAAGCGGGTCAGCCTGGACGAGTACCGCTCGCAGCACCGCGGCGGCAAGGGCGTCATAGGCACCGACACCAAGGAGGAGGACTTCGTGCAGGACGTCATCGTGACGCGCAACCACAACTACCTCCTGCTGTTCACGGACAAGGGCCGCTGCTTCTGGCTCAAGGCCTACAAGGTGCCCGAGGGGAGCAGGTACGCCACCGGCAGGACGCTGGTCAGCCTGCTCGACCTGGCCGACGAGAAGGTGACTTCCTGGATAAGCGTCGAGAAGTTCGACACCGGCGAGTACCTCTCCATGGTGACCAAGAGCGGCATCATCAAGAGGACGGCGCTGGAGAACTTCGGCAACGTCCGCAAGGTCGGCATAATCGCCATCACCCTCCGCGAGGGCGACCGGCTGGTCGAGGTCATCAAGACCGGCGGCAAGCAGGAGCTGCTCATCGCGACCAGGAAGGGGCAGGCCATACGCTTCAAGGAGGAGGAGGCCCGCGAGATCGGCCGCACCGGCCAGGGGGTCATCGGCATCCGCTTCAAGGAAGGGGAGGACGAGGTCGTCGGGATCGCGGCCTGCCGGAAGCCGGCCATACTCACGATAACCGAGAACGGCTTCGGCAAGAGGACCTCGGTGGACGAGTACCGCGTCCAGGGACGCGGAGGCTCGGGCGTGATCAACATCAAGACCGAGGGGCGCAACGGGGACGTCGTCGGGATCCGGTCCGTGGAGGACACCGACGAGGTGATAGTCATGAGCTCCAAGGGCCAGGCCATCCGCACCTACGTGAAGGACATCTCGGTCATCGGCAGGAACACGCAGGGAGTGACCATAATCAGGCTCGGAGAGGGCGAGAAGGTGGCCAGCTTCGCGGTCGTGCCCAAGGCGGGAGAGGCGCCGCAGGATGGGGGCAAGCCGCAGGGATGAACGTCATCACGGAGGGGCCGGCCATGGCTCCCCGGACTTCTCGACGGCTATGAAAGCGCCGTCCAGGAAGCTATGGTTCAGGATTACGTCCGAGGCGAACATGGTTATCGCCCGGAGCTTCTTGCCCACGATCGTGGAGAGGCCGGCGTCCTGGATGGCGATGGCCGTGGCGAGCCACTTGGGCTCCACGCGCCTGCCTTTCTCCCCGCTTATCAGGCAGACGCCGCCTTCGACGAGGACCCTGCGCACCTCTGAGAGGACCGCGCGTATGTCGTCTTCAGAGACCCTCGGATCGGTCACGAAATTGTGTATATGGGCCTCGTGGAAAAGCGAATCCCCAAACGCCAGCGCGCGGGCGTCCATATGGTAGAAATGTATCCTGGGATGCGGGAAACGCCCGCTCTGCTCCTCGATGGCCGCGATCTCCTCGTTCTTCACGATCTGCCCCGGCCGCTTGAGCGGGTCTTGCGGGATCGTCGGGTAATCCACGCCGTGGTACTCGACGCCTGGCGGAAACTTCCGGGCGAACGAGCGGAAATCCTGGTTGAGGGGGTTCCCGAACGGCAGGCCGCCGTGGCCTATCTCGATCACCTTGCGCATGCGGGGATGATGGATAGTAGTTGATTAAAAACCATCTTCTGACACAAAAAAAGGGATATAAAACTCGGGAGCGAGATTCCGGACGATGTTCAAGGACCGCTATGACGCAGGCGAGCAGCTGGCCAAGGCGCTCGGCGCCTATGCCGGGAGGGACGACGTGGTCATCCTGGCCATCCCGCGGGGAGCGCTGCAGATAGGCAAGGTCCTCCACGATCGGCTCAAGGCCCCCCTCGATATAATCGTAACGAAGAAGATACCGCACCCGATGAGCGAGGAGTTCGCGATAGGCGCCGTGGGCCCGGGAGGGGAGTTCTTCGTGAATCCCTTCACCGAGGCCCCGGCAGGCTACATCGAGGAGCAGAGGAAGAAGCTGGCCGCTTCCGTGGAGGAGAAGTATCTGAGGTACCGGGGGAGGAGGCCCCTGCCGGACCTCCGGGGGAAGGTGGTCGTGATCGTCGACGACGGGATAGCCACCGGCAGCACCATGCTGGCGGCCATCCATGTCATCAGGAAGCAGAAGCCCAAGAGGATAGTCGTCGCGGTCCCGGTCGGGCCGCCCGACACCGTGGCGCTGATAGCGAAGGAGGCCGACGAGATGGTCTGTCTCGTGACGCCCGAGTATTTCTTCGCCATCGGCCAGTTCTACGAGAGCTTCATCCAGGTCGAGGACGAAGAGGCGATAAGGATACTGCAGGAGTGCAGCGATTAGGCTACCGCCCGGATGGCTCTGGCCATCTCATCCATCGACTGGAAGCGGTTCCTCGGGTCCTTCTCCAGGGCGCACATGACTATCTCCTCAACGCCCGATGGGACCCCGAGCCCGTAGACCATCTCGTTCGGCCTTGGGAACGAGACGTTGCGGTGGAGATGGCCGTAGTACCGTATGGAGTGCTCGACGTCGAGGTCTGGCATCAGGTCGAAAGGCAGCCTCCCGCAGAGGAGCTCATAGAGGATCAGGCCCGTGGAATACACGTCGAAGGTCCTCTTCCGGTTCAGCTCCGGGTCGCCGTATTCGGGCGCGCGGTATTCGCGAGTGCCGATGTCCGCTCCGGCGACCGAGAGCAGCGGGGCGACCGGCTCTCCGAGATCGAAAAGGTAGCCGTAGATATCCCCATAGTCGATTATGTGGCAGAGGCCGAAATCTATCACCTTGGTGCGCACGCCTCCGGTCGTCGCCACCTGCATGAAGTTCTCGGGCTTGACGTCCCTGTGGATTATCCCGGCGTCATGGACCGCCTGCAGCCCGCCGGTTATGTCCAGCATGACCGGCTTCGCCTGCTCCCAGGTGAGCCGCCCCCAGCTCCTGAGGTTTTCGTAAAGCGTCCCACCGTCGAGGATCTCGAGCGAGAGATAGAGGTAATTGCTGTTGCGGCCGGCCGAATAGCTCGACACGACGTTGGGATGCGAGAGGGCGAGGGTAGCCGCGCACTCGCGCGTGAACCACTCCATCAGATGGTGGTGGGGATGGTCTTCCCTGAACCTGGGGACGAGCTTCAGCGCGACCTGCGCGCCGTCCGGATCGGTGGCGAGGTATATCGAGCCCATGCCGCCGCGGCCCAGCTTGGCGTGGAGCTCGTAGCCCGGGATCCTCCGGTCGCTCATCTGGCTCAGGTCGGACTGGTGGAACCGGCTGAATTCCTCGCGGGGCTCCGGCTCCCTGGCTGGGGCTGGAGCTTTTTGTGCATGGTTCATTGAAGATATAATGCCGCGAAGGGTTTATAAATGTGATTATTAGTGGATTTTGATGTATTCATTCCTGGGCGGGCCCGGCGGTTTAATAAATGTTCTATATGTAGAACTTTCATGCGCGAGAAGACGATAGAGGAGTATTGCCGCGCGATAGGCAAGCTGGAGAAGGGAGCCGGCGTCCGGTCCAAGGACCTCTGCCTCGCCCTCTCGCTTTCGAAGAACACGGTCGCTTCCACCCTGAGGAAGCTCTCGGACGGGGGATATGTCAGGATGGAGCCTTACGGCAGGGTGAGCCTGGCCAGGCCGGGGACGCTCATAGCGCGCAGGATGAACTTCCGGCACAGGGTGCTGGAGACTTTCCTCGCAAAGAAGCTGGGGATGGACCTGCGGACCGTGCACACCGAGGCCGACGCCCTGGAGCATGCGGCCAGCGACAGGATGATCCTGAGGCTCTACGAGTTCCTCGGGAGGCCGCGGAAGGACCCGCACGGCAGGGAGATCTAGATGAAGGACCTCCTGGCCGAGCTCTACCACGCGGCCAAAGCCCTGGCCGATCCCAGGTTCTGGGCTTTCTTCGGGACGGGCCTCATAGTGAGCGTGGCCTACATGGACCCGGGGAACTGGGGCACTTCCATAAGCGCGGGCGCCCGCTTCGACTACGCCCTTTTATGGGTCGTCTGGCTGTCCAGCCTCATGGCCATGCTTTTCCAGTACCTCTCCGGCAAGCTCGGCATCGCCGGATACACCGTGGCCGGCCTGGCCAGGGAGAGCCTGGGGGACCGGAGGGCCGTGTTCGCCTACTGGCTGCTGGCGGAGGTGGCGATACTCGCCACCGACCTGGCCGAATTCCTCGGGATAGTCGTCGCCCTCAACCTCCTCTTCGGCATACCGCTCATCATCGGCACATTCCTCGCCATAGCCGACGTCCTCCTGCTGCTCTTCCTCGCGAGCAGGACTTTCCGGACGCTGGAATACGCGTTCATACTCTTCGTGTCGGTCATCGGGATTGGGTACGTGTACGAGCTGTTCCTCACGAGGCCTGATGCCGGCCAGGTGGCGATCCATTCCGTGCTGCCGGCCCTGGACCCGCAGATGATACTGTTCGCTGTGGGGATCGTGGGGGCAACGGTCATGCCGCACGCCCTCTTCGTGCATTCCTGGCTGATGAAGAACAAGATGGCCGAGAAAGGGGAGGAGATAGGGAGGAAGCAGGCGCTGAGGTACCACCTGGCCGACAACGTCCTCTCCCTGCTCGTGGCCGGGCTGATAAACGCCGCCATACTGATAATGGCCGCCTCGGCGTTCTTCAGGGCCGGGATAGCCGTGGCCACGATAGACGAGGCCTACCGCACGCTGACCCCGCTCTTCGGCACGCTAGCATCCACGGTCTTCGCCCTCGGCCTGCTGTCGGCCGGCATCTCGTCGTCCATAACAGGCACGCTGGCCGGCCAGAGCATAATGGAGAGCCTCACCGACTTCCGCATAAAGCCGGTCTGGAGGAGGGTGATAACGAGGGTGATAAACATCATCCCCATACTGCTCGCGATAGCGGCCGGCATCGAGCCGCTCGAGATACTCGTCTACAGCCAGGTCGCCCTCAGCCTGCTGATCCCGCTGCCCCTGATCCCGCTGATAATCTTCACCTCGGACCGGAAGAGGATGGGCGACCTCACGAACCGCACAGCCACCACGGCCGTGGCCTGGATCTTCGCCGGGGCGATACTGGCGCTCAACGCCTACCTGCTCGTCTCCGCCGCGGCCAGCCTCTAGAGCTCCATCCCCAATTCACGCGAGAGGGCTTCGGCCCCGGAGAGCAGGAAGCCTATGCATTCGGCCTTCTTCCCCGGCTTCCGGTTCCACTCCTTGACTATCTTCCGGTACTCCTCCAGCTCCCGGACCAGCGGCGAAGCCGGTATGTCCGGCCCTTTCAGCCTGAAGACGATGCTTGAGGAGAGGGGGCAGAACCGGCTGTTCAGCTTGCCGTCGAGCTGGAAGGGGTAGCGGCGGCACGACATCGGGGCGGCGTCATGTATCGTGCAGAGGTCATCCTTGCCGAGGAAGACGCACGGGTGCGAGCGGAAGCCGAGGAGGTACACCCAGTCGTCGTCGGCCATGTCGAGGGTGTTGTCTGGGTCGTAGCTGAGCAGCCGGGCCTGGTGGAGGACCGCGAATTCGCCGGGCTGCCTGCCAGAGCGCCGCGCCGCCCGCAGGACGTCGAACGCGGTGACCGTTATCGTGTAGCTCTTGCAGCAGTTCGCCTTGCAGAACGAGCAGGGATTGACCATCAGCCCACTTCAATTGATTGGCGGGAAAGGTTTTCAAAGCCCCTCCCATGCGCTGGAGCGATGCCAGGGATATCAGGCGGTCTTCTGAAGCCCCTCTATCAAAGGATGCTTGTTGATCCCGAGCCGCGCCTCCCTGAGGCTGCTCAGCGCGTCGGAATACTCCTCGACGAGGGGGTCCTTGCGCTTCCCATTGAGGTATGCGCGGATCGCGCCTTCCAGCTCGCGCTCGTCCATGAGCGGCCTGTCGTCCCGCTTCCGGCGGTCGTTGATTATGCTCAGAACGTCCCGGATGGTGGCCTTGGAGCTCCCCCACTCGACGCCCTCATCGGCCGGCGATTCCTTCGCCCGCCTGAGCAGCCTGGACCTCTCTTCGGGCTGGGCGCCTTCCGGCGCCAGCCGTAGAAGCATGATGCTCGAGACCCTCTGATAATCCGGTGCCCTCAACCTGGTCATTCCCTTCTCCCCTCCTCCACCGCTTTCTCGAATTTCCTGAACATGCTTATGTCGCTGTAAGAGCCGAAATAGCCCTCCAGGCCCTTCCGGTCGTACGCTTTGGGCTTCTCTGCCTCGTAAAGCGCGCTGAGTAGTTTAGCCACGAAAACGTTTTTATCGGTATCCAGGTCCACAAGACGGCCCATCCTGCTGTCGACCACTATCTCGGGTATGCCGCCCACGTTCGTCGATATGACGTACGCCCCGCCGAACACCGCCTCGAGGATAGCCAGGCCGAATGCTTCGCTCCTCGATGGGTGCAGATATATATCGGAGATCGTCTGGACCGGTATGTTGGTCATGCCGCCATAGAGCCTCCTGAAGAGCGGGTCCTCGAGGGCGGCACCCAAGCCGCGGGTGTTCGCGAAATCCCCCAGCAGGCCCTCGACATCGCTCCTGAAGCGGGGATCCCCGCGTGTGAACTTGGATATGTCCAGGACCACCTTCAGCCGGTCCTCGGAGATGAGCCTCTGCATGCGCAGGAGGCCCTTGAAGGGCTTGGAGGACTGGGCGATGTTCAGGAGATGCGATGTCGCGATCACGAAACCGACCTTCTTCGACGCCTCGGATGCGGCGGCTTCGAAGTGCTCGAGGACCTTGATCAGGTAGTCGCTGCCCTTGAGGCGGTCCATCCTGCCGACGAACGAGACCACCTTCTCCAGCCCGTCGGCGAGCCCGAGCTCCCGGCGCGCCTCGGCGACCTCCTTCTCGTCCCTGACCACATAGATGTGCGGGTCGATGCCGTTCCTGACGACGAACGCCTTCTCCGGATCCAGGCCTATCTCCCGCTCGCCGTCAGGCACCTTCAGCTTGACGAAATTGTCCCTCACCGCCTGGCTCACCCCGATGACCCCATCGGCGGCCTTGACCATGTCGCGGTGATAGAGCGAGAACATCTCCTCCTCGGGGCGGTGGTAGAGGCTGTCCGCGTTCGTGTGGAGATAGAAGAATATCGACGAATGCCGGTCGAGGCCGGCCTGCTCGAGGCCCCTCCGCAGCGCATAGGCGTACTCGCAGTCGGGGCTGACCGGGAAGTGGAACACCAGGACGCTGTGGAAGCCTTCATCGGCCATCTTCCCGATGAGGGCGAGCATCTCCTCCAGCCGCTCCTTCGAGTAGCCGACCCGAACGTCCGCGTTGAACCTCTCCGACGCCAGCTTCCGGGCCTTGTCCTGCACGAGGGGCTCGGTGAGCGGCCCGCCGATGTCCCTCAGCAGCACGAAGTTCCTCCTCCCTTCCATGTGGCGCGTGGCGGCGGTCAGGTTGCCGATGACGAAGGTCTGGCCGAAGAAAGTCGGGTTGATGGGGAACGGGAACCTGCTCCCGAAGTGGAGGTATGCCCTTCGGTCAGCATGGGGGGGTTCCATGATATAATCGGGCGGCTTCTGTTTAAAAAGCTACCACATTTTTCCATAAATAATAATTTTAACAGCGTTTCAGGGGAAATGCTGGGCGGATGCTGGCCATCGCCGCTAAAAAGGCGCCGGATTCACAAAACGGAGGGGAATATCTGTGGAAAAATCAGCGTTTCCCTTTCTTGAGCATCGAGGAGACCTCGGCGGGATCGACCTGGAGGCGGTACTTCTGCATGACGGCCTTCATGTCATGATTGTTCTCCTCGACCAGCTTCTCCAGCTCCTTGCCGGATATCTTCTGCAGCCTGAACACCTTGATGACCGCCTCGGCCCTGGCCCCCTTGGCCATGTTGCGGAGGATGTCCGGGATGGCCGCCTTCACGAAGCTGCCTTTCCGATACTCGGAGAATAGGTCGGTGAGGGCCTTCTCGAGGTCGGCGAACTCGATCCCTTCCCTCCGGAGGGACACGATGGTCTCCTCGAGGGTCGTCGCCGCGAGCATAGGGTCGGCGCCGGCCGAGACCAGCTTCTCGAAGAGGTGGAGGTTGCGGGAACGGAGGACCCTCTGGGCCATCTCCCGATTCAGCATCTTCTCGAGGCGGGCGGTCCTCTCCTCGAGCGATTCGCCCTTCTCCACGGTCCCCAGGAGCTCCTTGGTGATCGGGATGGGGGGGACGTCGGTCTCAGGGTAAAGCCTGGCCCTTCCAGGCAGCGGACGCATGAAGGAGGAGGTGCCGTCCGGGTTCGCCTTCCGCGTCTCGGGCGGCACGAAGTCCATGTTCGCCCGGAAGAGGACGTGGTCCATCGCCTTGAGCGCCTGCTCCTTCGGGGCGACGACCAGAACGAACGCATCCTCATCCGCCATCCCGAGCTCCGAGCGGAGCTTCTTCAGCTCGGCCTCGCCTATCGAGTATTTCTCCATCGATTCGTCGCTGTGGATTATGCCCTTCACGCCGGCCCTCTTGGCGTAGTCGCTGAGCTCGGTCCCGTAGCGCCTGCCCTTCTGGAGCTCGCGGCCGAGGAGCCCCTTGTGGCCGTCCATCTTCTGGGCGAGGACCGCCCCGCCGGCCTTCAGCCCTCCGGCGATGAGGGGCGATTTCGTCGATTGGAATACATTGGTGGCGTCGAGGGGGTGCTTCTTCAGCGGAAGGGCCTTCCTCGAGCGCAGCTCGGCAAGGAGCTTCACGAGCTCGGTCTGCCTCTTGACCTCGTTCTCGACGAGCTCGGGCAGCATCTTGAGGTCCTGCGCGCCCTTTATCTCCACCCTCGCCCCGCCCTCGGTCGAGATGTTCACGTCCTGCCTTATGGTGCCTAGGCCGCGCGCCACCCTCCCGGTGTTGCGCAGGATCATGCCGATCTTGGTCGCGACCTCGGTCAGGTGGCTCCCGTCCTTGATGTCGGGCGTCGTTGATATCTCTATGAGCGGGATGCCGAGGCGGTCGAGGCGGTAGACGGCCTTGCCTTCCGAGGCCGAGACTATCCCCGCGCTCTCCTCCTCTATGGCTATCAGAGGGATGCTGACGGCGCCCTGCGACGTGTCGAGGTGGCCGTTCACGGCGACGATGGAGGTGCGCTGGAAGCCGGACGTGTTGCTCCCGTCTATGACCATCTTCCTCATCACGTGCACCTCGCTCACCGGCGTGGCGTTGAGGTGCAGCGCCACCTGCAGGGCGGTCCTTAGCCCTTCCATGCTGAGCTGCCCCGGCGGCTCCTCGTCCGTCTCGACTAGGCAGTTGTCTGAAGGGAATACCTGGTACTCGAAAAGCCTCTCTTTCGCGAACTCGGCCTGCGAGGCCTCGTCCACTTCCCCGAGCTCGCTGAAGACCGGGTGCAGCCTGCGCTGAACCGTGAAGAGGGGCTTCTCTTCCTCGGACAGCGAGCACGGGCACTCGCAGAAGAGCTTCCTGCCATCCAGCCTCTGGTGTATCTCTATGCCTATCTTCATGCTCTCACTCCAGCAGCGCCGAGCGGGCGCTTATCTCGCCGGCGGCATCCTCCATCATCAGGCGGCGGACGTCCTCGATCCTCTTGCTCTGGCCCAGCGCCCAGCACATCTTCACGTAGGCCGCCTCCGGCGTCCAGTCGGCTCCGTCCCCGATGACGCCGGCGTCGCGGAGCAGGCGGCCGTTGGTGTACACCCGCATGCAGACGCGGCCGTCTATGCACTGGCTGCTCATCGCGACCGGTATGCCGGAGTCTATCAGCCCCTTTATCGGCTTGTAGATCCCCTTGACTGTCTTGTCCCCGAACGCGTCGGTGGGGACATGCCCCAGGCCCGTCCCTACGAGGAGGACGCCGTCGTACTTGTCCAGGGATGAGATGAGCTCCGGCTTGATGTTGGGATGTATGAATATCATGGCGACGTTGTCGTTTATGCTTTTCCTGCTCAGGAGCCCTTCCTTGTGGCGCCCCTTGTGGGGGGAGAGCGCCTCGAAGCGCCTGGAGCGGTAGTCCACGGCCGCCAGCGGGCGGGAGTTGATGGAATGGAATGCGTCGCGGCGCGAGGTGTGCATCTTCCTCACCCTGCTGCCGCGGTGCAGGTGGCAGATGTCATCGTCCGTCCCGGCATGCATGCACACCGCGACCTCGCCGAGGTCCTGCGTGGCCGAAAAGACCGAGTTGAGCAGGTTCATCTCGTTCTCGCTGGAGGGCCGGTCGGAGCTGCGCTGCGAGCCCACGAGTATCACGGGCACGGGCAGCCTCTGGAGCATGTAGCTGATGGCCGCAGCGGTGTAGGTCATCGTGTCCGTGCCGTGCATCACCACAACCCCTTCGCTCCCGTCCTTTATCTCCTCCTCGATGGCGTCGGCCAGCAGGCGCCAGTGGTGCGCGTTCATGTCCTCCGAGAAGAGGGAGAAGAGCTTCCTCGAGTGGATGTTCCACTTCTCGAGGGCGGGGAACGCCGTCCGGAGCTCCTTTGGCGTGATGGAGGGGTATACGGCGCCGGTCTTGTACTCGATCTTGGACGCGATGGTGCCGCCGCAGCCGAGGATCGCGACCCCTCCCTTGGCCGGCTTCTCCTCAGAGGCTCCGCCGGATGGGCGCGGCTCCGCCTTCCCCACCAGCTCGATGGAATCCGCCCGGAGGCCGGTGTTGTATCCGTTGTCGAGCTTGAGCACGATTATGTCCGGGTCGCCGGAATCAGGCCTGGGCATGAGCAGGCCCTCGAAGGACGAGCCGGCGCACACTATGCGGACGCGGTCCCCGATCCCGATGGACTTGCGCTGCAGCTCAGAGCTGATCTTTTGGGAGTACATGTGGACACGTCTTTCTACGCTGTTTTATTTAATTGTCGCGTTGGAGGTGTCGGTGTAGTTGATTATCTCGTAGATCTTGACTGCCCCGCCGTTGGGGGTGCTGTAGACGAGCTTGAATCCGGGCAGGTCCTGGAGGAACATGGCCCGGTAGAGGTTGGAGTCGTAGAACTTGCCCTTGCGGTCCTCGTAGCCGGATTTCACCACGCCGTTCTCTATCCAGAGCGGGTCCTCGGTGTAGAAGAGGGTCGCGCCCGTGACAGGGCCCATGAGGGAGGTCGTCGGGATCTGGAACGGCATCTGCAGGAAGGCCTTGTTCACCTTCAGGTCGCCGTTCGGATAGGTCTCGTTGAGGTAGTACGTGCCGTATGTGGACTGGCCGTTGGCCAGCGTGACGTTGCCGACGCAGTAGGTCGGCACGGCGCGGATGAAGTTCTGGCAGTAGGCGATGTCGTTCGCGCTGGTCGGCGTCTCGCAGTTGGGCGGGTAGTACGGTATGTAGGTCTGGCCGGCGTACATCTCATAAGCCGTCAGGCCGGTCTTGTTCGTTATGGAGGATATCACGCACGGCGTCTGCGATATGAATATCGTCTCCCAGGTGTGGTCCGCCTCGCACTGCGAGCCGCCTGGGGCGTCGGCCACCGATGTGAGGTTGTCCTGGGCGCAGGAGAGGTAGTTGAGGGCGCCGTACTTGTTCCCGAGCTGGCCGTTCGAGGCGATCAGCTCGACGTCGAACAGCGCGTACCTGCTGGCGTGGGCCTCCATGAAGCTCTTCAGCTCGTCGGGCGTGCCGGCTATGTAGGCGTGGGCCACCTCGCCGACCATCTGCGGCGAGGCGTGCTGGTCGTTGCGCAGCACCGCGGCGCGCTGGCCGAGGTAGTTTATCCAGTGGCCGTAGTCCCACCACGAGGTGATGCGGGCGTCGGGCTCGGTGCTCGTGTTTATCCATTCCATGCTGTCGACCCAGTAGTCGGCGAGCCGCTGGCAGCGGTAGAATGCCGCCTGGACCTCCCACTGCGGGGCCAGCCCGGGGTTCTGGAGGTAGGAGGGATCCGAATAGACCGAGAGCATGCACAGGTTGCCGTCGTACTGGTAGTTCGTGCCGTTCGAGGCGTAACCCATCGGGTCGGCCGCGGCCGCGCACACGTCGCTCATGTTCGACGTGCCGCAGAAGGACTGGAACTTGCCGGCCAGCGCGGCCGGGTCGTTCTGGTAGAGGGTCTGGAATGAGCCCCAGACCAGCGAAGGGGCGAAGCCCTGGTAGAGGAACTGGAAGAGGAGGAAGAAGATGCCGATCCCGAAGAGGACCGAGAGGTAGGTCTTGCGCTCGGACTCGTCCTTGACGATGCGCCGGATGAAGCTCTCTATCTGCACGAAGGAGAAGCCCACCGCCACAGCGATCAGGAAGGCGGCGTAGATCGTGTATTTTATCTTCAGGAGGCCGACGATGGTCGCCGGGACGACCGCCGCGAGGAGGAGCATGAAGAGCGAATCGTCCTCGTCCTTGAAGAATTTCCAGAGGCAGTAGACGAGCGAGCAGAAGAACATGAACAGCCAGAAGAGCATCATGCTCACGTCCTTGTCGGTCCATGAGACGCTGGTGCCCAGCACGAAGTTCGTGACGGCGACTCCCAGGCCCAGGAGGCCGTTGGATATCACCGAGAAGGGCAGGAGGAGGAAATACATGATGAGGCTGAAGAAAGCCTGGGGGGTGTCGAGAAGCGGCGGGAAGGAGTAGGTCTGTGATATGAAGCCGATCTGGTTGCTGAGGTCGCTCGAGGCGAGGTTCTGCTCGGCTATCGTGCGGTCGAGCGGTATCTGGAAGGTGGCGAAGCTGAACCCGCTCTGCCCCACGCTCTTTATGAAGGCGCCCACGGGCGTCATCGCGTATATGACGACAGCCGCGATGAGGACGATCCCCAGGGCCATCGCCGAC
Organism: Candidatus Micrarchaeia archaeon; assembly: GCA_033853355.1. Classification (GTDB taxonomy): domain Archaea; phylum Micrarchaeota; class Micrarchaeia; order Anstonellales; family Bilamarchaeaceae; genus Bilamarchaeum. Next base: position 23,269 of record JAWOLP010000038.1, on the reverse strand, counting down.
TGCGTGCGGTCGGGAAGGAACCTCTTTATCGCCAGCAGGACGCATGAGAACGCGAGCGCCACGAAGATCGCGGCCGGGACAAGGAAGGAAGGCTTGGCGGACACGAAGAACGAATTGACGATGCCCACGCCGATGAGCGGGCCGACCGCCCAGAAGATGGCGTTCTTCAGTATGAACCCCTTGAGCTTCTCCTCGTCCTTGAAGAAGAACAGGATGGACTGGCCGGCTATGAAGATGAGCAGGGCGGTCATGCCGACGATGCCCGAGAGGCTGTCGGCTGCGAAGGCGTAATAGGCGAGGCCGGCGAGCACCGGGAATATCGCTTCAGAGCCGAAATCCAGCGGCTTCGCCCGCGTGGGGAGATGGATGTCTTTGGCCTTGAGGGCGAGCGCGTAGGCCGCGAAGAGGAACGCGAGGCCGAAGAACGCGTAAGGCTCCGAGCCCTGCTCCCCGGCGGAGAGCTTGTATATGAAGACGGGCAGGAACGAGACAAGGCCCGATGTCACGATGCCCCATTTGCGGTCTGATATCCTGGATATGAGCAGATAGACGAAGAAGACCGACAGCATCGCCAGCACGGGCGGGAGCATCGAGCTCACGAGGAACAGCATGCCGCTGCTGAACGCCGTGCCGCCGGTGAAGAGGGCGTACCATGTCGCCTCGAGATAGGATTGCAGCGGGAAGATCCTGTGCCCCAGGGCGACCTCCGGATACCATGCCGTCCAGTCGATAGGCGGGTTTTGGCCCATGGTCAGCAGCTGCTCAGGCACATACGTGTAGAAGTAAGGGTCGAGCTCCTGGTAGATCGGGCTGTAGGTCCCGATCCTGATGACATAGGTGAGGACGAGGATGAGCGCGAGCGAGGCCTGGACGAGCGTGTCGTTGGTGAGAGAGAACTTGAATGCGCCGCCCTTGGGGGCGAGGCCTTCATACGCCTTCTCCTTCACGAAGAAGGCGAGCGCGACCACGTAGAGGACCACCACAGACGCATAGGCGATGGCCGAGCTGAACTTTACGCCGGCGAGCAGATAGAGCAGGAACGGTATCAGGGGCAGCAGGACCAGGCCGAGGGCGAATCCCATCAGGAGCTTCTCGATGAAGCTGAACCCGTGCTTCTTGAAAAGCGCGAATGAGAGTATCGCGCCGGGGATGAAGGTCGAGACGAACAGCCATACCAGGAACGCTAAGAGATTGAAAGATATGAACAATGGATCCACCAGATCAGAGATATTCCAGCTCTCCGGACGAGGCCGCCCCTTCCTTCGGCTGGGACTCGGACCCCTTGCCGAGTATGTAGGGCGATTTCACGCCGGTGATTATCGCGGTGATGCTCATCGAGTCCTGCATGGACGGGCTTATCCTGGCGCCCATCTTCACGCTCGCACCCTCGTCGAAGCTCTGGGTCAGCAGCTCGCCGGCCTTTATGGCGTCGCCCAGGGACAGGTCCGGGCCGCCCTCGAGGTGTATCAGGCATCCCTTCGCCCCCTCGTAGTTGACGTCCAGGAGCGGGTGCTCGAGCGTGTCCTTCACCACGTCCTCGACCTTGTTGTGCCCGCTGCCGTGGCCGAGGGAGATCATCGAGAGCCCGCCGCCCTGCATCACGGTCTTGACATCGGCGTAGTCGACGTTTATGAGGCTCGGGAACATGATCGTGTCCGCGATCCCTGTCACGGCGCGCGTGGTTATCGAGTCGGCCAGCTCGAAGGCCTTGTTGATAGGCAGGTTCGGGACGTACGTCGCGAGGCGGTTGTTGTCGATGACGACGACGGTGTCGCAGACCTTCTCCAGCTCGGCCAGCGACGCTTGGGCCTTCTTTATCCTCACCCTCTCGAGGGCGAAGGGGTACGTGACCATGGCCACCACGATGGCGCCCTGCTCCTTGGCTATCTGGGCCACGACCGGGGCCGCGCCGCCTCCGGTCCCGCCGCCCATGCCGGCGCAGAGGAAGACCAGCTCGTTCTCGCCGATCTCGCGCTTGAGCATGTCGCGGTCCACGTCGGCGCACTTCTTGGCGACCGCGGTGTCGCCGCCGGCGCCGAGGCCGCGCGTAATGGTCTTGCCGAGCAGCAGCTTCTTGTGCGCCCCGACCATGTTCAGGTGCTTCCCGTCGGTGTTTATGGCATAGGTCTTGGCGCTCTTGATGCCGGCCTGGAAGAGGCGGTTGACGCAGTTGCAGCCGGCTCCCCCCACGCCTAGGACGGAAATCCGTATGGAAGAGTTCTCCAAGTCCTTTTCGGCCGCTGCGGACTTCTGGGGCTGCCCAGCCTCTCCTTCCTTTGCGGCCTTGATGATGTCCTCAAACATCTGGATCGACCATCCTGACTATCGGGATGGAGAGAATTGGTTGGAAAAGAATATAAACGCGCTGTCCTCGACGTCGGGAATATAAGCCTTTACCCGCCCGGGCGCTGCCGCTGGGGCTGCTGAGGCTGGGGCTCGGTGGCCGGGCGGACCGGTATGCGGGCCCTTTCCATCGCTGAGCGGAGGGCCGGGTTGTCCGTTATGACCTCGAAGCGGTCCGGGCGGTCCAGGCTGCCGTATATCCTCAGCGTGCCGGCCGGGCGGCCGACCAGCCCTCCGGCGAATTCGTTCCTCTCCGATATCGGGAAATCGGTGTATTGCCTGCGGTCGCCGATCCAGACCGAGCTGGAACCCCCCGGCTCGATCTGCCGGAGGAAACCGGTCCCGCCGCCGCGGGGGTTGATGTAGTCCCGCTCGTAGAACCTGGCGAATGGATCCAGTGGCCCGTTCGGCCGCGCTCCCGGCAGCGTGTCCCTCTCCCTCTGCCTGCGGTCGTTCTCCTCCATCCAGTTGAGGGCCCACGGCGTCGACACGTAGAAGGGGGTGCCGGCGAGGGCCCTGCCGGCCTGCCCGAGGACGCGGTCCCTTCCTTCGTTCGGCACCTGCTGGGGCTGGGCCGAGAGCTGGGCTTTGCCTGGCGCCCCTTCCATGATATCCCTCATCAGGCGGTCCATCTCGATCATCCTGCTCTCCGGCGTGCGCAGGAGGCTGATCACCGAATCGTACATACGGCGCATCTCCTCGGCAGCGGTCGGGACCCTCGTCCCCTGCACGCCGAGATTGCTTATCTCCTGCTGGACCCTCGGATCCGACGTGGTGACCGCGAGGCTCGTCGGGACGCTGGAGCCGCGGGCATAGCGCACCTGGACGCTCCCGACGACTCCTTCGCCGTTGCTGGCGACCGCGCGGAATCCCCTCGAATGGACTTCCGCCTCGTTCTGGCCGGTGACGATATAAGTCTGCGAAAAGGAATATCCGGGGCCGATGTGCGCGACGCAATCGTCGAAAGCGCCGTAGTTCGGTCCGAGGCGGCCCATGAGGGCGGCCCATTGCTGGGGGGTGAGTTCGTACGTCTGTTCAGTCGTCTGTGCCATTGCTATCACCGCATACCTATCGGCTCCTAATCTTATAATAGGGTGAGGCAGCCGGCGTGGCGGCGATCATCCCGCGGTCTGACCACGCGGCCTTAGTCCGTACGGAGTCCGCGTGAGAATAGGATACAGAAGAGAAGCGATGGCGGTACTGGGAATGAGAAAACAGAAGCCGACCAGCAGTCAGCCGCCTGCCTGGCCGACGTTGCCGACCAGCGTCTGGAGATCGCATATCTTGCCCGAGGGGCGCAGGAGCAGGTCCTGGTCGACGGAGGAATCCACGCATGAGAAGCCGGAGATGTCAGGCGCCGTGAAATCCTCCAGGCTGGAGCTTCCGAAGGCCGCGCTGCTCCCCTGGTTCTCCTGCCCGATCTTCTCCACGAACCAGTCGCAGTCGAGGATGACCTTCCCGCTGGGGCAGCCGAAATACCGCATCCCGCCCGTCACGACGGCCACCGGGCCGTCGCACTGCGCCCTCTGGCTCTCTATCGGCTGTATCTGGGTCGTGTCGCCATAGATGTAGGCCGTGACGCCTCCGCCGGTGCATTTGCGGACCTGTACGTAGACGACCTGCTTTTGGGGCGGGGGCTGCTGGACCTGCGCTGGCGCTTCCGGAGCCGCCTGCGGAGGCGGCTGGGCGGGCTGCTGCACGATCGTGGCGTTCTCCTGGACCGCGGGAGCGGATGCGGGCTGGTAGAGCGGATGCTGGGGCTGGTCGGCGGCAGGAGCGGACACCGAGACGAGGGCCCCGAGGAAAAGGACGACGGGCACCAGCGCGAGGATGAGCGGTCTCATTAGTGTGTTAATGTTACGGAGATTTTAAATGATTACCACATCATTGGCCGAGGCTGCATTCGTTGCCGGATGTGAGGAACACCGACGGGTCGTAAGCCCAGTCCTGGCAGCTTATCTGGTCGGCAGGGACGTTCCTGAAATAGAATGTGGACGAGATGCCGGGCGTCAGGGGATCATAGGACGACACGAACCAGTCGCATGAGGGGATGACGGTCTTGCCTTCGCAGCCCACGTACACGTGCGAGCCCTGCACGATCGATATGGTCTTATTGCACTGGGGGAGGCCGGAGCCCCCGATGGACTCCACCCTCATCTGCCCCCCTCCTTTCATCCAGACCTGGCTCTGGTAGCTCCTTCCCTGGTAGATGTATGTGATGTTGCACTGGAGCGGGGCTTCGAGGGCGACGAGCCCGGCGAAATCAAGCCCTGAATATTGGCCCGGAGGCTGGACGACGCCTGGCTGCGGCGAATAAGGCTGGGCCGTCTGGTTTACGGGTGCAGCAGGATTGGCGAGCGGAGGAGCGCCCTGCTGTTGCTGGCCGACGCAGCCGGCCGAGATGAGGAGAGCGATGATGAGAAAGGAGAAAAATATGGGGGGTTGACCACCACTTACCAGAAGGAGGGATGGGTGGGTGGAATGGTGGTTCCCCGCCATGAGCTTCATTGTCCGTATCCGCCATAGCCGCCGTAGCTGCCTCCTGAGCCGCCGGCGATCTGCTTCATCATCTGATCGAGGTTGCAGACGTTGCCCGAGGTCGTGAACTTCGACGCGTCAGGCACCCAGGGCTGGCAGCTGAACTGGGCTGCAGGAGCGCTCTGGACGCTCGAGGCTTCGGATGTCCCGCTCGAGGCGCTGCCGCCGGTCGTAGTTGCGCTCTGGTTGAACGTCATCTCGATCCAGTCGCATCCGGCGAAGGGGCCGGTGGAGCCGCCCATCATGGAGCCTTGGGCGCATGACATGTCGAACTTGTTGCCCTGCATGAGGATGACCGTCATGTTGCAGGTGCTGTCGGAGCTGGTCGCCGGGACTTCCATCCTCGTGACGCCCGCGCCGTTCATGTACAGCTTCACGGAGCCGTTCTCGGTCGTGACGGTGCAGGTGAGCGGGACGCCGAGGGCGAGTAGGCCCGCGTAGTCCTTGCCCGATGTGTCGACCGCGCCCGAAGTGTTTGCCGAGCCGCCGGTCGTCCCGCCGGTCGTGCCTCCGGTGCCGCCGGAGATGTTCACGCTAACGTTGGTGCCGACCGTGCCGCTCGCGCCACCGCTGGCGTTGCCGCCACTCGGGGTGCCGCCGGACGGAGCCTGCGAGCCGCCTGTGGCGTTCACGGAAGCGTTGGCCTGCGTGCTTGCCTGGCCTGTGCAACCGAAGACGAAAAGACCCAATACGAGCAGTACTGCTATGAACGCGCCTCTCATGCGAAGCGATACGGGGTTAATGTTTATAAATGATTGAGTCCCCTCCTCGTAGGATGCGGCCATGAAACACCATTTCCGCCAAAACCCCCGCTCCCGCGCAAGCGGCTTTTTATTCCCTCTTGAGATATTCTAGGGAGATGAAAGGATGGCCGGGCTGGAAACAAGGTTCTTCGGGAAGAGGATCAAGAACCCCATGTTCCTCGCTTCCGGGATCCTGGGCATGACGAAGGCCAGCCTGGAGACGGCCTGCGCGAACGGGTGCGGCGGAGTGATCGCCAAATCCCTCACGCTCGAGCCGCGCAAAGGGCACGAGGGCCCGAACATCGTCGAGACCGAGGCCGGCATGCTCAACGCGATGGGATACCCGAATCCCGGCATCGATGACGGGCTGCGCGAGTTCGGCGCATGGAGGCGCGAGGAGGCGCTGGTCATAAGCATAGTCGGGAAGGATGCCAAGGAGTTCGGCGGGCTGGCGCAGCGGGTGGACGAGGCGCAGGCCGCGAAGATGGATGACCTGGGGAGCAGGCTCGGGGCGAGCGCGCTCGAGGCGGTGATATCATGCCCGCATACGCCGGGCTACGGCACGATGGCGGGCCAGGGGACGCCCGAGAGCGTGGGCGAGATAACGCGCGCCATAAAGGAGAGGACGAAGATCCCGCTCATAATCAAGCTTTCCCCCTCCGTGCCCGGTGAGGGGAAGGCGGCCGCGGCCGCCGAGGAGGCCGGCGCGGACGCCATAAACATGGGCAATTCGCTCGGGCCCGGGATGAAGATAGACATCAACCGGAGGAAGCCGTTCCTGGGATTCGGGGTCGGCGGCCTCAGCGGCCCTGCGATCAAGCCGGTCATCGTCCGCGCGGTATATGATATATACAAGAGCGTGGGCATCCCGATAATAGGGACCGGGGGGATCACCACCGGAGAGGACGCCATAGAGATGATGATGGCCGGCGCCAGCTATGTCAGCGCCGGGACCGCGGCGTATTACCGGGGGCCGGCGGCCTTCGGCGAGATGACCAAGGAGATGAAGTCCTGGCTCGACAAGGCCGGCTTCAGCGATGTGAACGACGTCATAGGTGCCGCTCATGAGAAAGTTCGAGACCATAAATCCGGTGTATACTAGCAAGGTGCGGAAGGCGATAGAGGAGAACTACCGCGTCCGGACATTGGAGATAGACCACTCGCTGGAGAAGGCGCTGCCGGGGCAGTTCCTGATGGTGTGGGTCCCGGGAGTCGGAGAGAGGCCGATGAGCATCGGGAACGACAGCCCGCTGACGATATCCGTGGCCAAGGTGGGCAAGGTCTCGGAGGCCATCTGCAGGCTGCATGAGGGCGACCAGATCTCGTTCCGTGGTCCTTTCGGCAAGCCGTTCTACGTCCCGGAAGGGGCGAAGCGGATCCTCTGCGTGGGCGGCGGATACGGCGTCGTGCCTATGTATTTCCTCAGCAAGGTCGCCAGGGGCAGCGGCATCGAGCCGCTTGCCGTGGTCGGAGGCAGGACCGAGAAGGACATCATCTGGGAGAAGCCGCTCTACTCCGTCTGCAAGGAGGTCTTCATCACGACCGACGACGGGAGCAGGGGGAAGAAGGGCAACGTCATGGTCGAGGCAGGATGGCTTATCGAGGGGAAGAAGATCGACGCCGTCTATGCGTGCGGCCCGGAGCGGATGATGGAGGCTGTCGCGAAGCTCTGCCGGGAGCACGGCCTGCCGTGCCAGGTGAGCGTGGAGCGCTACATGAAATGCGGCGTCGGGGTCTGCGGCTCGTGCGCCGTGGACGGGAGGTTCGCCTGCGTGGACGGGCCAGTCATCAGCGGCTCTGAGGCCCTATCGCTCGCCGAATTCGGGAAATCGCACAGGGACGCTTCGGGAAGGCCGCAGAAGATCTGAGGGATCGCATGGAACTGGTCTACAAGGACGGATACCGGATGTACCGGCTCAAGGACAAGGGATTGCCGGAGAACTCGTTCATAATCTGCAGCGACCACGCGTCAGACATACTCTACCGCCCGCACATAGCCGGCAAGGACCTCCTCGACCTCACCGAGAAGATGGCGTACGTTTTCATGGACGCGGTCGGTCGCGAGGTCCTCAAAGGCAAGCGCACCGAGGACATGACAGAGCTCGTGTTCCTGGCCGGCGGCTTATACTACCAGCTCAACAGCGGCTTCCGGAAAAGGTACGGCATGGCGCTGCCGCAGTGCTTCCTGGGCATCAAGAGGCAGAGGGTGGAAGGGAGCGAGGGCGATTTCACCGCGATAGCGACCTACGAGAACTTCGAATCGCTGCCCGACAACGGCACGGTCATAATCGGGGACACGATAGCGACCGGGGCGACCCTCCAGAAAGGCATATACCACCTGCTCGACGCGCTGGCAGAGAAGAAATACAAGCTCGAGAACCTGGTCATCTGCTCGATAGCCTGCTCCTCCTCAGGGGCCAGGCTACTCAAGGAGGTCGAGCGGCGGGTGCGCCACGACCACCCCAAGGCCAAGGTGTGGCTCTTCGCGGCCGAGGAGCTGTTCCACCTGATGCCCGACGGCACCGACCTCCGGTTCCTCTACGACGACGCGATCATGCCCGACGAGACCAAGGGAAGGATACTCGGGCGCTACGGGACATACCTGGGCCATGAGATGAAGTGCGCGGTCTTCGACTGGGGCACCAGGTGCAAGAACCCGCTCCGCCACTTCGCTGATTTCATGGAGTTCGTGGAGGACATAAAGGGCAGGGACCTGGACCAGAAGAGCAGGACGGTCATCGGCAGGATGGAGAGCGAGACAAGGAAGATGATGGCAGAGTTCGAGAGGCCTCTCTGATCAGCGGGCGAGCCGTGCGAACGAGTCTATATCGCGCGCTATCGAGGCCAGCGCCCTCGCCGCGACCCTCACGGCGTCCGCCTCGGCTTCCGCGGCCGCCTTCTTCTCAAAAGGCGTCTCCGCGAAGGATTTCCCTGGTATCGCCCCGACCGCCGCCGAGACGAGGCCGCTGAAGACCGGGATGCCGCTTTTCCGGAACTCGCCTGCCAGGGCGTCCACCACCGGGGCCTCCATCTCGGTGCTGACGATCCCGTAGGTGTCGCGCAGCATGGCGAATCCTTCCTCGCCGATCTCGGCATAGAGCGAATCCTTGGCGAAGTTCGGGCCGACGAGGTTCCTGAGGCCCAGCTCGTCGGCGGCGCGCTGCAGGCGCAGGACCAGCCTGGGCGAGGCGGACGTGGCGAGGCTCTGCCCGTCGTGGCTCAGCCTGAGGTTGCCGTAGTCGGAAATCAGCCTCCTCAGCGAGTCGGCCTTCCCGGCCACGTCTATCCCCGTGTAGTTGAGCGACTGGAGGGTCGATTGTATCAGCGCCCCGATCGAGCCGTAGCTCTCGGTCGCGATGAGCAAGTCCCCGATCCTGATCTTTATCTCGGAAGGCGAGAAGCTGTTGACGCCGGCGCAGGTGCCCGCGCGTATCACATAGATGCCGTCGCTCCTCACCCATTCGCCGTCCACCATGTAGCCGTCGGGGCGAGCGTAATGGAGGACTTCCTTCAGGTTTATCTGGGTGGCCGGGCAGCCCATCTGCGTCTCGACCACGGCCACCGGCACTTCGAAGGCGGAGCGCGGGAGGGAGAAGAGGCCCATCGCGATCGAGACCCGCCCGAAGGCCTTGAGGCCGAACTTCGATTTCGCTGCCTCGTCGATAAGCGCGCTCGAGCGGAGGCCGAGCATCGATGGGGAGCCCTGCGCCCTCACCCTGCTGCCGACCGCGATGATGAAGGGCGGGAGCATGCCCTGGTTGTCCTTGAGGAACGGGATGTCTTTCCATTTCCCGAACTCGTGGAGATGCCCGACGCACGTGTGGGAACCGAGGATGGCGGGTTTTTGGGGAGACGGGTTGATGGAACGCGGATCGTTCGCGCCACGCTGGGGGGCTCCGAGCTCCACGCTTCGGGGAGTGGAGCCGCTCTTAGAATCGTGGCTGGGACCTGCTTCGCCAAGCCCCCGATCCGCCCCCGGAGTGCATCTCCTGGCCGGATCGGCAGGATCCCGCGCCGTCTCGTATCCGAGGGCAGGATGGGGCCCTCTCCTTACTTCCTTCTGCGAGCTTCTGCCCATGCGAACGCCTCCCAGTGGTTATTGTGTTGTCCGATTTAAATAGATATGTAGGGAAAACCGCGCGGAAAGCGCCTGGAAGGGCACGTTACTAAAAAACGGGTAGTTACAAATAAATAGGTAAAGCTCCAATAATGGCCAAGGCGATTTTTTGGGAGTCATAGATGATGCTGTCTCAGAGCTGAGGAAGGGCAGGATGGTCCTGATATATGACGGGGACGAGCGCGAGGGGGAGGCCGACATGGTGCTCGCGGCCAGGTTCGCCGACGCCAAGGCCATAGAGACCCTGCGGAAGGACGCTGGCGGGCTCATCTGCGCCGCCATAGGGATGGACAAGGCGGAGGGGATAGGGCTGCCGTTCTTCACGGACCTGCTCGAGTCGTCCGGAGCGGCCATGAGCGCGATAAGCTGCAGGAAGACCGCTTACGGGGACAAGCCCGCGTTCTCGCTCCCGGTGAACCACTGCCAGGTCTTCACCGGAATCACGGACGACGATCGGGCGCTCACGATGACGAAGCTCGATTCCCTCCTGAGGGAGGGGAGGTTCGCGGATTTCCGCAATGAGTTCTATTCGCCCGGCCACGTCTTCCTGCTCATAGGCAGGGGCATAGAGAGGCGCAAGGGGCACACCGAGCTGTCGCTCGAGCTTGGCAGGAGGGCCGGCCTGGACGGGGCGATGGTGCTCTGCGAGATGCTCGGCAGCGGCAAGGCGCTTCCCAAGAAGGACGCGGCCGCTTATGCGAGGAAGAGAGGGCTTGTTTTCCTCGAAGGCAAGGATATAGCGGGGGGATCATGATGAGGATCGCGATCGTTGACACCACTTTCTCGCGGATCGACATGGGGGCGATCGCCCTGGACGAGATCGGCAAGAGCTACAAGGACGTCCGTGCCGAGAGGAGGACCGTCCCGGGGATCAAGGACCTGGCCGTGGAGTGCAAGAGGCTGCTCGATTCCGGCTGCGACATAGCGATGGCCCTGGGCATGGTAGGCGGCGCGCCGATAGACACGCAGTGCGCGCACGAGGCCTCGCTCGGCATACAGCAGGCGAAGCTCATGAGCGGCAAGCACATCATAGAGGTCTTCGTGCACGAGAACGAGGCGTGGAGCCCCGAGGAGCTCGGGGGGATCTGCGAGAACCGCATCCGCAAGCACGCGCACAACGCTGTCCTGCTCGTGAAGGATCCTTCCCGCCTCAGCAGGAACGCGGGCAAGGGGATACGCCAGGGGAAGGAGGATGAGGGCCCGCTGAAGGAGAGGAAGGGGATGGTCCTGGGCATAGTGGTCGGGAAATTCAACGACGAGATAACCGACAGGATGCTCGAGGCCGCGCTGCGCACGGCCAAGGACGGTGGGGCCGGCACCGAGGTCGTGGAGTCGCCGGGCGTCTTCGACATGCCCCTCATAGCCAAGAAGCTCCTAATGGACAAGAGGATAGACGGCGTGGTCGCGCTCGGCGCGGTCGTGAAAGGCGGCACGTCGCACGACGAGGTCATCACCAAGGCGACCGCCGCCAGGCTCGGCGAGCTGTCCCTTGAGTACCGCAAGCCGGTCACGCTCGGCATAATCGGGCACAACGCCGACTGGGAAGGCGCGAGGGAGAGGGCGGCAGAATACGGCGAGAGGGCCACTGCGGCGGCCATAGACATCGTGAGGCTGCTCCGGGGAGGCTGATGGCATGGTGACGAAAGTGGCGGAAGCGCGGCTTCCGACGAGGTTCGGGAGATTCACGGTATACGCTTTCGTCGACCAGGACGGCGGCGAGCACCTGGCGCTCGTGCGCTGCGAGCATGGCATGCACAAGGGGATGCCGGTGAGGATCCACTCGCGCTGCCTCACTGGCGACACCCTCACGTCGCTGCGCTGCGACTGCAGGGACCAGCTGGAGAAGTCGATGAGGTACCTGGAGCGCAAGGCGTGCGGCGTGCTCATATACATGGACCAGGAAGGCCGGGGCATCGGCCTGGCCAACAAGATAAAGGCGTACGCGCTCCAGGATGAGGGGATGGACACCGTGGAGGCGAACGTGCACCTCGGCTTCGGCACGGACCAGAGGGACTACGGCGTGGCGGCCGAGATACTGAAGTATTTCGGGCTCGACAACATAGCGCTGATGACGAACAACCCCGACAAGATAAGGGACCTCGAGCGCCACGGCATCCATGTCGACAGCCGCATACCGGTCACGACCAAGGCGAACCGGTACAACAGGAAGTACCTGGAGACCAAGAAGGAGAAGATGAACCATATCCTCTAGCCAGGCAGGGCCAGGAAGCTCTCGGGCACGTAAGAGGAGTAGAATGTCGTGCGCGTCTGCTGGTCCACGAACATCCCTCCGCCGGGCGAATAGCTGAACTTATAGACGCCGCTCAGGTCCAGGATGAGTTCGCGGTATACGACGATGCCCGTCCCTTCGTCGAGGCATTCCTCCACCGGACCGGCCGAGTGCGAGAGACCCCAGAGCAGGGCCTGCTGGTCGGAGGAGAGGGATTGACTCTGGAGCAAGGACGAGGCGTAGGCCTTGTCCGGAGTGATCAGGAAGTCGTCGCAGATGAAGCCGCTCATGTTCTTGCGGCCCCCGAGCCGGAAGGAGAGCAGCCTGCTCAGGTTGGCGGAAGGCGGAGGGACGGTCTTGCCGAAATACGCGCAGTCCGCCTTCATCGCGCCGAGCGAATCCAGGTAGGACTGCCAGCCGGCGTCCCCGAGCAGGCGCATCGTGCAGTTGCCGTCGCACTGGTAGAGCCGGCCATCCTTCCAGATGAGGGTCAGGGAATTGTCGCCGCTCGTTATGACCTTCTTCATCTCTTCGCCCTTCACGTACGTCCTCGTGGTCTGGTCCGAATCATAGACGCCGGCGAAGGACTGCGCCACCGCGGTCTCCTGCGGTATCGCCGGCTCGAGGCCGATCACGGCGCCGTTCGTGACGTCCCGGGTCTCTATGAGGAAATCCGCCGAGAGCGTGGAGCAGGAGAGGTTCTTGAGCCGGTAGTAGAGGGCCGCATCGGGCGGGAGGGCGGGGGTGGCGTTGGCGGCCGGCTGCGGAGGGTTGAGCGGAGGCAGGACCTTCGGCGCGATGAACGGCCAGACGAGGAACGCGACCACGGCGATAGCGATGAGGATGACGACTAGAAGGGTTAAGAGTATCGGGAGCAGGCCGATTTCGCCGCGCCTCTCGTCCATGACTTAGATTTGGGGCATAGGTTTAGAAGGGTTCTCAAGCCCCGGATTAAGGCTTATTAACCGATGAAAGCGAGAATGAGCAGGAGACATATGGACAAGCACATGAGGCTCGCGCTCTCTCTGGCCAGGAAGGCGGACCCGTTCCCGAACCCGCGCGTCGGCGCGGCGCTCGTGAAAGGCGGGAAGGTGATCGGGCAGGGATACCACCGGAAGGCGGGCCTCCCGCACGCGGAGATAGAGGCGATGGAGGACGCGGTCGCCATCTCGGGACGGCGCGACATCGCGCGGGGCGCCACCCTGTACGTCACCCTGGAACCCTGCTCCCACAGCCTCAAGCGGACACCCCCCTGCACCGACGCGATAATCGCGGCCGGCATCGCCAGGGTTGTCTACGGCATGAAGGATCCTAACCCCCTGGTCAGCGGGGCCGCGGTGCTTAAGAGAGCGGGCATAGACGTTGAAGGGCCTGTGGCGGAGAAGGAGGCGCGGGCGATGAACCGGAAGTACGTCGCGAGCGCCGGCATGAAACCGTTCGTGGCGATAAAGATGGCCATGAGCGCGGATGGCAAGACCGCGGCCCGGAGCGGCGACTCGAAGCACAACATCAGCGGCCCGGAGGCGATGAGGTTCGTGCATGGCCTCCGCGGCGAGTATGACGTGGTCATGGTCGGGGCCGGGACCGTCATCGCGGACGATCCGCAGCTCACGTGCAGGATCGCCGGCGGGCGCGACCCGCTACGGGTGATCGTAGACGGCCGCCTGAGCATACCGCTCGGATCGGCGCTGCTCCATAACAAAGACGGCAGGACGTTCGTCGCGACAACGGAGGAGGCGCCGGAGGGGAAGATCAAGGAGATCGCTTCCTCGACTGAGGCGCACGTGATGGTCTGCAAGGGGCGCTCGGTGGACCTGCGCGATCTCATGGACGCGCTCGGGGCCATGGGGATGAGGAAGATCCTGATAGAGGGCGGCAGCGAGCTGAACGCCGAGGCGCTCAAGGCGGGAGTCGTGGACCGGCTCTACCTGATCGTGGCCCCGAAGATAATCGGCGGCAGGGCATCGAAGGGCGTCGTCGGGGGCGAGGGCATCGAGAGGATGGCGCAGGCGCTGAAGCTGAGCAACCCGAAAGTGAGGAGGCTCGGCCAGGACATCCTCCTCCAGTACGAGATCATCCGCCGCTGATCGGCGGGGTCTGGTTCTGAGGCGGAGTGGAGTTCTGGGCGGGCGTGGCGTTGACCGGGAGGGTTATGTTCTGGTAGACGCCGTGGATGAGCGGGTACGCCCTGAAGACGTACCATCCGTCTGATTCCACCGTGTTGTTCTGGCTGGTCCAGATGTCACGGAAATGCGGGTAGTACGATATCTCGGGCGAGAAGAGCATCGTGGGCAGCGACGTTATGTTGTACCGGTCCGCCAGGGACGCGCCCTCCGACGAGTTGATGTCGTAGGTGGTCTTGTTGACCAGCTCGATGCCGGCGCTGTTGGCCACGTAGTCGGAGAGGCTGTCGATGCTGAAGCAGTCCGTGCAGCTGCCGTTGACAAGCTGCACCAGGTCGACCAGGCCGCGGACGGTATCGTTGTGGGCGATATCCACGTACGGCGGGTGGACCTGCCGCAGCACGAACCAGCCATCGACCTCGTCGCCGAGCGGCTTTATCTGCTGGTAGGCGGGATATGCCGAGATGTCCATGCTGAAGATGACCGTCGGCAGCTCGGTTATGTTGTACTTCGCTATCAGGGCCTGGGCCTCCGAGCTGTTGGCCGCGAACGTCACGTTGTCGCTGAAGGCCATCTGGACCTGCGGGGCCTGCGCGAGCGAATTCGCGAACGACGAGGAGTTCATGCAGCGGTCGCACGATGGCGGCGCGTCGATGCTAATCGCCTCCACGAAGCCGACCAGCGTGCGGTTCGACAGGTCGTAGTAAGGGGGGTAGACCATCCTCTGGACGAGGAAGCCGTCCGGCTCGATCGAGCCGAGCTGCTCGGTCCATACCTGCGTGTCGTTCGCCGTGAACCCCGCCGCGCTCGAAACGAAGAGGGCAGGGAGGTGCGTCACGTTATACTTCGATATCAAAGCCTGGGCGGATGGATCGGACGAGTTGAGCGTGTCGAGGGTCCCTAGCTTGGCCGCCACGGACTTCCCGATCTCGGTCTCGGTCTGCTGCAGGAGGAGCTGGTCTATGGAGTTGCATCGGTCGCAGCCTGGCGCGAGTATCAGGGTGACATCCACCGGCTGCTTGGGGGACGGCGGCGTCAGGTTGGAAGGCGGGGGAGCCGGGCCGGTCTGGTTCGCGCCGATCTGCGTGCCATTGGTGGCGTTCTGCTGGGCCTGCGCGGCAGGAGGAGGAGCGAACACCATGAAAACTGCGAGGCCGATCACCAGCCCGACGGCTATCCAGACTAGAATATTCACCAAAGGTTTCATCCGATCACGGCGCTAACATCGGCACAACGATGTTTTTAAATTAATGCGTTCAAATAAAGGAACTGCAATTCGCTCATTTTATCTCCCGTGATCGTATGGAAGAGGAAGAACTTAAGGGCAAGATTGACGAGCTTGAGAAGAAGAAGTCCGAGCTCATCGAGCGCATCAAGGCGCTCAACCGCAGGATCAGGTACAAGAAGTACGAGCAGAAGGCCCTTGAGCCGTTCCTGGAGCAGACCAAGGACGTCCAGGTGGCTCCGTTGCGGAAGCAGAAGAGGGCCCTCGATTTCCGGATATCCACCGCCGCTTACACTCCCAAGATGGAGAAGGAGCTGATCAAGCAGCTCAAGAAGGTCGACGAGGAGCTCGACAAGGTCAAGGAGGTCGAGCGCGCCCGCCGGAAGATAAAGTACGTCCTGCAGGACATAACCGACGGCGAGGGCGAGATCGTGAAGATCGAGACCGAGCTGAAGGTCATCCGCGAGGAGCTCAAGAAGCTCTACGACGAGATGAAAGGATACAGGATGACCCAGAGGAAGCAGGCCCAGGCCGCGCAGAAGGCCGAGGAGGACCTGGTGGCCCTGGGCGACCTGGCTTTCATAGAGAAGGAAGGCGAGTGATTTCCTTAATTATTTTTCAAAATATTCTTCAAAATCTTTTCCTGTCCAAAAATAGAACACCGAACAACACTTGGGATCGGTTTCGCGGAGCCCAAGAATTCTGCGGAACAAGAATGGCGAGGAATGGACACCTCCTTCTCGGCCACGCGAAAATCGGAATTCGAACCCGCTTCCGCTTATGATAGAGTTGGCGGATGATCACATCTGCCTCAGCGCGTCCTTCACAATCTTGTCGTGGTCCGCGCAGAGGGGCGGCATCTTGTCCAAATCGTACCACTTCGCCTCTGCCGCATCGTCACCGCCTTTCACTTCCCCGCCCATCCGCTTCACCAGGAAAGCGGCGGCGATTATCAGGCGAGGATCGCGGCCGGGGTCGGAATAGAGGCCGGTCATCTTGATGGGCACGACGTCCAGGTTCGTCTCCTCCTTCATCTCCCGGACCAGGCACTGCTCGGCGGTCTCGTTGTCCTCGATGCGCCCGCCCGGCACGCCCCACATGCCCTTGAACGGCTCCCTCCCCCGCCTTATGAGGAGTATCTTATTGCCTTCTATAAGCACCGCATCGCAAGCGAAAGGTCTCATGGTTCATATGAAGGAGAAAGGCTTTTTGAACTCAAGCACCCGCTCGTCCGCTCCCAACAGAAGGTGGGACAGGTTGCCCAGACCGAGCTTCTGGAATATCTTCTTCGCCTCCGAATCATCGACGACAGAATCCCCCGCGTTCTCCAGATAATTCACTCCTTCGACCTTCTCCAAAAACTGGTTCGGGGTGAGATCATCGAGAAGAAGCATCTCGAAGAAACCTTGACGGCATATCCATTCAGCGGCTGTCCATGCTGTCCTCTGCCTGCCGAGACCGTATTTCTTCTTGATCCGCTCGTCCTCGGCGAACTCGGTCCTGGTGCTTATTGCCTGGCCGCCTGATTCCATGGCGGTCGCCTTTTCTATGACGAGGTCCTGCAGCCTCCGCCTGTATGAGAAGTCGAAAGGTATCGCGGACGTCAGGCGGTAGTAGGTATCGAAGAGGGCGAGAAGGCCGCCCGAAGGGCAGGCGTATTTCGCGTCCAGCGAACCGTTGTGAAGCTTCATGAAGAACGAATGGGCGAATTCAGAGGCTTCGTGATCCCTTTCCTTGCCGTCCCGGGCCGAAAGCGTCTTGGGGAGGGGAAGGCCTGCCGCGGCGAGCTTGCGCCTGCAGAAATCATCCCTCCGCTCTTTCGTCTCAGCGGCATCGAAAAGGACTGCGAGCGAATCGAAGAAATCCCCGGTGTTGTCCCAACCCCCGAATTTCCCGAGGTATTCCGCGAACACGATCCGGTTCACCACGATCCCGGCCAGAGAGCGCTCGCGCTCGAGCTGCGACAGGTCCCGCACCCGGACAGCCTGGGGGTCCGCCTGGCCGGTGACGACGCCATCGGCCAGGATGCCGGCCTCCGGAAGGGTCTTTCCGCTCGCGAAGAGCGGTTCGATCTTCAAGACCCGGCCGGCCGCATAGGCGGTCGAAATGTCGGCAGCGAACTGCTCGACGACGAGCCTTATCTCGGGCTTCACGCAGAGCGAGGAATCCGGATCGGAGGCCGGCTTTTCAGCGCCCGCGGCTTCGCCTTTGAGGAGCGTCGAGACGGCGCGCATGACCGTCTGCCTGATGATCGTATAGAGCTTGTATTTCTCGTCGAATTCGGCGCTGAGCATGACGCCGAGGCCGGGTGCGAGCGGCAAAAGGGCGCTGACGGCTTCGTTCTTGTGCCTCGGAGCGATGACGCCGCCCCTTAGCCATTGATATCTGATGTGCTCGGCCGTGACCAGCGGGGCCGCGCTCCGCTCAAGCTGCCCGCGTATGTTCTGCGCAGCCTCTCTCATCCGCTCATCGTCCAGCTCCGGAAGGCATCCGCCCACGGCGACTCCGCGGAGGGACTCCGGCCATGCGAGCGGAGAGGACGCCATCCCCTGATAAAGCGCGAACGCGAATGTCGTGGTGAAAGATGTATCGCCCAGCCTTTTGAAAAGGACCGGCGCCGTCGATGCATAACGCGCGCTTTTGAGGAGGGATCCTTCCACCTGCTCGAGGGTGACGCCTGGGATGCCGTCCTTCCTGTAGAGCACGAGCTCTCCCAGGCCCAGCTCTCCGACGCTTTTCCTGACGAATTCGTCCCCGAGCTGGACATAGACGCATGAATTGCCCATGACCGGCGAGACGCCGAACACCGTGTGGACAAGGTAGGAATCCGGTTGCATCGGCTCTTTCGGGAAGTCATTCCGCGTTTGGCCCTCCCCCTGGCGCTGCCTGTGCGTATGCCTGCCCATGGATAGAGTTGTGATAAAAGGAGTTAAAAATTGATTGAATTCATCTACTTCGTGGGGACCTTGACATCCCAGATATACTTGCTCCGGGTCGGGACGGATTCCACCTTGACCGAGACGTTGTAGTTGTTCTTGCGGATGAGCGAGTTCAGGTCGGCCAGTATCTTGTCGTCCACTGGGTCCGTGTTGACCCAGGAGCAGGATTTCCTCGTGATTATGCAGTCGGCTATGATGAGCGCATCGTGTTCCGAGATGCCGACGCTCTCGACCTCGGCGATTATCTCCTCTGAATTGTCAGGCATGAGAGATAGTTGTAAGATAAAAGATTTAAACCGCTTTGTCAGAAAAGCGAGCCCTGCTTGAGGATCGGGTCCGATGCCCCCAGGACCTCCATGAGCCTGCGGCTGACCGTGTCGGCCTGGCCGTTGATTGGAAGCGAGCCGCCGATTATGATCTCGAACGCCCTGGAGATCATGCACGAGGCGGTCGCGTCGTCGGTCCCCGCCTTCCTTATCCTCTCCACGATCCGCAGAAGCATCGAGGCGTCCTTTTTCGAGAGCGAGAGCCTCGCCCTCGCCCCTTTGCCGTAGGCGCAGCAGATGTCTGCGACGGGGTCTTCCGAGGCCAATATGGAGGATGCCGTCCCCCTCGAATCGGACGAGAGGCGCTTCAGCCCCTCCTCAAGGATGCCGGGCTTGCTTCCTGCACGCGTCCAGGCCTCGAAAACACGCTTTACATCAGCCTTCCTGGCCTCCGGAAGGCTCGCGAACACCGTGGACTTCATGCAGATTGATATGTCGGCTTAGTTATAAAAAGCTAATTAAAATGGGTAATTTGGGCCTTTCCATCTGATTCTCAGGATAATGGCAGAGGGCTGCGCTCTCTGCACCCCATTGTTTGATTCGTCCGATTGGTCGTCGCAACGGACCAATGGACCACAAATCGAAGCGCCGATTTGCCGGTCGAACAATAGGGAGGCCCGCGAAACTTCCTGTTTGCGCTTTCCTTCAGTCTGACCAAGGTTAAAGCGCGCAAACTTCCTGAGGCAAAACCTATTTGCCTACAGGAAGGCAAATCAACTGCCGAAAAAAGGCCCGCGAAACTTCCTGAGATAAGACGCAGTATTTGCCCCTAGGGGGCAAATCAGTGACAAAAAAAGGCAAATCAACTGCCCAAAAAAGGACCGCGAAACTTCCTGAGTGGGCCTTTCCTAATCCCTGGCTGAGGTTAAAGGCCCGCGAAACTTCCTGAGGTTTCACAAAGAACTGAGTCAGACCTCAGGAAGTTTTGGCATCTTTTATCCGTAGTCTGCACGGAGGAAAAGATGGGTCAGACGCTGTTGACGTCGTCATCGGACACCGGCTATAGGAATTGCGCCGGGCCTCAGAGGTTGTTCATGTCATCATCCCGGATTAGACTATTGCCTGCAGGGGTTTTATAATCGAGGTTTGACGGCCTTGACCAGGCATATCTTCTCGAAGAAGAAGCTCTCCTCCCCGGCCAGGCTGGCGCTGAGGCCGAGCGCGCGCAGCGCCTCCATCGTCTTCCTCTCGTCGTTTAGGCTGCTCTGGATGAGGAGGAGGGTCCCGCCGCTCCGGAGGTGCGGGGAGAACGCCTTGAGGAAGCGATCGAGCACTGCCCGGCCGTCCGGACCGCCGTCGAAGGCATGGTTGATCGGGCCGTCTATCAGCTCAGCCTCGCTCGTCGGAAGATAGGGAGGGTTGAACATTATCGCGTCGAAGCTTCCGCGCACGGAGCCGAATAGGTCGCTGCGCCCAAAAGACGCGTTCGCTATCCCGTTGGCCGCGGCGTTCTTCCGCGCGCAGAGGACCGCCTTGGGGTTTATGTCCACCCCGAGGACCGTTCCGGAGGTGTTGGCCCGAGCGCAGCAGAGGCTCGCGATCCCGCTCCCGCAGCCGACCTCCAGGACGCTCCCGCGCAGGCTCTCGGCTCCGCTAGCGAGAAGGAAGGAGTCCTCGGCAGGCGGATAGACCTCGCCGGGGACGTCCAGCATGAGGCCGCGGAATGAAACGTCCATGATTTTATATCTTGCCGATTTAATTAAGCTGTTATGGACGAGATCCTCCTTTTACTCCTACGCAAGGGAGCGCATCTGAAGCAGCTGAGGCTGACCACATCCGAGATAGGGGCCCAGACAGGCATGTCGCAGCAGAACGCCTCGAGGAAGCTGCTCAGCCTCGAGCAGGAAGGATACATAGAGAGGGGTAAGGAGGGCATCAAGCTCACGAAGAAGGCGTATGACGACCTGGCGACAGACTACGTCATGCTGAAGGCGGTCTTCGAGGGGAAACGGCTCGACATCGAAGGCAGGATAACGGCAGGGTTGGGCGAAGGCGGGTTCTACGTGTCGCTGGACGGCTACCGGAAGCAGATAAGGGAGAAGCTCGGCTTCGAGCCTTATCCCGGCACGCTAAACATAACCATGGACGAGTCCTGGAAGAAGCAGCACCTCCTCCAGATCGAGCCGGTCATAATAGCCGGATTCAGGGACAAGGACCGGACGTACGGGGACCTGTTCGCCTACCCCTGCAGGATCGGCAGCCACAACTGCGCCATAATCGTGCCGCTCCGGACGCATCATGGGCCAGAGATCCTGGAGATCATCAGCCCGCTCAACCTGAAGAAGGAGCTGAACAAGAAGGACGGCGACCACATAAGGGTGTCCGTCTGATCGAGCTGGCAGGCCTCATCAGCCGTGTGAGATACCGGGAGGGCAAGCGGGAGTACGTGATCACCGACGGCAGGCTCGAGCACGCGCTCATCAGCGCCGAGCCGCTTCCGCAAGGCTCGTGCGTGTCGGTCCAGGGGGAGATGGAAGGCGATTTGATCCGGGCATCCAAGGCCGCCGTCCTCGAAGGCGAAGAAGCCGCGAGGGCTTTCGAGAAGGTCAAGGCGAACGCGGCGTCCGCGGCGCGGATCCCGGAGAGGCCGACGCTCCTGGATGACAGCCTCGCCGCTCGCCTCTGGCAGAAGCTCCGCAAGGCGGCGGCCGACCTGGCGGTGGCCAAGACGCTAGGCCGCTCGGTCCTGCTGCGCTTCCACGGGGACGCGGACGGGATAGCGGGCGCGTTCGCGATCAGCTCGATCGTCCGCTGCAAGGCGTTCCAGCAGAACTCGGCGGTATACAGCGTCCGCGACGCGCTGCGCGACATCGCCCTCATCTCCCAGGAGAGCAGGCCGATCGCCGTCCTGGTGGATTTCGGCTCGAGCGACCCGTGCAAGGAAGCGCTCGACCTCCTCGCCGCGGCCGGCATCGAGTGCATGGTGATCGACCACCACCCCTTCAACATGAAGGGCGACCCGCGGATCATCAACCCCTTCTCCATAGAGGACAATTCATCGAAATACACCGCGGGCTACATGGCCTGCGAGATAGCGGCCGCCTGCGGCATGCCGAAGGAGAAGGCGCTCGAGCTGGCCAGGATAGCCTGCGCGGGCGACAAGAGCGACATACTCGGGAGCGGCGGGGACGACTCGAGGAAGGCGATGGTCCTGGACTTCCTCGCCTCCCACATGTCCTTCGGCAACAACCTCGATTTCTACAAAAAGGTGATGGACTCGCCCGAGCTGTTCGGCTCGATCGCCTCGCAGGCGGACGAATCGATAGAGGAGGCCGCCGGCAAGGCGCTCACACGGGCGAAGCGCACGGAGGCCGGCGGATGCGAGGTGTGCGTGTTCCCGCTCGAGGGCATCGCGAAGAGGGGCGAGTGGCCGCCCTCGTCCAAGATCACGACCAGGGTCTTCGACAAGCTCAAGGGCGGGAAGGCCCTCATATGCATCGGCTACACCGACCGCTCGATAATAATGAGGCTGGACGACGGAGCGGCTTCCCTGGGCTTCAGCGCGAACGCGCTCGCGGAGCGGATGAAATCGACCATGGGGGATTTCGTCGAAGGCGGGGGCGGCCACGTGCGCGCGGGGGCCATCCGCGCGAAGAAGGGCTTCGTCAAGGAAGTCGTCAACCAGCTGCTCCGCGACATCGGCGAGCGACGAAATCAGGGCTGATCCGCCCGAATGCAATATAACTCTTTCTAGGCGAATAGTGTGCCCAGAGGTATGTTCATGCATGGAGAGAAACGCAGGCCGGAACTCCGGCTCAACCAGGCCGTGTTCGCCATGGGCGACTACACGCTCAGGCGGACCGACGTGAACGATGCGGCCGACCGCGCCAGCGGGTCAGGCAGGGTGGTAGACGCCAGGCTCGGCGACCCTACGGTGTTCGGGTTCAGGCCGTATCCGAGGTTCATGTCGCTGCTCGAGGAAGCCATGCGGGAGCCCAGGGGATGGGGCTACACCGACGCGCGGGGCCTGCCCGAGCTGAGGATGATCCTCGGCAGGGGGAACCCCGAGACCGGAGGGGGCAGCTACACCGTCGACCCCCAGAGGATAATAGTCGGGAGCGGGATCAGCGGCGTGGCGAGGGCGCTGTTCGGGACCATCATCGAGAAGGGCGACGAGGTCGTGATCCCGGAATGGAGCTACATCCTCTACTTCGCCGAATCGGCGCTCGCGCGGGCAAGGGTGGTGGACACGCGGCTGTCTGCCAACGGCGAGCCGGACGTGGAGGCCATATACTCGGCCATCAACCGCCGCACGAAGGCGGTCTTCATAACGACCGTGGGAAACCCTCTCGGCGTCGCCATGAGGAAGGAGACATTCTGTGAGCTCATATCAGCGATAAACAGGAGGGAGAGGGAGTACAACCACCCGATATTCCTTGTCGCGGACACGATCTACGAGGGATTCCGATCAGGGTCGTACCAGATAGACCCCATCGAGCTCGCGGTGATGGAGGGCAGGGAGGGGCCGACTGTGGAGCTCTATTCGATATCGAAGATGATCGGCTTCCCGGCAGCGCGATTGGGCTGGATGCGCATCGACGACGGCGCAGGATTCCCCGGCAGGATCGGCGGCCTCCATGACCTCCTGGCCAGGATCGTCCAGCCCACGCTGGGGCCGGCGCCGACCGCTTTCCAGCTCGCGCTCGAGAGGCTGTACTCCGAGATGCAGGACCCGGGGGCCAGGG
>JAWOLP010000037.1:0-42039 GCA_033853355.1 Candidatus Micrarchaeia archaeon | reverse complement strand
CGCACCGCCTCGATCCGGTCGGTCACCGTCATCGCGAACGAGTCGCTGCCGGCTCCGGAGCCGTAAGAGGTCATGAGCACGCGGCTGCCCGGCTTGGCCTCGTCGAGGATAGCGGTGAGCCCCAGGGGCGAAGCCCCGGAGTAGGTGTTGCCCACTATCGGGGTGAGGAGCCCGGTCTTCAGCTTCTCCATCGGGACGCCAAGCTTCTTGCCGGCCTCGACCGGGAAGCGGCCGTTCGGCTGGTGGAACACCACGTAATCGTAATCGGCTATCTTCGTGCCGGTCTTCTGCAGCAGCCCTTCGGTCGCGCTCACGACATGCCGAAAATACGCGGGCTTGCCCGTGAAGCGCCCTCCGTGCGACGGGTAATCGGCGTGCTGCCTGCGCCAGAAATCCGGAGTGTCGGTCGTGAAAGAGAACGTCGCCTCGACCTTCGCGACGGATTCGGAGTCGGGGCCGGCGATGAACGCCGCGCCTCCGGAAGCCGCGGAATACTCCAGGGCGTCTCCGGGCCTGCCCTGGGCCGTGTCGGCGCCGATCGTCATCCCGTACTCGATCATCTTCGCGTCCACCATCGCGAGCACTATCTGCAGGCCGGCGGTGCCTGCCTTGCACGCGAACTCCAGGTCCGCGCTGGTGAGGTTCGGCGTGGCCCCGATAGCCTCGGCGACTATCGTGCCGGTGGGCTTCACCGCATACGGGTGGGACTCGCTGCCCACGTACAGCGCGCCTATCCTCTTGGGGTCTATGCCCGCCCTCCGGATCGCGTTCCTGCCGGCCTCGACGGAGATTGTCGCGGTGTCCTCGTCCACGCCCCCGACCGCCTTCTCGGTGATGCCGAGCCCCTTCTCGATCCTCTCGGGCTCCTCGCCCCACACGCTGGCTATGCTGCCGGTCTTTATCCTATAGACCGGAATGTAAGCGCCGTAACCGACAATACCCGCCATAGAAAACCCTCCGATTGGAGATGTGATAGTCCACTAGCCTATGCGTTTTTTAATCATATGCGTATTCATCCACGTCTCTTGACGGTTCTGGAACGCATGAACGCCACCGCGAGGGCGATTATCACGATGATTCCTATGATGGCGGTGATGTAGCCCAGGTTCAGCTCGCTGCTCTTCACGACGATGGGCTTGGAGGCCCCCAGCACCTCGACCAGGTCGAATGTCGCCTGCCTGCCGGAGACGCTAGCGCTCACGTTCCCGGCCGCCGCGCTCGAGACGTCCGCCGGCATGACGACCGTGTACGTGATGTTCGCCCCGAACTGGCGCAGGTACGCGGCGTTCTGGACGTTGGTGGAGTTGTCGCGGAGGTCGATCGCGCTTGTCGAGCCTCCCCCGCCGGCCCCGCTGACGTTGCCTGAAGCGAGGAGGCGGTCGAGCAGGTTGCTGAACCTGTCGGTCGGGATGCGGCTGATCGTGAGGGTGTGCGTCACGAACGGCAGGCCGTAATCGGTCGTGTATTCATAATACCCGCCGGAGGAGAAGCTGTCCGTGATCGTGACCGTCTTGTCCGCCGGGTCGACGCTGCAGTCGAAGGCGGTCTGGGATGAGCAGTACTGCTCCATCTGCGAGAGCGCCTGCGCGTTGAGCTGGCCGAATATCGTGAGCTGCATCGCCTTCTGGATCGTCGAGTTCCCTTCACGCCCGACCGTCTGGACGTACGACTGGTCGAAAGCCGCGGACGCGGCGAGCGAAATCAGCACCAAAGCGAGGATCTCCCGTCTCATGCTGGCGGTTATCCCGGGCAATAAATAAAAAATCAGAGGTCGATGCCGCGGCCGGCGGGAAAGCGGAAAACCCGCGGCCGCTCGGGCACGGGCGGTATGTCGACGCCTATACGCATGACGCACCTGCCGTCGCCGGCCCGGATGGCCCAATCGGAGGCTATAATCGTCCCGATCAAGGGAGGCAGCTCGCTCTCGAGCGGGCACGGGCCGCTCCGGCATGACGCGCCCGAGGCCATGAGGCTGAGCGAGCCGTCCGGGGCGGCTGCGAAGATGAACTCCACCCTCGCCTCTTCGGAAGCGCCGGCCCCCAGCTCGGCGCGCAGCTGCGCCGCGGTCTGCCTCACCGACCTCCTGGCTATGAGGCCGATGAGCTCCATCGCGCCGGAGCCGGTGTCCCTTCCGTCGCAGGTCTCCGTCGCCGCGGCCCGCCTCTCTTCGAGCGGCGCGCATGAGCGGCCGGCGAAGAAGCCGGCGGCGCCGGCTATCGCGGCGCCTGATACGACCGCCCTGAGGGTCCTCCTGTCGAACATGCCTGACATTGTTTTAATAACTAGTTATTAGTGTTTTTAATCCTTGGCCGTGCGGCTCCGGTACTCCTTCACCATGTCGCGGATGCCCCTCTCCAGGGGCCTGGGCGAGAACCCCAGCTCGCGCCGCGCCTTGGAGCAGTCGAACGCGCGGTCGTAGGCCAGCACCGAGACATGCTCCCTGGTGAGGGAAGGCCTCTTGCCTCCGAGCCGGTGCCGGAGCTCCCCGGCGGAGGCGAGGAGCATGGCCAGCCTGCGGCCGATCCGCTTCCTGGGCGGGGACACGCCGAGCTCTGCTGCGGCCACCCTGAATATCTCCTCCTGCGTGAGGGGGTCGCCGGCTATCACGTAGACGCCCTTCCCATTTTTCACCGCGGCGGCGAAAGCGCCGGCCACGTCGTCGACATGGACGAACGGTATCCTGTTCTTGCCGTCCCCGATGACCCGCATCCTTCCCGCCTCGAGCATCCGGAATATCCTGAAGTAGTCCTCGAAAGCCGGGCCGTATATCGTCCCGATCCTCAGCATGACGCTCCCCTCGCGGCCGCCCACCAGCTTCTCGGCCTCGAGCTTGGAGCGGGAATAGTCCGAGTCAGGCCGCGGCTGCGTGTCCTCGTCGGCAGGGATGCGCGCGAGGCGCTTGCCGTAGACGGAGACCGAGCTGGCGAAGACGACCCTGCACCCCGGGGGGGCCGCCCGGACTATGCGCCTGGTCAGCTCAACGTTGGATTCCCAGAGGCCCTTCCGGTCGAGGGTGTCCACCGAGCCGGCTATGTGGGCTATCGCCCCGGCGTCGCGGAGCTTCTCCTCCAATCCCCCTTCGGAGAAATCGCAGACCTCCTCCCCGTCGAGGCCGGAGCGGCGGCGCACGAGCGGCACCGCTCCCCCCAACCGTTCCAGCACGGCCCGGCCGAGCCTGCCCGAGGCCCCGGTGATATATGTCCTACCTGCCATACCTCTTCGCTATCTCTTCCATCTTCCGGTCTATCCTTCTCTCGGCCTCGAGCCGTCCGAGCCCGTACTCCTTCATGTCCATGAACCTCATGCCCTTGGCGACGAACGGATGGACCTTCTCGATCTCGCGGAACATCCTCTGCGCGATCCCGCGGTAGTCCGCGTGCCCCTGCATGCCGCTGCGGAGCTCGAGCATGTGGTATGCCTCCCTGGCGTTGAACGACATGTACCACCTGATGTTGTACGCCAGCGGGACCACGTACTGCGCTTCCTTCGGGTGCTTGGCCGCGATCCTCCCGTAGGCGTCCTTCGCCGCATCCATCGCCTGCCGGAACTCCCTCTCGAAGCCGGCCTCCGCCAGCTCGCGGGGCATCTTGTAGCCGAGATACGGCGTGAGCAGCTGCCTCTGCTGGGTCAGCACGCGGTGGCGGTGCAGGTCGCGGTACGCGCCGAAATTGGCGCACACGTCGAAAAAGTAATACGAATGCTCGAAGGCCCGGCCCGGCTTCTGCCGCCGGTTCTCCCGCTCGTTTATGTACGCGGTGATGACCGCCTGCTTGTCCGAGGGGCTCATCCCCTTCACGATCTCCCTTATCCGGGCCATCGGCTTCTGCAGGTAGGGGTAGAGAGCAGCGGCAGCCATCCGGTCCTCGGCCTCGTGGTCGTACTCGACCAGGACGACCTCCTCCCCGCCTTCGGCTCCCTGGTGAGCGGTCGCGGCGCCTTCCATATCTTTCCTCACCCGCCTGAAATAGCCCTGCATCGCAAGGCCGTACTTGTCGTTGGCCCTCTTGACGAACGAGGGGATGGCCGCGCCCAGCTCGGCGTGCATGAGCGAGGCCAGGTCGCGCATCTCGGCCAGGTCGTCGGAATACATCCTCGTGAGGAGGTACTCGAACGCGCGCCCGTCCCCGAAGAATCCCATGTTCGTGAGCGTGGACGCGGGGAGGAGCCCGCGGAGGAGGTCGCATGTCTTTGCACGTATGGTCGACTTGTAGGCGCGCTCCGTCGTCGCCTCGTCGCGGGGCTGCCTCTCCATTATGTAGGCCGACACCTTCGGTATCAGGTCGGCGTAGGTCTGGAAGCAGAGGTCGCAGGTCTCCTCATAGAGGTCCGCGAACTCCGAGGCCATTATCGTCTTCTCGCGGTGGTAGAGCCATCTGCCGTCGCGCTTGTTGTCGAAATACACGTACCGCGTGGATTTCTCCAGGGGCGAGAGGCCGAGCCGCGAGTCCTCGAGGACCTTGGTTGCGATGATGGATACGTCTTCCACAGCCAGATGCGCTCCGGCGAGCTCCGCCACCGAGTCGTCCCCGTATCCCACCAGGACGCGCTCGTAGAACTCCTCGGCCTTCTTGGTCTGGACGACATCCTTGACCATGACGCCGTTCTTGCTCTCTTCCATCGAATCGTTGAGCTTGATTTTCTCCTCGAATACGCCCTCCAGCTCCCCCGAAAGCATGAACTCGTCGAGCAGCACCCTGCGCAGGCTCCTCGCGCTCCTGCTGTAGCGGGAGAAGAGGGCCCCCTTCACGACCTCGGGCAGGTTGGTCAGCGCGAAGACAGGCCGGTCCAGGTTGCTCACATACGGCGCTAGAAGCTGCCTCTCCCTCTCTGTGAACTCCTCCATGGTCTGATACATCGCGCGCAACGCTTTATATGCCTTGGGAGGCGTTCCCGATGGCCATTTATAAAGTGTTTCATTTAAAGTCTTTTAGTGGTTGAATGAAGGGGATGGAGGAGCATGTGGCCGGAGCTTCGCGGCGCAAGAGCCTCAGGCCGGCCGCGCTCGTCTTCTCCGCTTTCCTCCTCTGCCCCGCATGCATCCACCAGGGCCGGACCGCGGAGGTCCCGCGAGAGCCCGCCCCGCGGATCACGCGCTCGGAATGGCAGGGCGGCACGTGCGACATCTCCGGCACCCGCCTCTCATACACCGAATCGGCGAGCGGGAGGCGCGCAGGGCTCGTCCTCGACACCGGCGTGACAGAGCCCGTGAGGGGGCTCGCCTGCTCTGAGCAATACACGGTCGTCATGGAGAACGGCGCCGCCGTCATATCCCTCGGGGCCAACGGGGTGCTAGGCAACCTCGAGTCGCTGGGATGCTACGGCGGCGAAGGCCTCGCATGCTCCGGCGGAAGGTACATAGCCGCGAACTCGATCGAGGTGAGTTTCAGGACGATAATCATGGAAGACCATGGCCTTGTTGGGAGCGCCGTGGAAGGGGAGGCCATCACGGTCCGGACGGAGCGGGGGAGGGTGTGGTCGCTTCCGCTCTCGAATCCCTTCGCCGGATGGAGCATTTATTAGCCTTGCATTCAACTTGAGAATGGCAGGTGAAATCTATGGGACAACCAAGGACAGCAGAACCACAGGAGACGAGGCCCCCGGAGATACGCGTCCCGACGCTCACCCGTGAGGAGACCGAACGGAGGGCGACCAGGGCCTTCGACGCGTCGCGTGACGCCGTCGTGAGAGCGCTCAACCACTCCCCGCCGGCGGCCGAGATGACGGCGCTGAGGAGGCAGATCGATGCGGCGATCCGCAACTCGAGCCCGGGCGAGACCGTCGACATAACGCCCATCATTTCGCAGTACGCGCAGAGCAATCCCAATTCCACTATCGCGCGCTACCTGCGGCTGACCGGCGGCGCCACGGACTGGCTCATGAGCGCCAGCGGCGCGTTCGGGTTCAACTCGGCGCAGTTCGCCGCCGACCTGAACCAGCAGATCAACGCGGCCAAGCAGAACGTGGTGAACGCCCTCGTCAACCTGAACAACCCGAGGAACCGGGACACATCCGTGCCGACACGGCCGATCGAGCCGGAGCTGATGGCTTCGATGCAGCCGCAGCTCTCGAAGCAGCTGGGCGGCGGGCGGAACCAGCTCCCCGCCACGGTCGAATGGAGGGCGCAGCCCCAGCAGCTGTTCTTCGCATCCTTGCTGCCGCCGCCTCCGCAGGAAGTCAATTTCTGATCCTTTCTTTCCAGCCGGCCTCCGGCCGGCGCTCTTTTCCCTCTCCCTTCCCGATCAGCGAGAGCCGCAGATATGATCAAGTCGGCAAAATCAGGAGGGCATGAGGCCCCTCAGTATCCCTATCAGCTGGGGCCTTCCTGCGAGCACCTTGGTCACTGAAGGGGCGAAATCCCCGTTCATTATGTGCGAGAGGTCCTTGTCCTCGATGCAGTTGAATATGTGGTTGAGGTCGTCGTCGCTGACCTTCTCGAGGACTTTCCGCAGCAGCAGCCTCTTGGCCAGGCTGGGGCCCAGTTGCGGCTCGGAGCGGAACGCTTTTTCATACTCGAGGAGCATGGCCTTGCTGTAGTCCTTCTTCGCGTGCGCCTTGGCGGCCACGTTGCCGGCGATGAAGCCGGCCTCCATGGCGAGGCCTATCCCGCCGCCGTGTATCGGGTCGACCTGCTTGGCCGCCGTCCCTATGACCATGCAGTTGTCCTTGACGAACTCGCTCAGCGGCGCGCCGACCGAGATGACGCCCCCGAAGTCAAGCAGCGTGCTCGAATCCTTCAGCTGCTCGTGGCTCTTGATCCAGTCGTCGAGCAGGGGCTTCGGCTGCGCGCCTTTCATGCCGCCGAGCTTGTCGCCGTTCGCGACCAGGCCGCCTACCCCGATGCCCACGTTGGCCTTGCGGTCGGCTTTCGGGAATATCCAGATGTAGCCCCGGGGGGCGATCCTGTTGCCGAAATACAGCTCGATGACGCCCTCGTTGTCGTAAGGCTTCATCTCGTATTCGTAGCACGTGTCCACGTCGTAGAGCGCGTGGACGGTCTTGAACCCCATCTGCCTGGCCATCAGGGACTCCATGCCCTCGGCCGAGACTATCAGGGGGGCCCGCAGCTCGAACGGCTCGCGCCCCCCGTGGGTCACCCTCACGCCGTTCGGCCTGCCTTTCTCGTCCTTGAGGACCCCGAGCGCCCGCGTGTAGGTGCGCACCCTGGCCCCCTTCTCGACGGCCAGCTCGGCCAGCCACTTGTCGAAGAATTTCCTCTCGAGCACCCAGCCCTTCGTGTCCTTGTCCTTCCACGTTATCGACTTGCCGTTCGGCGCCACTATCTTCGCTCCCTCGATCGGCATCGAATAGCACTGCCGCGGCATCTCCAGGTCCTGCTTTATCAGCTCCATCGAGCCCAGGCCCTCGCCGCAGCGGACCGGCACGCCTATCTCCTTGCGCTTGTCTATCACGAGCACGTCCATTCCCGCGCCCGCGGCGACCCTGGCGAAGGTCGCTCCGGCAGGCCCTCCCCCCACGACTATGACATCATGATCGTATTCCATCTTCCCGCCTTCATCAGCCGTATTCGGCGTCCGGGGGCAGGTCCTTGGCCGCCTTGACCCCCTTGTACATCTGTATCACGTTCGACGGGCATATCTTCACGCAGAGCCCGCAGTCTATGCACTTGTCCGCGAAGTGCTCCATCCTGGTCCCGACGACCTCTATCGCGTTCGTCGGGCACACCGATGAGCAGCCCACGCACAGGATGCATCCGTCATGCTTTATCGTTATCATGAAAAACCCTCTAGCCAAAAGGAACCAAGGTTCCTTTTCATCTTCCTTTTTTTAGTGGGGTTTTATCCCCCATCTTAGGAACGCAAAACTCTAGATTATCGAACCATACTAAAAGGTTTTCCCTTTGAGCATCGCGGCGATCTTTGCCCCGAACTTCCCGGCGCTCATCGGTCCGTCGGCCGTGACGACGTTGCCGTCCACCACGACCTCCCCGGCCACGTAATCGGCCGCGTTGAGGCGCAGAAGCCCGATCGCCGTCCGCTCGGGGAATATCGTCGCCTTCCTCCCGCTGAGGACTCCGGCCTTCGCCAGCGTCAGGGGGCCGAGGCAGATCGCGCCGACGACCTTCTTCCGCCCGGCGGCCTCCATCACGAGCCTCAGCACGCTCCGGTCCTCCGAGAGCTCGTGCGAGCCGGGCCCGCCGACGACCACCACCGCGTCGAAGAAATCCGGGTTCGCCTCGTAGGCGGCCATGTCGGGCGATATCACAGTCCCCTTGGTCCCCCTGGCCTTGGACCTGGTTGTGCTCGCCACCTTCACGCTGTGGCCCGCTTTCTCGAGGACTTCCCTCGGGACCGTGAGCTCCTCGTCGCGGAACCCGTTCTGGGCGATTATCATGAGGACCTTTGCCATGGGTATGATTAGGATGGAACGATTTTTATTCCTCGGCGGAAGGCTGGTGGGTTTTTTTAAGGTGGCCTCCTTATCCTCATCCATGCAGCTAGTCTCGCCCAACTTCTCAGACCTGATGAAGCCGAATATCGAGGTCAAGACCTTCCCCGACGGAGACACCTACGTGCGGATCATGGACATCAAGGCATGCCAGGGCGAGGACGTCACGCTCTTCCACCGCCTATACCCCCAGCAGGACACCTCCATCTTCACGGCCCTGGTGCTGCTCGACACCCTCAAGCGCGTCGGCGCGCGGGTGAGCCTGGTCTCGCCATACCTGCCCTACTCGAGGCAGGACAAGACCTTCCTGGAAGGCGAGGCGCTCTCGGCCCAGGTGCTGTGCAGGACGCTCGCGGCCGCCGGAGCGGACCGGCTGGTCACGCTCGACTGCCATTTCCTCAAGAAGGAGGGCGATTTCGAGTACAGCGGCCTGAAGATACACAACGTAAGCGCCAACCGCGCCCTCGTCGAGCACGCGCGCAAGAAGATCGGCCTGGAGGACCTCGAGGTCATCTCTCCGGACGAGGGAGCAAACTACCTGGTAACCGAATTCGGCGGCAAGAGCATGAGCAAGGTCAGGGGGGAATACGACCGGAGCAAGGAGGCTTACCGGGGCGTCGCGAAGATGGAGCGCTCTTTCGAGGTGAAGGGGAAGAACGTCCTGATAATCGACGACATGATATCGACCGGCGGCACGATGATAAAGGCAGTGGAGAACGTGAAGAAAGGCGGGGCGCGCAAGGTCCTCTGCGCCGCCACGCACGGCTTCTTCCTCAAGGACTCGCTTTCCAGGCTCCGCTCCCTCTCCGACGGCGTGTTCACAACGAACTCGATCCAGAACCAGGCGGCCGAGGTCGACATCTCGGCGATCCTGGCTGCGGCCGGGCAGTCCGCCTGATAAAGGCTAATCAACCATTTCTCGACACCTTTTAAAACTCTTTGGGGCACATTTAATCCGATACCATGGGCTTCAAGGACAGAATCGGCCAGATAAACCGCCCGCACGGGCGGCTTCAGGCGGCATCTCCCCCGCCATTGGTGCCGGTCGATCCAGCTCCGGCCGCGCCGCTTGCGGTCCAGCCCGAGCCGGCCGGCGATCGGAGGCTTTTGCGCACATTCATGGACATAAAAGAGCGGCTCGACAGCCAGTTCGTCAACCGCACGCCCATCCTGGGGTGCGGCGCGAAGGCATTCACGATAACCGACGTCGTCGCTGCGGCGATCCAAAGCAGGACGAACATCTATCTCATCGGCTCGCGGGGCAGCGGCAAGACGATGCTCTCCGAGACGATAAGGCGCTCGGTGTTCGGGGACAGGGGCCTCTATCTCAGAGGCGACCCGAACCTCAACCTCAAGGACCTTTTCATGAAGATAAACCTCCACGGCAAGACCGACGAGGAGATCTACCGGGTCTCCGAGACCCTCGGATACAACTTCGTCCTCATAGACGAGCTCAACCGCGTCCCGGGGATCCTGCAGAACCAGTTCCTCAACCTCCTGGACGGCTATGTGGAGATACGCGGGGTCCGCTACAATCTCGGGACGAACGATTACATGCTCGCGGTCTCGACGGGGAACCCGCCGGCGAACGGGGAATACACCGGCGTATTCGACGAGGACCTCGCGCTCCTCGACCGCATCCCGCTGATAGTGAACGTGGACGAGGTGGAGCATGCCGGCGGCGACATCGCGAGGATAATGTCCCTCGATTCCGCACCCGCGGCCATGTGCGACATGACCCAGAGCGTGATCGGATCGAACCGCTACCTCCTCAGCAAAGCCCGCGAGGACCCCCAGATGGCGGTCGCGATCGCCCTGATGTCCGAGTTCATCTACCGCTCATTCCGTTACGTAGTGGTCGAAGGCAAGATGGTCGACAAGGCCCAGGACGATGGCTGGAGGGACTCCCTCCTCGGCGAGCACTCCGGGGGAAAGACGATCTCCTACGTGTCGGACGTCTCCGTCAGGACGCTCAAGCGCGCCGCGAGGCTCGGCTTCGCGCTCTTCCAGATCGGCTCGGCAGAGTCGGAGGAGCTGAGCAGGGCGGGCATAGAAGCGTCGCCCTTCCGGTTGAAGGAATTCATGGAGGCCTATACGGGCGCCCTCAAGCTGGCCCTGAATTATGACCGCAGGTTCATACCCGCCGACCTTCCGAGGCGCCTCGACAAGACCCATGCGGAGCTGCTCGAGCTGGCGTTCAAGGACCTCTCGGACCAGGCCGACGAAAACAAATTCCAGGACGCCTGCCTCTACCTCATGGAGTTCACCGAAGCGCTCGGCAAGGGGGACCGCAATACAGTCCAGCTGATCATGAACGATGTGGCCAACTCGAAAGGGGAAAGCCCGGTCGTCCATGCCTTGCACGGCGTGCTGGACTCCCTCCTGCGGGAAGCGGAAGATCGTCGGAGGGCGCTCCTCCTGGGCAGGAGGGGGCCGGAATGAGCGGGCGCGATGCCGGACGTGGCGCAGGGATGCGGATCGATTCGCTTTTCGACGATAAAAGGAAGGGCGAGATCCGCGATGCCCTGCGGAAGGGCGAGCCGGCCTTTGGGGGCCGGAAGCAGATGCCCGCAAGCAAATCCTCCGAGCCGCTGGTGGACCGGCTGATAGCTGAGGCCTTGGAGGAATCCGGATCCCCAAGCTCCCAAGATGGGGATTTCGAAGCCCTCAGTTCGAGCTTCATGTTGGCGGCTTCGGAAGGGGACCTCGCCACCGTGCTGGATGTGCTGATGAAGGGCACGCTGCATGCGAGCTACCAGGATTCCAGAGGGCGGACGGCACTGATGGAAGCCTCCAGGTACGGGCATGCCGGCGTGGCTGAAATCCTCATCGGGCATGGAGCCGCCGTGGACCTGAAAGACAACGACGGATGGACCGCCCTGGCCATGGCAGAAGTGAACAAGCACCAATCCATCGTAGAGCTCCTAAAAAGGGCCGGGGCGAAATGATGAGCGTCATGCACTCGCTTTTCGACGATAAAAGGAAGCAGCGGCTCCGCGAAGGGCTCAGGGCGGGCAAGGCCGGCCCTTTCGGCAGGAAAGAGCCGAAGGACGAGAGGCGCCTGGGAACCGGACGGGCCAGCCCGGCCTACCAGGTCAAGCAGCCGGCCCAGCCTTCCCCGCAGCAAAACCTCCAGGTCGCTGCGAACCGCCTCCTCCTCTCCTCGGCAGGGGCAGGCGACCTCAAAGGCGTGAGCGCCGCTCTCCGGAACGGCGCCTCCATCGATGCCAGGGACGGCAAAGGATACACGGCCCTGACCCTCTGCGCCCGGAAAAACGACGTGAAGCTCATGCGAGCCCTTCTCAAGTCCAATCCTTCGATCGATTCGAGGAGCGATGAAGGCTACACCGCGCTGATGGAAGCGGCATTCAACGGATGCGAGGACGCGGTCCGGCTGCTGATCGACTCCCACGCGTCCGTAGATGCGTTCAATTTCGACGGCGAGACCGCGCTCATGTGCGCGGCTGCGAGCGGGAATGCCGCCATCGCGAATCTGCTGCTGGAAGCGAAGTGCAATCCCAATCTGACGGACACCTACGGATACACGGCCCTCATGTGGGCTGTCGAGCAGGGGAAAGCCGAGGCGGTGAGCGCCCTCGCGCGAAAGGCCGATGTCGAGCGGCGCTCCAAGGACACGCTCACCCCGCTCATGCGCGCCGCGAAAGCGGGGGACTGCGCGATCGCCGAGATCCTCTTATCGCATGGCGCTGAGCTGGGTTGCTGCTCGAAGGAATCCTACAGCCCCCTCATGTACGCCATAAAGGAGGGCAGGGCCGAGATGGTCAGGCTGCTGATCCGCTTCAAGGCCGATGTGAACGACACAACCCTCACGGATTCCCTGAAGGAGCGGACCCCGCTTTCGGTCGCCGTCCGGCACGGCCAGGACGAGATAGCGGCGATGCTGAGGAAGCACGGAGCCAGGATTTGAATGAGACTCGGAGCATTATTCGATGAGCGGAGGATGCGCGAGATACGCGCCATCCTGAAGAAAGGCGAAGCGGGAGCCTTCAGGAAGGCTGAGCCCGCTACCGAGCGGGGAGGAGTGGGCGCCGGATTCCCTGCCTTGTCAGGGCCCTCCGGCCCGGAAGCCGTCGCCGTGGCCAGCATGGACCTCTTCAAAGCGGTCAGGGACAACGATCTCGGGAAAGCCCGGGACGCGCTTTCAAGGGGCGCGAACCCCGACTCGCGGGACGACTCTGGCATCACGAGGTTTGTCTCGATCGGCTCCGGCCCACTGCCTCTCTCCGATCCAGGCGCCGCGACCCAGGGCGATACGATGCTGATGATTGCGGTGGAGAACGGGAACCTGTCGATGGTCCGGTTGCTGATAAAGGCCGGCGCCGACGTCAACGCTTCCAAGAACTATGGGTCGTGCCCGTTCCCGACCCCCCTGAGGATAGCCATCGATCGCGGCCAGGACACGATAGCCTCGGTGCTAAGGCAGTGCGGGGCGAAAGAGTGATCCTATGACGCTGAAGGCTTTGTTCGATACGGAGCGGATGCGCGAGATACGCGCCGACCTGAAGAAAGGCGAAGCGGGAGCCTTCAGGAAGGCGGAGCCCGCTACCGAGCGTGCCGACGAGGGCGCCGGGATCCCCGCCTCGGAAGCGTCCGCCGCGATCAACAGGGACCTTCTCCAGGCGGTGAGCTCCGGCCGCCTCGAGGAGGCCAGGGAAGCGCTGTCCAAGGGCGCGAACCCAAACTCGCGCAGCAGCGTCGGCATGGCCATGACCGTGAACCTCCGTGATTTCTCCGAGGAAGACCCGGGCTCGATGTCCCAGGGAAAGACCGCGCTGATAATAGCCGTGGAGAAGGGCGACAAGTCCATGGCGGAACTGCTGATAGAGGCCGGCGCCGACGTCAACGCCTCAACGAATTACGGCTCCTACCCATATCCGACGCCCCTGAGTACGGCCATGAGGCGCGGGAACGGCGCGATGAGCGAATTGCTGAAAAGGCACGGAGCGAGGGATTGACGCATGGCCAAACCGCTTTTCGACAGCAAGAGGATGCGCGAGATACACGCCGCCCTGGAGCGGGGGGAGGACGGCGTCTTCGCCAAGAAGCCGCCTGAGGTTGACCTGGACGCGGCCCGGACGCAGCTCTTCATGCCCCCGGCCGCCCCGGGAGCCGGAAGACCGGAAAACCGGCCCGACGGCCGGAACGTGCCCAGCCCGCAGCAATCGGCAGGCGAGGCGAAACTGGACCGCCTCATCGATGCCATCGAGAACGGTGACCTCGCCGGGGTCAAGTCGGCGGTCCGGCTGGGCGCGGATGTCAACGGAAAAGTCATGATGTCCAATGGCAAGAGGCGTTATCCGCATCCGAATCATTGCGTGATGGTCAGCCAGGAAACCCCCCTCCAGGTCGCCAGGCGCTACGGCCACAGCGGCATAATAGATTTCCTGACGAAAGCCGGGGCGAGGGACTAAACATGGCGCTCTTCGACAGAAGGAGACAGGACGAGATCCACAAAGGCCTGGAGAAAGGGAATGCCGGCGCCTTCGCCAGGAAATCGCCTGCCACAGGCATCGATGAGGACCGCACCAGGACCCAGCCGTCTCCGCTTGATACGGCGGAGGCTGTCGG
This sequence comes from Candidatus Micrarchaeia archaeon, assembly GCA_033853355.1. Classification (GTDB taxonomy): domain Archaea; phylum Micrarchaeota; class Micrarchaeia; order Anstonellales; family Bilamarchaeaceae; genus Bilamarchaeum. The sequence continues at coordinate 28,044 of JAWOLP010000037.1, read as the reverse complement.
GCCGTCCGCGGCCCAGAACCACTGGGAAGAGTTCAACGACCTGGTCAGCGCCATAAAGCGCGGCGATCTTGCCGGAGTCAAGTCGGCGCTCAGGAAGGGGGCGGACATCAATCGGACCTATGAGACGAGCGAGCCTCCCCACATGAACCTGACGCTCGAGTATCGGCCGCTCGACCTGGCCGAGAAATACGGCCACGCTGACATCGCCGATTTCCTCAAGAGAGCCGGGGGGAGGAGACAATATGGCGATTAAGGCGCTGTTCGACCGGAAAAGGGTCGACCAGATACGGCGGCTCCTAGACGAAGGCAAAGGCGGGCTGTTCCGCGCCAAGGATCCAGCCCCTCCGCCGGCGCTCCCGGAACCTGCGGTCGATGAGGAGGCGGTGCGGAAAAAGCTCGCCAGGCTGGCGCAATCCCTCCCACCTCCGGCTGCGGTGGCTGATGATGACATCATGAGGGATGGCGACACCCCTGAAGAGAACAGAAGATCCGTCGCTTCGGTCAAGAGGATAAAGGCGGATTTCGAGCAGGAGATGGACCGCTTCAGGCGCCTCAAAGCCGATTCGGAGAGGGCCGGGACCGAAATGAAGGGCCTGGTGCTGGGCGCCAGGCTGATAGTAGCCGTGGAGCGGGGAGACCTCTCTTCAGTGTCGGCCGCGCTGGCTGACGGGGCGGATCCCAATGCCGATGACCGCTGCATACGGCCCGATGCCTCTTCACATGAGACCGCGCTCCAGCTCGCAAGGAAGGGCGGCCACACGGAGATAGCGGCGGCGCTGAGGAAGCAGGGCGCGAAGTGATCCTATGGTTACGAAAGACCTGTTCGACCGGAAAAGGAGGCAGAAGCTGCAGGAGGCGATCCGCAAGGGGGACCTCCATCTGCTGGACAAGGAGCCCCCGGCCGAGCCGGTCCACGGCCCCTCGTACTCCGCCGCCTCGTTCGCGGACATGATGATACTCGAAGCCGCGGCCGGAGGCGATGTCGCTGCGGTCTCGGAAGCGCTGGCCAAGGGCGCCGACGTCAACGCGCGCCGCCGCGTCAGCAGAATGGACGATGGCCGGCTCCTCGATTGCGAGACGCCCCTGATGCTGGCCTCGCGGCATGGCCACGTCAATATCGTGAGGTATCTCCTGGCGAACGGCGCGGACGTGAACGCCGAATACGATTCCGGCTCAGGGACCCTCAACGCCCTCTCGATCGCGAGACGGAACCTGCACTTGGACAAGGACTACGGTCAGATCGCCGACATCCTCGTGCGGGCCGGGGCCGTGGATAGGTATTCTTAGAACGGGGGACTGACGGCATGCCTACATTGAGAGCGCGTATGGATCCGGGGCGGGAAAAGCCCGCGTTCAGGAGCGCCGGAGCCGGGCTGAAGCTGGATCCCTCCCGGATGCTCGAATACCGCGCGACGGTCGAGGGCATCATGCGCAGCGAAGGGCCGAGCAAGTCGAAAGTCACGATCATGGCGAAGAAGAGCCCGCAGCCCCTGATAGCCGGCATAAACCCGGACAACTGGGACGTGGAGTTCATCATCCGCGAAGGCCTCGAGTTCGCCGGCTCGCCCGCCCTTTCCCGCTTCATGGACGCCCTGAACATTACCGACCCGATCAAGGAGATGCTCCGCAACGTCGCCCACCATGAGATCGGCCACTGGGAATACCCCCGCAACAGCGGGTTCGGCTGCCCCTTCGACAAGCCCCTCTACTATGACTCATTCATCGAGCCCATCCACGACGAGCTGCGCAAGTCGGGCAAGTTCGGCCGCAAATTCTGCGAAGCCATGGGCATGCGGCTGGCGAACGCGGTGACGGACGTGATAAACAACTCCAATGTCAGCCGGAGCCTCTCGGCACGCGGGCAGTCCTTCTGCGGGCAGACCCTTTTCTGGGAGCTGCAGGGCCAGGAGGCCGGGGGGAGGTATTCCGAGGAGTACAGCCTCTTCGTGAAGCTCAACCTGGCAATATTCGGCACGTGCCTCGACCATGATCTCCTGAGGCGCCACATAGCCGAGACGCCGCAGATCGGGATGTCGGTGAAACGCCTCTCCAGGCTTTTCACAGATGAAAACATGGCGGACCGCGGGAAATGGGAGACGCTCGCGAGGGTGTACGCCCGGGAGGCGATCCCCTTGCTCAAGGAGGATGAGGGCCAGCAGTCCCTCCAGTATTCCCCTGACGACGAGACCGCCGGGCCGGCCGGAGGGAGCGGCGGGGCAGGCGGGAACGGCGGCACGCCCGGCAAGAAAGAGGGGGGCGGGCCTCAGCCCCAGCAGGCCGGAGACGACCTGAGCCAGGGCGATATCGAGAGGATCATGGCGGGCAGGAAGGCAGGCCAGGGGATCCCGTTCTACCTCAAGACCGAGCCGGCCCTGGACGCCTATTACCGCGGCCTCGCCAGGAAGATTCCGCTGAAGGCTTCAGGCAGGATGCCGTCCGCACGGCTGCCGCTCATCCCGCTCCTCCACGAGCCGTTCGACCCGGAGGCCCACGATCCGGCGGACGCGTCCATGCAGAGGCTTTTCATCGACCCGCTCGCGAGGCGGGTCCTCCCCTCGATCCCGCGGCAGCGGGCGGCGGTCGACGTGCCGATACGGAAGGAGAAGCGGGACCTCCCGGATTTCCTGATGACCCTCATAGACTCCTCCGGGAGCATGATGGAAGGCGGCGACAAAAGCCTCGTGCCCTGGGGCGACCGGAGCTACTATCACTACGCCCTCCTGACGTTCTACGGCATGCTCCGCTTCTTCGAGGTCGAGCGCCTCCTGCACAAGATCGACCTCTCGGCGGCGATCTTCTCGGACAAGACCCTGAACGCCTCAGGCCTCGACGAGGTGAAGCGCCTCATACTGAATCCGTCAAGCGGAGGGACGACCCTCGACATCGCCAGGGTCGTGGACTCGTTCCAGGGCAGGGAGAACGCGGTGTTCTCGATGATATCGGACGGCGAGATCGCGAACTGGGCCGCGGTGAGGGACGATTTCATAAAACTGGCCCGCAGGAACCAGTTCTTCATGATACAGATCGGGAGGCCGAGCAGCGCCAGCTCCGACTTGAAGGCCGCAGGGCTGCCTGTCCATGACGTCGGCTCGCACCAGGACATCGTCCGGCTCGCGGTCGATCTGACCGTCAGGAGATACCACTCCGCTATCGCCGGCGGGGCCGCTGGCGAAGTGAGGAAGTACCGGAACCTGTTCTGAGGATGGCCAGATGGCTGATTCACTGTTCGACCGGAAACGGAGGCGGGAGATCGGCGCCGCGATCCGCGACGGCAGGCCGGAGCTCTTCAGGAAAAGGGAGCCGGTTCCAGAGGCCGCCAGGCCGCGGGCCGAGGAGCCGCCTCCTCCCCGCCCCCTTCCCGCGCTGAAGAAGCAGGCCCCGCCTCCCGGGCCGGTCTCCCTCCTCACCCCTTACGAACGCCTTTGCGAAGGAGTGGTGAACAAGGATCTCGGCCAGGTACGGGCTGCGGTCGGGGATGGCGCGGACGTCAACGTTCCGATGAGGACCGGCATCACCCCCATCGTGATGGCAGTCTCAGGGGCGCACATCCCGGTGATCCGCTTCCTGATCCAGTCGGGCGCGGACGTCCACCGCAGATACTTGGACCGCCGGACCCTCCTCATGCTGGCTGCTGCGATCGGGGAGGAGGAGGCCGTGATGGATCTGATAGAAGCCGGATGCGATGTGAACGCCAAGGACGCGCAGCTCAACACGGCGCTGATGTATGCGGCAGAGAGCGGCCGTCTCATGGCGGCGAAGGCCCTTGTCGGGAACGGCGCAAAGGTCAAGGAGAAGAACCACCTCGGCTCGAGCGCCTTGGATATCGCGAGGGAGAAAGGCCACACGGAGGTCGCTGATTTCCTGGGAGCGAGCTCCAAGTGGTGGAGATTCTGGTAGCGGCCCATCCAGGCTGGCTATTGCTCCCCGCTCTTCTTGGCTGCCCTCTCCATCCCCTGGGCTATGCCCTCCTTCATGGCGTTGAGGGCCTCCATGACCGAAGGCGGGGCAACGAACCTCATCGGCACGCCGAGAAAATCCGCGATCAGCTTCGCATCCTTCTGTTTCCTCTCGTCGGGCGACATCACGACGTCTGTTATCCCGCCGCCGGTGCTGCCGAGCTCGAGGGGGATCTCCTCTCCGCCGGTGAAGGAGAACGTGATTATGTACTCGTAGCTGGTGCCGCCTTTGGACGAGGTCCGCACGGTCTTGGTGAGGACCAGCTCCTTCATCTTCGAAAGCTCCATCTCCCGCGATTCGCGCCTGGCTATGCCCTGGAACGAGAAGGTCCCCTTGCCGGCGGCCTTGTCCAGCACGGCCGTCACCACGCGCGTGGTCAGGACGATATATAGCCCGGCGAGGGCGAATATGACCCCGACCCCTGCCGCGATGAGGCTCTCCGAATAGAGAAGCACTGAGATGGCCACGCCTATCGCGAAGAAGGCGAGCCCGGCGATGAACACGCTGATGTTGTTGTCCTTTAGGACCATCCTCGATGTGGATTCCTGCGTGATCTTCATGGTGATACTCCTTTCATTAGCCTTTTAATCTCCCCTCGCGATCGCGGCATACTCCTTCGAGAGCCTCTCGGCCTCCTGCGGCGTCTTCGCTTCCGCGAACACCCTGACATACTCCTCGGTTCCCGAGGCGCGCACGATCACCCATCCATCGTTGAGGTCTATGCGGACGCCGTCGATCGTGATGTGGGGCAGCTTGTTCCTTTTCGCGTGCGAGAGGACCCGCGAGACGATCCCCTTCTTCTCGGCGGCCCCGGCCTCTATCTTCGCCTTCACGTTGTAATATGTCGGGACGGAGCCCAGCCACGCGGAAAGCGGCTTCCCTGCGATGGCCTCGGCCATCTTCGCGGCCGTGAGGAAGCCGTCCTTGGCCATCGAGAACTCGGGCCAGATCACCCCGCCCACTTCCTCTCCGGCGATGGCCCCCGGGCGCCTCTTCATCTCCTCGGAAAGATACGGCGCGCCGATCGCGGTGTAGCGGACCTTGGCCCCGGCCGCCTTGGCGACATCCTCCACGCACCTGCTCGTCGCGGCCGTGGTTATGACGTCGCCGCCGAGCCTGCCCCCGGAGGCGTCGGCCTTCCAAAGCACGGAGAGCGCGCACACGCGGTCGCCGATCACGTACGAGCCCTTCTCGTCGATGAACACCACGCGGTCCCCATCCCCGTCCCAGGCAACCCCGGCGTCCGCTCCGGACGACTTCACGGCCTCGATGAGCTCCTTCACGTTGGCCTCGGTCGGCTCCGAGGGCCTTCCGGGGAACCTCCCGTCAGGATGGGAATTCAGCGTCATGATGTCGCATCCGAGCGACCTGAACAGCCTGGGGGCTATCAGGCATGCCGTGCCGTTGCCGCAGTCGAGGACGACCTTCGGCTTTTTTTGCCTGATGCGCGCGCCATCGACAAGGCCCGCGATGGCCCTGATATGATCCGCAGTCGCCATGTCGTACGGCGTTATCTTCCCTACCTTGTCCCATGCGGCGAGGGGGACCTTGCCGAGCAGCTTCTCTATCCCCGCCCCCCGCTCGCGCGAGAGCGAGACCCCATCCCCGTCAACCACCTTGAGGGCGTTCCATTCAGGGGGATTGTGCGACGCGCTGATGATGATGCACCCTGCGGCGCCCATCCTTTTTATCATCCACTCGGCGGTAGGCGAGCTGGCCACCCCTATGTCTATGACCTCGCAGCCGACGCCGGAGAGGCCTGACACCACAGCGCCCCGCAGGGTATCTCCGGTGAGCCTGCAGTCGCGCGCGACGATGACCTTGCCGCTTTTGAAATAAGATCCGATGGCCTGCGAGAGGCGCAGCGCCAGCTCGGGGGTCAGCTCGTCGAACCTCCCGCGGACCCCGTTCGTTCCGAAGTGTGACATACCGGCGGAATCCGTTATGAAATTTATATTGGTTCCTCTTCCGGGGACGGCAGTCCGCGGACGGACATATAGCAGAATTTTACACAAACGATAACATTAAAACCCGTTCCCAACAGATGGAGATGCGTGAACCGGAAACAGAGGCGCAAGGAGCTGCACGAGAGGCAGATGCGGGAACAAAAGGGCAGGGAAGAGCTCGGCAGGGCGCCCATCCTCGTCCACACGATATTCGGCGCGTCGATCCTGGGCCATGACTCGCCTATTTACGTGAGGCTGGGGGACCAGTACGTGCGGAAGGCCGCCAACGAGCTGAAACGCGGGGAGGACGTCCTCTTCGCGAAGGAGGGGGCCGGCATAACGCTGGAGCAGGCCGAGGCCGCTCTCGTGAAGAGCCCGCGCTATGCCGCGGCGGCCCCGGTGCTTTTCAAGCGAATGGAAGATGGCACCTTCACGACGTCATTCAACTATCATCTGCGCGAAGGCATCCATGCCAACCGGTCCGCGTGGCCGGACTCGCTGGCGGGCATGGACATGAAGGCGGCGCTCGCCCTCGACGCGCACGACGAAAAGGCGCGGGACGCCGCGATAGCGATACACGAGACGCTGGCCAAGGGGGCAGTCAACGTTACCGTAGGGCACATCCGCTACAGGTGGCTGGGCGGGCAGGTGCTCGCGCCCCGCGAAATGGATGCGGCATTCGGGCTCCTCCTTCCTCTCTCCGGAGGGATGGCGAACCTCATGTCGGACGAGTTCCGGCAGGCGTATTCGACGTACACCAAGATCAGGAGGGCCGTAATGCATTCCGTCTCCCTTGTGCTGAAAGGCAGGGACCCGGATTCGGAAAGGGCGGTAGAAACACCGGACCGGAGAGGAGAAAAGATGAGCGTCCGGCCGGAGATCCGGCTGGTGGCGCAGCATTTCGTCAATGACGTCTCGATGAATTACGCCTCCGCGAGCGTGCTCAGCGTGTCCGCGCTGGAGCCTTCCGGGAAAGGAATGCCCGAAGGGGGCGTCCTGTTCCGTGGCATAGTCTCGGCAGACGCAGCCTCCTTGGGGATCAGGCTCAAGGACCCGGCGAAGTTCGCGAGGGAGATCTGCGAGATGACCGCCATCTTCTCGCGCATCCATTACGAATTCCTGATGAGGGAACGGCCCCAATTATTCGCCGGATCGGGGATCCTGGGCGGGCCCATGGAGATATTCAGGGCGGCTCCGCAGTCGCTCTTCAAGGAGCTCGTCTTCCGCAAGCTCGGGATGGAAGACAAGATGGACAGGATCCTGGAAGAGATCATCAGCGATCTCGCGAAGACCGGGAATGCGCTGGTGGCCAGCCGGGTCTCGGCGGCGATCGAGAAAATCAAGAGGCCCGTAGCGGAGCTCGACGAGGCTTCGGATCTTTTCATCAAGCAGATGTTTTCCGGCGAACTCGATGATGCGTACGGCTATGATAGGGGCTTCCTGCATTCGGCGCTGGATTACCACCTGAAGCAATCCCTCGCGATACCGGACGAGTCCAGCGAGGTGATGGCCCTCAACATGGTCAGGGGCGTGAAATTCACGGTCTCCACCTTGCTGCAAAAACAGATCCCGACGGCCAGGGAAGACGTCCGCATAAGCGAACTCAAGGCCAGGCTAAGGGAGAAGAACTTCGCAGGGAAGGTGAAGCAGTCGGCATTCGCGTTCCTGCTGGCGAACCCCGCCCTGACCACCGTATCCACGCACCCGCTTCTTTCGGGAAGGAATTCGCCCGACGAGCTCCTCGCCCAGATCGATGCGGCGCACAAGGCATACCATAGGCTCAACGTGCGCCATGATTGCTCCGGCCTGGATCTCGGCTCGCTGATCGACGGCGACGAGTCCTCGATCGCGGTCCTTGAAGAGATCGGCTTCGGACGGCTGGCCAGCCTCTTCATAAAGGCCGGCGAGAAGGCGAAGCCGTATTTCGGCCAGCATCCGGAGCCGGCCCGGCATCTGCCTGAAAAAATAGCGATCGCGACCACGACCGGGAATGTCTATTTCACCCCGCCTGGAAGCGGCGGGTATCCCGGGACGAAGTTCACCATCTGAGGGGGACACGGGACTCCGTCCGCGTCCTGCCTCAGCTCTCGATCTTGCTGAAGAAATACGCCGCGGCCAGGGTCGTGACCGCGAAGAACGCCACGAGCACGCCGACGCAGAGCGCCAGCGGCATGCCCGACGTCCCGACTATGAAATACCTCAGCGCCTCGACGGCGTAGGTGAGCGGGTCTATGTACGCGATGTACTGGACGATCTGTGGCGCGGTGCTCAGGGGGAACAGGGCTCCTGAGAGGAAGAACATGGGCATGACCAGGAAGTTGGTTATCAGCTGGAAGCCGTGCATGTCCTCCATAACAGAGCCGAAGACTATCCCCAGCGAGACGAAAGCCATGGAGATCAGCGCCATAAGGAGGATGATGAAGGGGAGGTTGGCGATGTCGATGGAGGCGCCCAGCAAAACGGCCATGACCAGCATGAGCATGCCCTGGACGATCGCGGTGGTCGCTCCGCCGAGCGATTTCCCGATTACGATGCTCGTTCGGTTGACAGGCGCGATGAGGGTCTCTTTGAGGAAGCCGAACTGGCGGTCCATTATCACTATTATCCCGCTGAATATAGAGCCGAAGAGCAGGACGCTGGCGAGGATCCCCGGCACGATGAACTCCATGTAGTTGCCGCCGACCCCGGATGCGCGCATCGCGCCGCTCAGGCCGGTCCCCAGTATCGCCAGGAAGAAGAAAGGCTGGCCTAGGCTGCCTATGATCCTGCTCTTCGAGCGGAAGAACCTTATCAGCTCCCTCTTCCACATGAAATAAACGGCCGTGAGCTCCCGGTTCATCTTCCCCTCCTCCAGGCGTTCCGCCTCATCCTCATGTGGTCCTTGGCCGAGGCCGTCTCCACCCTGATGTTCCTGCCCGTGTAGTGGAGGAAGACGTCGTCGAGGGTCGGCTTGTGCATCGTGACCGAGGCTATCTCTATCCCGCCGGAGCGGGCCACGTCCATGATGTCGAGTATCCTCCTCTCGCCCTTCTCCACCCTGATGTTCAGGGCGCCATCGTCCAGCTTCGTCCCCTTGACCCAATCCCGGCCCTTCAGGGCGGCTTCGAGGGCTTCCGGCTTGGGCGCCCTGACGCTTATTATGTCCCCGCCCAGCGAATCCTTGAGGGCTTCGGGCGTGTCGAGCGCCATTATCCGGCCGTGGTCTATGATCCCTACCAGGTCGCAGAGGCTGTCGGCCTCGTCCATGTAATGCGTCGTCATGACGACCGTTATGCCGTGCTCGGTTTTCAGCTTCTTGATGTACTCCCACACGTGGTTCCTGGTCTGGGGATCGAGGCCGATAGTCGGCTCGTCGAGGAAAAGTATCTTCGGATAGTGGAGCAGGCCGCGGGCGATCTCGAGGCGCCTGCGCATGCCGCCCGAGAACGTCTTAACCAGGTCGTCCCTCCTGTCGGTGAGCTCGACGGTGCCGAGCACCTCGTGTATCCTGCTCTTCCGGTCCGCCGGCTCGAGCCCGTACATGGCCGCATGCAGCTCGAGGTTCTCGTAAGCGGTCAGCTCCTCGTCGAGCGACGGGTCCTGGAAGACGATGCCGATGCTCTTGCGCGTATCTCCGGACTGGGAGACGATGTCGAATCCGTTCACGAGCGCCCGGCCGGACGTGGGCTTCTTCATTGTAACGAGCATGGAGATGAGGGTGGTCTTGCCGGCCCCGTTCGGGCCGAGGAGGCCGAACACCTGCCCGGCCTTTATCCGCAGCGATATGCCGTCCACGGCAACGAGCTCGCCGAACCTCTTCGTCAGGTTGTCTATCTCTATCGCGTTCATAAATCAACATCCAGATATCCGCTCTGGATTTTATAACCTCCGCTTCCCCCTCGCTATTTAATATCTGGCGCAGAAGCATCCCCGAGGAAATCCGAAATGGAAATCGAAGTTTTGAGGCTTGGGCACCGGCTGCCCCGCGATGAGCGCATCTCGACCCACGTGGCCCTCGTCGCGCGGGCGTTCGGGGCCAGCGCCGTCGCATACTCCGGCCAGCACGACTCTGGCCTCGAGGAGAGCGTGAGGCGGATATGCGAGAGATGGGGAGGGGATGCGGGGCCCGGGACCGTGTTCTCGATCTCGTACGAGAAGAGCGCCGTGGCGCTCATCAAGCGCAGGAAGCGCGAAGGCTTCTCCGTCGTTCACCTCACGATGTACGGCATCCCGATAACTGCCAGCCTCCCCCTGCTCCGCTCTCGCGAAAAGATGCTGGTCGTGGTGGGCAGCGAGCAGGTCCCCCGCGAGATATACGGGCTGGCGGACTTCAACATCTCCATAACCGGCCAGCCGCACAGCGAAGTGGCCGCGCTCGCGATCGCTCTCGACCGCATCATGGACGGGAGGGAGCTGGAGCCGCGGGATTTCCATGGGAAGATCAGGATAGTCCCCTCAGAACGGGGGAAGAACGTGCAGGAATCCTAGGCTATCCTTCCCGTCAATATGTCCGCTATCTTCTCGGCGAAAGCGTCCCTCAGGAGGGCGAACCTCTCCATCCTGGGGTCCCGGCAAAGGGTCCTCTCCCACTCGGGCTTCTTCAGCTCCTCTTCCCGCTGGACGATGTAGCTGTCCAGGATGTCCAGCTCATCCGGCTCGAGCCTTGAGAGCTCGGCCGAGAGCTCCGGGCCTGTCATCACCGCGCCCATCCGTTCGATACGTATGACGTCAAGATCGGCCGCTTCGATGTATTTCGGGAAAGGCCCGCGCACCGGGTCGCCCTTGAGCTCTATCGTTTCATCGTCCCGCATCTTCCCGTACGCCTCCTGGGTCAAAGCGAATATGACCACTCCCAGCCCGTGCGCGCGCGCCGCAGGGAGGCCGAGCTTGTGGAGGTCGTGCTCGAGCCATCCCTTGAGGCTGAACCTCGAATACCAGTTGACGGCCTTCGTGGCGCCCAATATGCTCTCCCTTATCTCGGAGACCTTCACCCTCCACTCCCAGCCCTTCCTGAAATCGAAGCCCCTGCCTGAGGCGACATAGAAATAGAACGCGTCGGGTATCCCGCCGATCTTCCCCGCGATCTCGCTGAGCATGCCGGCCCCGAACCCATCGCTCCCGACAAGCCTTCCGGCCGAGATGGCGGTGGTGCCATGGAGGCCGAAGATCGCCGGCAACCTGGCGATCGAGTCCGGAGGGAGGAGCTCGGCGGGCTTCCGCGGCATCCTGCGGATGTCCTCCTTCTCGATCATGGCTATCGCGGGCATACCAATGCTCTCTCATCCAATCTTTATATCTCTTTCCATTTTCTAACACCAATCGCGAATCCGAAACCTTTTTATTGCATGGCCGGTTTTACCAATCGGGATGACTATGCTCGAAGTGCTGCAGATACTCTTCAACGGGGCAGAAGTGAAGAAGGTTGAGGACCACATCCCGAACGGTGTGGATGTACGCGTGGACATAGACAAGATGAGCCCGGACACGCCCGACTCGGTCATGCTCGATTTCACATATTCGATAAACTACAAGCCGAACGTGGCGTCCGTGAAGATAACCGGCCAGGCGTTCTGCCGGGACACGCCCGACAACGTGAAGAAGGCGCTCGCCGAATTCAAGAAGAAGAAGGAGCTGCCGCCGGAGTACGGCGCGGCGGTGATCAACATGATAAACGCCAACGCCGGCATGAACTCCATCTTCATAGTGCGGCCCTTCAACCTGCTGCCGCCTTTCATGCCGCCCGTCATGGTGGAAGAGCCTGCGGCGAAGAAGAAGTAGCCTGTTTCAACTTTTTATACTCTTATCTCCACCCCGGTCAAAAAGTCGAGTCAAAAACAGGTCCATCCTTTTCTATCTGGTTTTATTGAGAGAAGGTTCTCCGAACTCTACATCCCTATTCCAGATTCAGGTGAATAAGGGTCAGAAAATTAGAAAGAAATCCAGGGGCCCGGTTCCCTGTCCCCCCTCCGCTCCGCGGATGAAGGTGGGGGGATCAGAAACGTAGAGAGAAATAAAAAGGAAAAGTCAAGCTGCGCCCTGGCATATCAGTTTTTGGAGTCACCTTTTTCCTAAAAAGGTGACTACCATTGGAACCCGCCGTGGAGCATCACCGACCATCCGCCGGGCGCGAAATATATCTGGTCGCGGTAGGGGCCCAGGTACTCAGGCCTCCCGATCTCCCCGGGTATGAGCGGCCAGGTCCCCCCGGTCGTCTGGAGGTTCAGGAAGTACCTCTCCGGCAGGATGCTCTGCGGAGCCTGCCTCAGGTAGTCGAAGCCTACGCCGCCGCGCCAGACGAACCTGTCGTTGTAGTTCGTATACTGGCTGCCGCCTTGTGGGGCAAATGTCCTGCCGGACTCGACGCCGCCCTCGAAGAAGAGGTGGAGGCTGAGCCTCTCGCTCGTCTGAAGGTTGGCGCGCGCCCAGGTGATGCCGGCTCCCACCGTGGTCCGCTGGAATTCCTGGGCGTTGGCGCAGGCCGCGATGCCCATCTGGCTGCAGACGTCGGCGAGCTGCTGCGGGTCCTGGAAGACGTCGTTCGTCGCGAAAACTATCTTCTGCGTCGTCCGGTTGAAGAACACGTAGCTGAAGAGCTGGTTGCTGACCTCGGTCGTGTTGAGCAGCTGGAGCCTGTGCGAGAAGGTGACGGTCGCCTGGTCCCACCGCTCGTTCCCGAACTGGCGCACGCCGTAGAGGGCGCCTGCTATCAGGTCCTGGCGGTGGTCCTGGAGGACGCGCATGAGGAGCCCGACCGTCCAGTTGTGGCCGAAATCGTGGTTCCCGTAAGCATCCCCGGTGAGCGGGATCGTGAACCCGCCGACGAGGCGCTCCGCCGTGAACGCCCTCAGGCGCCGGTCGCCCGAGAAGACGAAGCGGTAGCCTTCGCCCTGCCTGCTGACCTCGACGCGGCTTATCCCGCCGCCGATCTCGGCCCCGTTTCGCACCCAGGCGCGCATGTCCTCCTCATCGCCGACGACAATCGATCCGGTCGAGCCGGGCCGGTCGATGACCGGGGAATGGAGGATGTAGAATGTGTTGCTGCGCTGCCTCCTGCCCTCCCTGCTGTCCAGGTGGCTGCCCGGAAGGACGTTGTATCTCTCCGGTGAGAGGCCGCTCCGCGTCTGGGCGTTGGTGGCGGCCACGAGAACGTCCAGCTTGTTCCGCTCGAACATGCGCACGACCTCCTCGCCGGTCAGGTTGTCCTGGGCCGGCGGAAGCGGCATCCTCACCTCGCTGAGCCTGGCCTCCAGGGGCCGCTCCCTCATCGCGAGCGAGGCGCCCTGCCTCCGCTCGAGCTCGGCCTGCAGGCGGTCGTGGGGCAGCAGGACGAAGCTGAAATCCGAGGCGTGCTGGACGACGAAATCGACCATGTCCCGAGAGTACCTGCGTTCCAGGCGGTCCCTGTCGGGGGTGGCCTTGCGCATCTCGGTGAATATGTCGATGAGCGCGGCCGCGCTGCCGTTCCTGAAGTTCAGGAGGGTCTGGGCCGAGTTATCATCCGCCGCCCTCCTCCTCTCCAGCTCCGCCGTCACCTCGTTCTCGGGGCGTATCATCCAGTTGAGCGACGCGCGGTTCTGCTCGACCATCGCGACCAGCTCCTCCCCGTAGACCCTACCTAGCCTGGCCCGGTCCCTCACGCCGCCGATATCGACGTATATGTCGGCCAGTGCGGCCGGCAGGTCCGGCGAGCGGCTTATGACGAGCTCGCGCTCGTACCTCTCGAGGCTTATCGAGGGCCAGTCCACCGCGCCGACCCCCATCCACAGGTCCGAGTAGGGCGTTGCGGTCGCTCCCCTGGTCACTGTGATGCTCTGGGGGTTGCTCGGATCCGCCCCTATCACGAGGGGCGCGTACAGGTACGAGTGCGCCAGTATGTCGGTGTATACCCTCGTGGGCCTTCCGAAGAGGAAGAGGCCGTAGAGGTCTGCGTAGGAGGTCTGGTAGTCCGGCGTGACCTGCTGCGGCTGGCCTCCCGGCTGCGTGCTCGGGGCGACGGTGCCGGCGATGCGCTGGTACTGGCCGCTGCCCAGTACGTACACCCTGACCCTCTCGCCGTCATAGCCATAGCCCAGGGCGAACCTCCATATATCGCTGTTCATGTCGTTGCGGATGTTCTGCGACAGCGCCTGGAGTATCTGCGCCGAGTTCTCTGGATTGTTCTGGACGTCCCTCATCGCCTGGTCGATCCGGTCGTAGATACGGCTGAAGCCCGGCACCCTCTGGGCTCCCATGAGGAGGTTGTGCCTCTGGGCCCAGTACATGAACAGCGCCGAGGCGTAGTGCTCGGCCGGAGTGCCCGTGTCGGTCGGCGCGGTCGGTGTCGTCGTGTACGTGCCGTTCGGGTTCCGCACCGTCCAGTCCTCCATCCTCGCGTACAGGTAGCTCCCCGCCACCAGCCAGCCCGTGTTGCGCGCCTCGTCCTCCTGCCAGCCGTAGAGGTTGGCGAAGACGGTGTTCATCCTGGCGTATATCTGGTCGGCCTGCGCGTCGACGGCCCTGAACTGCTGGAGCAGGTTTATCGTGTCGAAGCCGCCGCTGATGCCGTAGGCGGTCGTCCTGTATCTCGAGCTCCGGATCTCGTGCCTCCAGGAAGCGGCCGCCGTTCCGGGGTATCCTCCGGCAACGCGCAGCTCGAACTGGCTGGAGAGCGGATCGACGCGCATGCGCCTCCACATCACTTCACCTATCCCTTCGGCCCAGGAGGTGTTGGTTATGTGCGTGACGTTGGCCGGATCGGTCTGGACGATCTGCGATCCCCTGTAGAACGCGGCGTAGATGTCCCTCTGCCTGCGGTCGGCGAGCAGGTTGGTTACCGCCATGCCGGTCGCCTGCTCCGCGTGCACCGGCGTCATGGTGTTCATGTCCCGGACAAGCTGGCCGAAGGCCAGCGACGAGAACGAGTCGCCGCCCCCTGTCGGCAGCGTGAATCCTATCGCCGCCCCGTCGAAGCCCCGCGCCGCGTCCCCGCTGACCGGCGTCCTGCCCGCGGCCTGCCTCTGCTGCTGCTCGGCCTGGGTGAGCCCGGGTGAGACGAGGCTGTCCCTGCCCACCATCCTCACTCCCGCGAGGTACTGCTGGGTGTTGGCGCCCGCGTACATGTAGTTGAGCAGCTGCGCCTCGGTGTCTATGCCGTAGGCGAGCTGGTAGATGTTGCCCTCCCTCGTGACGAAATACATCCTCGACTTGAGCCTCTCCTGCTGCTGCTGGAGCTCCGGGCCCTGGGAAATCTGGTCGAAGTCCAGCCCGAGGGACTGCGCGAGCTGCCGCCTCTGCGCGTCGTTCATGGTATTGTATTGCGAGACGGGTATGCCGAGCTGCTGCGCTATCGCGTCGGGCGTGGGAGCCTGCCCCCTCAGCTCCGGCATGTGCTGGCCCGAGACGAACACGAGCATGTCCGTCTGGCTCTCGCGGGCGATCCTCGAATACGTCTCGAGGACGCCTCCGGTGTTGCGCTGGGTGGCTATGTCGCCGGTGGTAGCCGACGGCGCGCCTGCGCCGCCGTACGTGTCGGTCCGGCCGGTAGCGTTCTGGTAATTGAACTGCACCCTGCCGCGGTGGAGCCCGACCCCGCGGTCAGGCGCCTCGATGAAGCTCAGCGAGCTCATGTTGTGCTCGACCAGCTCGACGAAGGGGCGGCCGTACTGGCGCTCCAGGCGGGCCCGGTCCGGCCGGTCGGAGAGCAGCTCCCGGTAGACGTCGAGCAGCGCTGCCGCCGTGCCCTGCGGCCTCGCCGTGACCAGCGCTCTCGCGACGGCATCGTTCGTCTGGACCCTCCTCTGGAGCTCGGTCGCGATCTCGGACTCGGATTTGAGGGTCGGGCCGCTCTCGCCCGAGACCGAGAGCGGTATTATCCCGGCGATCGGGTAAGGCAGCCTGGCTGCCTGCGCGGTGACGTTCACGTTGTCCTGGGTCTGCTGCGAGACCTGCCTCGCCTGCTGGTCCGTGGCTCCGGGCGGGTTTGTGGTCGTCTGCGTCTGGCGCGTCCATTGGCCGATCCCGGAAACGCCTCCGGTTATCGTCCTCCCCGAGGCGGCGGCCGCGGCCCCTCCGGTGTCGGTGGCGGTGCCGCCCTGCTCCTGGTGCTGGTAGTACGCGCCGGTCTCGCCGAAAGCGTTCAGCCAGTAATCGCTGTAATCCACCGGCATCGGGCCGAAGAGCTCGTTTATCCTCCGCACTATCGTCGAGGCTCCGAGCGCCCCTATCCTGAAGCGGGCCGGGACCCTCTGCCGGAACAGCCTCGCGGCCGGCGGGACCAGCTGGTCGGAGAGCCTGCTGTAGAGGCCGTCGGCATCCGACAGCAGGGTCGGCACTCCCGGCACATATAAGCCAGGGGTCGCCATCATGGGCCTGGGCAGGAGGGAGAGCGGCTGGCCGACCTGCCCGAACATCGTCGGGAGCGGCTCGAGGCCCTGCCTCCACCATCCCGGCCTGTAGCGGTAGAGGTACGGGCTCAGGTATCCCTCGTCGCTCCTGGGCTCGGGCTGCAGCCTCAGCTCGTCCTCGAGCCTGTTGTGGTCGAAGGTGCTCGTGACCTCCGGCAGGCGCTGCCCTATGCGCGCGAAGACCTCGAGCAGGTACCTCCGGTTGAGCGCCGTCGAGTATGACAGGTCGCGCTGCCCCTGCGCTATCCTCTGTATGACTATGTTGTTGAACGCCTCTATCGCGGTGACGAGCGTGCGCTCGTCCTGCGCGACCTCCATCAGCGCGGGGAGCACCTGCAGGAGGTAAGGCCCGACGAGGTAGGGGTCGCGGTTCTCGATGAAGAGTATCGAGCGCATCACCGCGGTCGCCGCGGCCCTGTTGAATGACGAGTCGGTGCCGCTCACCCTCTCCAGCGCTATGCCCAGGTAAAGGGCGTCGAAGATCGAGATCTGGTTGGGCAGGTTCTGGATGGCGGCGTTGGAATCCTCCTGGTTGGAGCCGTCATAGCTCTGCTGCGCCCTCTGCAGCAGGAAGTTCTGCTGGATCATGTCGAAGAACTGCCTCCCGCGGATTATGAGGTCCTGGCCCGGCCCGCCGCGGGCGCTCATGAAGGCCACGAGGTCCTCCGGAGTCGCGAAGCCGTTCGCGTACTGCGGCGGGAGGGTTATGTTGTACCTGCGCGCGAGCCTCGGGATCGCCGAGTTGAGGAGGTCCAGGTTCACGTACTGCCGGAAGAGGTAATCGTTGGTGCCGAAATACTGCCGGTACATGGCGACCGCCGCGCCCATGTTGGTCGCGATCTGGTCGTTCGGGGTGGCATACACCATCGCGTTGCGCAGGTTGAGATACACGCTGGGGAGCACGTCGCCCATCCTGCTGAAGTTCTGCATGAACGTGCCGCGGCTGGGGCCAGGGCCGGCCTCGAAGGCGACCTGCAGGCTCTCGAGGAGCTCGGCCGGCAGCGACCTCATGGACTGGACCGTGGAGCTGGGGCTCGACACGAAACCGAGCTGCTGGTAGTTGGCCTGCACCGCCTGCACGAACGCGTTCCCGTAAAGAGACGAGAGGTCCGCCAGGCGTGCCGCATACGCGGTGCGTTCCGCGGCCGGGGCGTTCGACGGAGGGGCCCTGGCTATCGCGTCATAGACCGCGCCGGTGGCGAAGAATAGGCTGTCGTCCTGCCTGCGGAAGGCGCGCATGAGCGAACCGACGCTCCTGGCGTACGCGGGCGGGTAGGCTCCCATGAGCGCCTGCCTCACGCTCTGGGGGAGGGCGCTGAACTGGTCCACCCCTGCCCCCTGGGTCGCGAGCGGCGCCAGCGCGGTGCCCTGGGCCTCGACCGCGGCGACGAATCCCTCCCCGAACAGCGCGATCATCGTGTCGCGGTTCTCGTTCCCGGTGGGATTGCTCACAGCACGGTAGACCCTGCTCGTTATGCTGACCATGAGCTCGTTCGTTATCGGGTAGGCCGCGATGAGGCTGCTGCGCACCGCTGAGGGCAGCTGGCGATACTGCGACATGCCCGCGCCGGTGTTGCCCATGGCGGCCAGCGCATTGCGGTTGGCCTCCACGGCGGCGACGAACGGCTCGCCGTATATCCTGACCATGTTCTCGCGGTTCTCGCCCCCGTCGGGGTGCGTCAGCGCGCGGTAGACCCTCCTGACCGCGGTGACGTACTGGAGGTTCTCCACGCTCTCGAGGCTGCGCATGCTGGCGCCCGTCCTCTCGAGCACCTGGAGGTTCGGGGCCAGCGCCTCCACCGGCCCGACCAGGTTGGGGAACTGCGAGAGGAGGTTCGCCCTCGAATCCGCCCCGCCGCCCCTGGCGGTGCGGTATACCCTCATGACCGCGTCGAAATAGGCGGGCTCGTCCATGCCTGAGATGAAATCGAAAAGCTGCGGGTCGGCCCTGCGGAGGACGGCCGACACGACGTTCCCGATCGCCTCGGCCTTGTCAGGGTTCGAGCTCTGGAAGCTGCGCCACCACTGGAGCAGCGTGAAAAGCCCTCCGGTCTGCGCCACCGCGCTCGGCACGCCGGGGACCTGGGGCTGCGTGTTTATGTCGCCGCCTGTCTCGGCGAGGTGGATCATGGAGAAGGCGAGCTCGGTCGACTTTCGGAGGTCCTGTTCCGTGAGCATGGTGTTGGCGAGCCGCGTCTGGTCCTGCACGAGCCGGTCCATGGTGGCCACGTCCTGCGCGCTCTCGCCGTCCCGCACTATCTGGAGCGCCCGCGCCCTCCATCTGCGTATCATCTCGAGCATCATCGGCCGCGCCGGAGCGAGAATCGGCCTGCGCAGCTGCCTCTCCATGCCGTCGAGGTCGCGCATTATGACGCTGTTGGTCGAGCGTACTCCCCCCATCCTCTGCTCGACCACGTCCGGCCTGCGGGGCGGGGTCCTCTCGGCCTGCCTCGATGCGACCGGAGTGATGAACACCTGGCCGAGGGCGTCGGAGGTGTCCGAGAGCATCAGGCCTCCCCTGCTTATGGCCGCGCGGGCCCTTGTGACCGCGGTTACGAACTGGATCGGCGTGTAAGCGTAAAGGAATGCCCTGAGCCTGGATGTGACCGGGTCGTTCTGGTCCTGGAGCGCCCTCTCAGCCGCTTCCGGATCGCCGCCGAGCCACGCGAGGTTCGTGCGGTTGGACTGGACCGCGCGCACGAGCGCCGCGCCGTACCTCTGCTCGAGCCGCGAGGTGTCCGGCGAAGCCGAGCCGAGCTCGCGGTATATATCCTGGAGCGCCGGCACGATCGTGCCGACCGTGTAGCCCCCGTTCTGCATGGTGTATACGCCACGGAGGACGCTGTCGTCGGGCCTGGAGCGCATCTCCCTCTCGATGTCGTTGACCGGCCTGAGCACCCATTGCATGTTGTCGAGGTTGCGCTGGACGAGCTCGACATACCCGGTGCCGTACGTCCTCGCGAGCTGCGCCCGCGCTGAGCGCAGGGCGGTTATGCGCGAATACGAAGCCGAGAGCGTGGCGCCGGCGTTGGTCCCGTACCTCGTGCGCATCGCCACGGCGAGCGGGTCGGGCGGCCTGGCTGCCGCCCTCCGGTCTATCTCCCTCTGCACCGCCGCCGGCGTGCCGCTCAGATAGGAGAGCTGGGCGTAATTCTGCTCGATTATGTCCCGCCCTTCGATGGAACGCGACTGCTGCCTCTCGGCGACGAGCGCCAGGTATATCTCGCTTATCGCGCGGCCGCGGGTGAAACCCTGCGCGCGCATTCCGCGTATCTGCACGGCCACAGTGTCGTCGTAGCCGGCCCTGTTCTCTATCTCGCGGTTCAGCGCGGCCTCCGGGCGCACCAGCCAGGAGAAGGCGGAGAGGTTGCTCGAGACGGCGGCGACCAGGTCGGGGCCGTAATCGGTGTTCAGCCTCTGCATGTCGGGGTTGGCCTTGGCAAGCTCGCTGTAGATGTCCCTTATCGCTATCGGGAGTATGTTCCTCCTGAAGCTCCCCACGACCGAGCTGAGGATGTTGTTCCCTGTTATCTCGGCGCTGTAAGCCCGCTGGAACTCGTTCCAGAATATGTCGTTGTTCTCGACGCTGACCGACTGCACCCTCCCGTCCACCACCACGGCGAGGCTGCCCCTCATGATGTTTATGAACGCGTCGCGCGCCGCCGGGTCGCCGCTCTCGAGGACAATCCTGATATAGTTCACGGCGTTCTGCGCCATGCCGCGGGCGACGATGCCGCCCTCGGTCTGGATCGTGTTGTTAGGGCCATGGGTCACCCTGCCGAGCAGGGGGTCGACGACGTCCGCGCCCTCGCGCTGCCGGATCCGCTCCACGGCCTCGGCCGAGCCTGACGTGGCGGCCGCGTAGAGCTCGGCTATCATCCTGGCGAATTCGGACGGGTCCAGCCTGGGCTCGGCCGCGCTCCCATGGTGCACGCCGTACGCCCTGGCGATTACGTCGAGGCCGCTGCGGTCGGTCGTGCGCGAGATCCTCTCGCGGAAATACTGCTGGAACGCCTCGTGGAAGGCGTTGTTCGGGTCGTTGGCGTCGAAGAGCCTCCTGAACTCGTCCCACCGGGTGGTATCACCTGTGAGCATGAAATCCCGCAGCGCGATGACCGCCATGCGCGCGAGCTCGCGCGGCATCCTCCCTGCGATCGCGTTGGTCAGGTTCTGGCCGTACCTGGCGACGCAGTCCTCGCGGGCGGGCCTCATGAGCTCGGTGCGCGCGGCATCCTCGGGGTTCATCCCCTGCTGCACGAGCGCCCTCACCCTCCCGACCTGCGAGTCGGCGCGCACCGCACGCCCCTCGGACTCGCGCAGCTGGCGCACCAGGTTCTGCACGTCCTGGTCGCTCGGGCCGCTCCCCAGCCTGCTCCTTATGTTATCCACGGTCTGGAGGAAGTCGCTCATGACCAGGGGCTCCATGCGCACTCCCCAGACGCGGTCCCGGTCGCGCAGGTAGGCGTCTATGAGGGTGGCTATCTGGGGGTTCTGCCTGACCCTCTCCATCGCGCGGAAGAAGGCGTCCATGAACTCGGGGCTGTCCTGGACCGTGCCGTTGCGGTACTGCCGGTTGTAGATGTCGTAGAAGCCGGGCTGCGGATTCGGGTTGGACTGGCTCGACGGCGGAGCCCTCAGCCTCCGCTGGTCCCCTGTCAATATGTAATCCCTGAAAGCGACCGCGGCGTCGTTGGCCATGCTCTGAAGGTTCCCGATCTCCTCTGCTTCTGCCCTCCTTGAACGCGGTGTCGTCTGTCCCATAGCAATACTTCCCCCGAAATCGTTTAAATTCGTTCCGCTGCCGAAGGCTATCGTGCCGGCGATGAGCGATGTGACCGTGCGGTTGAGGAATCTCGCAAAAACAGCCCTCCTCCTCAGCGGAGAAAGGGATTGGTCTGAGCCCGCACCCCCCTTTCCCTCATCCTTGAGTTCAGAGCTCATGTTCCCGCAACCCGCAGTCGCTAACCTAGATGTCACTGGGTTCCTTGATTGATTTGTGTCAGGAAAGAAATAAAAAGGAATGTCACCAAAAACGGAAAATCATGTATGTGCGGCTGTGGAAAAAAACCTCCCCGCCGCGCCAGGGGGTTGCATCGCCACACGATAACCGGCTGCCTCCGGTAGGCTGACCAGGGGAAAGGCGGAAAAAATGTGGATATGCCCTCCGGTAGTCGTAGAAGGCGGCCTCATGCATGACCCTTCGGCGCGGGGCTAGGGTATGATGGTCCTGCCCCTCTCTTCCCGGCGCTGCTCCTGCCTCGGAGGCGGTGGCGGCGGAGGCTGGACCTGCTGTTGCTGGGGCTGCTCGACCCTCAGGTTGAGGTTGGGGCCCCATGCCCCGACGGCATCGGTCTGGTGGGCCTTCCTCCAGGAGTACACGGAGAGGGCGGTGAGCGTCCTCATGTCCTCCTGGCCGTCGGCCAGGATGTTGTCGCGGTTTGTCTGGAGCACCTGGCGGTAGAGCAGGCTGAGGTCGTCGCGCAGCCTGGCGTACCATTCCTGCCCGCTGCGGCCGGTCTCCCAGTTGAGATAATCCTGCATGGCCCGGACGACCAGCCTCCTGTTCGGGACGTCTGTGGACTGCGAAAGCCTCACTCCAGTGCGCGCGATCCCCTGATACTCCCTCCTTCCCCGGCAGAACTCCAGGAAATCGGCGTCCTGGCTCATGAGATCGTTGAACACGCGGTCGTAGGCGCGCTGGATGTCGTCCCGGCCGAGGGTCCTCAGCGCTTCCTCCACGGACGCCGTCCCCTGCGGCTTGTTGCGCATGATGGATATCACGCCTTCGGGAGGCGGCGCGGACTGCGCTTGGGTCTGGGAGCCGCTCACCAGCCGGTAAAGCTCGCTCGCGAGGTTCGACCAGTACTGGTTCGCGAAATCCTGCAGGGCCCTGGTCCTCTGGTCGGTGGTCTGCGCGACCCCGTACACTCCCTGGGCCACGAGGGCCGCCATCTGGTCCCTGCCCGAGTCGGTGGGGTGGAGGCCGTCGCCGGAATCGAACTGCCTCCGCAGGCGGGGCGGGTTCCCTTCGCCGAGAACCGAGACGTCTACGAAGACCACGCTGCCGTCGGCCTGCGCCTGGCCCCTGAGCCAGGTGTTCAATTCCGAAGTGCGCGTCTGGGATGTCCCCCTGGAGGCGCTCGCCCCGGCCCATGGCGTGAGGCCTATCAGTATCACTTTGGCGCCGCTCTGCCTGGCGGCCGTTATTATCCTGGTGTACACCCTCTCGGCGTCCTCTACGCTCCTGGTGCCTGCGAAATCGTTGATGCCGCCGTCGACCACGATGGCGTTGTAGGGCGGCCTGGCGTTGACGACGCTGGTGTTCAGCTGGTTGAGTATCGCCGGGAGCTGGTCTCCGCCATGTGCGAAGGTGTCGACCTGGGCCCCCTGGAACTGCCTCCTGAGCGTTGTCTGGAGCGTCCCGCCCATCCTGCCGCCGGCGAGTATCGAGTCTCCGATGACGGCTATCCTCGGTACCTGCGCCGCCTGCTGAGCAGGCTGCGCGACCTGGGGCGGCGGCTGGACGACCTGTTGGGGCTGGGGAGCCGCCTGCTCGAGAGGTATTATCTGCGGAACCTGCCAGATCGATATCTGCTCCTGGCTCCTCCCCCTTCCCCTCTCCGGGTTCTCCAGGGCCCATCTCCTCAGGAAAAGGACGGAGGCCACGAGGGTGTCCGAGTCCATGGGTCCGGATATGTACAATTGGGCGAGCGCCGCGCGGTCCGCATCGGTCGGCCCCCTGCCTGAGGCGGGCTGGAATGTCATCGCTCCCTGCGCGTTCCTCAGCCTCCAGCCCAGGTCGGCGACGTTGCTGCCGATGTTCATCTGGCCGATCTCCTGGCTGAACCTGGCATTGCGCTGGTCACGCGCCGCGAATATGAGGAGGAAGTGCCTCACGTAGGCGTCGGCCGCGCGGATGATCTCGGCGCTCGCCTGCTCGCCCAGCGATTCCGGCCTGCCGGGCTCGGTGAGGAAAGTCTGGAGGGTCACGTAATCGGGATAGAGCGGCATCGTGGCGCCCTGGGGGAGCCGCAGCGCGTGCACCTCCTCTTGAGACGGATCCCTGCGCATCGCCGCGAGCGACGAGAGGTATAGCCTGAACGCCGGTATCTGATATAGCGCGTTGAAGGCCGCGATCGTCGCGTTCTTCTGCGCGTCGGTGCGCGAGGTGCCCCTCTGCGCATCGGGCGAGAGGAACTGGTTCACGAAATTTCGGTTCGCGTAGAGCGCGGTGGCCGCGGCCTGTGCCCGGCGGTCGTCGCGCCTGGCCTCGCGGAGCTGGGCCTCGAGCCATTCCTGGGTGACCCTGGGCCGCGGCGGCGGCCTCGCGGCCGGCTCGCGTCTCTGGGGTTCCTGCCTCGGAGGAGGCTGCGCCCTCTGGGTCTCCCTCCTCTGCGGCTCCTGCTGCGGCGCCCTCCTCTCCGCGGGCTGCTCCTCCTGCTGCCTGGCCTCGGGGTGGAGCTGGCGGTACATCGCCCCCGCGTTGCCGTTGGCGCGCGAGGCCTCCCTCGATTTCGCGTCGTTCCCGGCGCCATCATAATAGCCGACGACGCTGGTCCGCGCCTGGCCTATCGCGTTGCGGATATCGGCCTCGCTCATGCCGCTGGTGACCCTCACTCCTGAGGAGCGCGAGGTGCCGTCGCTGAACCGCACAACCAGTACGCCGTTCTCCAGAACAATCGTCGCCATCGTTCATCTTCCTCCTTGCTGCGCTGATCTGACGAACTCCATCATCGGCGTCCGGAGCTGGCGCCTGACCGCCGCGGGGGTGAACTGGACCCTCGTCGCTCCCCCTTCGCCGCTGACCGTGAACCCCCATGCGTTCCTCTGCGTGACCGCGCGCTGGTGCACGGGGTCGTTGTCGACCGGAGCCGAGAGGATCCCGAACAGCCATGTCCGGATCTCCCTCTTCGCGCGGTCGATGTCGTTGCCGTACGCTGCGCGCAGGATCTGTCCGTCCGTGGGGGCGCGCCCGGGCCTCGGGCGCTCAGGGACGTCTGCCCACATGGTGTCCACCATGTCGTTGACCAAATCCGAGAGCGTGGACGAGCGGTTGCGGTCATTGAAGAACGCATCGGCCTGCGGCCCGAGATCGACGGTCACCTGCGCCGGGGGCGGCGGAGGAGGCTGGTTCTGGTCGGTCCTCCGCGGCGTGACATGCGGCGTGAAGGCCTCCCTCTCCTGCTGGCCCCTGGTGGGCGGGCGCTGCTGCACGACCCCCTGCTGCGGGGGCGCGCGCCTCCTCGCCCTTTCCAATTCGGTCGCGGTCTCCGCTGCGGTCGGCCCTCTCCACCACGGCGGGACCTGGGCCTTGTATCTGTCCGCCTGGCGGTCCGCGTACGCCTGAAGATCGGCCGGATTCATCCCCGCGGCTGTCGTGCTGGTCGAAAGGTCTTGCAGCATCGGCACCAGGCGCGAGATGTGCTCGCGGTTCAGCCTGACCCACTCGAGTATGCCCTGGTTGGGCGTCGCGGTGGAATGCTGGACCGCGTAGGTGACCAGCTCCGGGTGATCGAGCATCGCCGGATCGACGGCTCCAAGCATGGCAGGCCCTACACGCCCTTCCGAGCGCGCCCGCTCGAGCGCGTGCTGCGGCGTCGCGACTATCATCTGGGCCAGTTCGGTCGGATTCCCATAAATGTTCTCGGCCGCGTCCCCGCCCGGAAGCACGAAAGCGTTCAGCGCGGCCATCGCCTGGGGGTCGTTTCCGTACAGGCTGACGATCTGGTTGAATGCCGTCCGCGCCGCGGCGGCGCGCTCGGCGCTCCAGCCGTGGTCCGGATCAGCGACAGTCCTGCCGTCCAGGAGGTCAAGGAAGGAGCGGCTGGCTATGCCGGTCGTGGTCCCTCCAGCCCCGGTTATCTGGACATACAGGTGCGCATTGGTCAACGCTTCCACAACAAGCGAGTCCATCGTGTTCCTCGCGTTCACCCTCGCGTGCAACCCGTCGTAAACCCCCTGGACCATCAGCGCGTTCATCGCGGCACGCATGTTCACCGAAGGGAGATTGCCCCTCGCATGCGCGTTGACGAGCGCCTCGTACACGTCGCGGTGGGAAGTGAGGAACTGCGTCGTCGCGTCCCTCCTCTTGAAATCCACGCCGTTGTCGGTCAGGAACGCCTCGACCACCCCGTCCCTGAACCGATACGCGATGCCGCGGTCTATCCAGTCGGACATGCGGAGGTCCACGAAGTCCTGGGGCTGCAGGGCCTGCCTGTTCCTGCGCGAGAGTATGCGCTCCACTGCTGCGATCCCCTCGACCCCGTCATACTTCAGATGCATGTCCGCGACCAGTGTGTTGAGCCTCGTCTGGGCCTCGTTCCTCTCCTGCTCGCTTCCGGTCCTGCGCGTCTGGAGCAGCCTGTTGATCTCGTCCATGCGGCTGCACATGGCCTCGCCGTCGGACAGCACTTCCCCCATCCTGTCTCCTATGACCATATCCTCGGAATCCCACACCCGCTCGAACTCCTCGCGGCTGGATGGCCTGAAGGTGCGCGGGTCGGGGAAGTGCGAAGGCAGGGCGCGCCAGAACTGGGAGCCGTTCGTGGTCATCCCGAACCGTGCCAGCCTGTCCGTCACCTGGTCATTGGGGATATGCAGGTCCTCGCTCATGTGGGCGCGGGCTTCCGTGAGGTCTCTGGCTCCGAACCATCTGCGGTCCGCATACTGCCATGCCGAGTATCCCCCCAGCCCTATCAGCCCCCACGCGCCGAGCTGCACCGCGAAGTAACCGACCCCCGCGAGCCTCTGGCCTCCGCGCTCTGCCGGAAGCCTCAGCCTCTCGACGCCGATGCGTCCCCATCTCCAGAACGGCTCGCCGGCATAGCGCGCGCCGGTCCGCATCCCGCGGCCTGACGCCATCAGCGCGTTCCATGCGAGCTCTGATATCGTGCCCTGGCCGAGGACGTAGATCCCCGCGCGTTCCATCGCTGCGGCCGTTATCGCGGTCGCGGGCTCGCCGAGCACGCTGATGACGGCGAGATCCGGCGCTATGGCGGTCCTTGCCGCCGACGCGAAGCCTGCGATCGCCTCCCCGGCATCGGTGACCAGGCGGTTCCGCAGCGATGCCATCACCTCGTCGAAGTTGCCGGTGCGGACGGCGTCCCTGAACATCGCGGCCGTGCGTTCGCCGTACTGCGCGCGCACCGCGTCGAACATCTCGTCGCTCCTCAGCGCGCCGAGCACCAAGTCGTCGGCGTTGCCTCCCCTTGGGCCCACGCCCCTCTCGATCATCACGCTGAGCCTGCTCGTGGCCTGGTTCTCCCCGTTCTCGAGGGTGCGCAGCGAGCGCGACAGCCTGTTGCCGGCTTCGACGGTCTCGAACACCAGCTGGTCCGCTGGCACGAGCCCGCGGCCGTGCATCGCGCGGAGCTGGGCCGCGCTTTCGGCCGAGAGGACGTTGCCTCCGGCCGCCGCCCCCTCGGGCACGTTCGGCGTCGGGACCCGCAGGCCGAGCGGCCTCAGGTTGATGCCGATGAGGCTCTCCGCCCGGGCCAGCGCGCGCGCCTCCGGCGAGCGTACCTGCGCGCGGAGCGTCGCGAGCTCTTCCCTGAGCCTGAACAGATCCCCTCCAAGCCTGGCCTGCCGCTGCTCGGCCCGCGCCTTCGCGTTGCCGGTCGCGGCCTCAGCGGTCCTCCTCGCGGCTTCATACTGGTCCTGCGCTCTGGGTATCAGCGAACCCTCGAGCTGCTGGATGCGGGCGCTCGCGCGGGCAATCCTCGAAGTGTTCTCAACAGTGAGGGTGTCGATTATGGCGTCCAGCTCCGCAGGCTGCATCCCTTCCCTGGCCGAGCGCGCCAGGAAGTTGTCCAGCGACAGAGGAGTCCTTGAGTTCGCCGCCCCGGACCTGGCCGACTGGTCCATGAGGCGCAGCGCCCTGGCTATCGTGAGGTCGCCGACCGGATTATCAACGGTGCCCCTCGCGATCTCCGAGAGCGCGCCCCTCGCGTTGTCATACGAATATATCCGCACGAGCGCCCTCATCGCGGCCTCCCTCTGCGCCCGCGGCACGCTCCGGTCCGTGGCCCGCGCGTACAGGGACCGGACGATCTGCGCCAGCCTCTGCGGCGCGGTCTCTATCGTGTTCCCGACCTCGCCGGCGGTAGCAGCGTCCAGGGTCCTGCCGACTTCGTCTATCATTATCCTCCTCTGCCCGGATCGCGCGACCAGGCTGAGGGTCTCCTCCATCGCGCTCCGTGCCTCGGCCAGGAAATCCTCGGGCGTGGCGAGCCTGAGCGCGCGGTCTGCGCGGGCCGCGGCCCTGCGCGCCCTCCAGGCCCCTACCGATCTCCATGCGAGCGTGAACCATCCGACCTTCCTGGTCTCTCCCGGGCGGAGCAGCTCCTCCGGCGCAGCCGCCTGCGGCGCCTGCTCAGGCGGCGCTTCCACTGGCGCCCCGCCCCTGGCAGGCCTTCCGGGCCTTGGCGTCTGCGGCCGTCCGCCTCCTGCCTCGACCCCTCCGCCCACCTGCGGAGACACCGGCGGCCTCACTGTCGGGCCGCGCGGCCCTCCCTCGCCCCCGCTGGCCATCGCGCGGGGCTGCATTCCCATCGCAGGCTGCTCCACAGGGACGTCGACCGCGAGCGGGCCGTTGTATCCCACCGCGTTGAGCATCTGGCGCTCGTAAGCCATCTGCTGCTGCTGCAGGTTAGCCGCGACATCATCCGGCAGGGCCGAGCGGAGATTGGCCGCTGCCCTCGTCCAGATATTGCCGGTGAACCTGGTCTGGCCCTGGGTGATGTCGTTCCGGGTAGTCGAACCCTCGGCCATCATCCTCTCTA
>JAWOLP010000036.1:0-17016 GCA_033853355.1 Candidatus Micrarchaeia archaeon | reverse complement strand
TGCTCAAAAAACTGGCGTCGTGGTGCAGGATTCTCGGCCTCGACAGCCAATGGTATTCGGGAAAGAGCGACACCGTGCTGCTCGCCCTCGCGAAGAAAGAAGGCCTTGTTTTCGTCACAAGGGACCTCCCCCTGTCCATCCGGTGCGAGAAGGCCGGCGTCCGCTGCATCTTCATAAAGAGCGACGACATAGTGGAGCAGCTCGCCTGGCTCATCAAGGAGAGCGGCGCGGAGAAGGAGATAAGCTTCCCTGAGAAGACAAGGTGCGCCGCATGCAACGGCGAGCTCGATGCCGTGGGGGCCGAGGAGGCCAAAGCGGCCGGCAAGCTGCCCGAGAACGTCATCGGGCACCATGAGAGGTTCTGGAGATGCAGGAGCTGCGGGAGGTTCTACTGGGAGGGAGGGCACTGGAGGAACATCCGGCGCATCTACGGGCAGGTGAAAGACAAGCTGGGCATAAAATAGGTATAAAAACGTAACTGTCAATTAAGTAGAACACGAATCGTATCGAATCATCAGTTTAGGTGAACTCATGGGTGCTAAACCGCGAAAATGGAAATCTCCTCGAACAAGTTCGAGTCTTTCCATTTTCGGTGAGTTCAGGATGAGGTCATGATATGGGTGCTAAACCGCGAAAATGGAAAAAGAAGAACCGAATGCGCTGGAAATGGGTCAAGAAGAAGCGCAAGAGGCTCAAGAGGAAGATGAAGAGGAGGGTCGGCGAGCTCTGAGCATCGCCGGTAATCTTTTAAATTCATCTCATAAATATCATTCCACCCGAACGGACTACTCTGGAGAGTAGGAGGGCTTATTCATGGACAAGAAGAAGCTGGCAGAGGCCATAGGCAAGGCCCTGGAAGAGAAAGGCAAGAAGAAGTTCAAGCAGAGCGTCGAGCTCATCATCAACATGAGGGGCATCGATTTCGCCAAGTCTGAGAACAGGCTCAACCTCGACATAGTCCTGCCCAAGGGCAAGGGCGGCAAGGAGCTCAAGTCCGCCGTCTTCGCCGAAGGCAGCACCGCCGACGACGCGAAGAGGGCCGGGGCGGACCTGATAATCACGCCCGACCAGATACCGTCGTTTGCCGAGGCGGCGAGGCTGAAGGACCTCTCTGACAATTACTTCCTGCTCGCGCAGCCGAACCTGATGGGAACGGTCGCCAAATCCCTGGGCCAGGCCCTGGGCAAGAAAGGCAAGCTCCCCAGGCCGATGACCGGGAACATAAAGGAGCTGATAGAGAGGTCCAAGAAATCCGTGAGGATCGTCTCGAAGGGCAAGTACCTGCCCGTGGCCCAGGCGCTGATAGGCACCGAGGGCATGAGCGCGGACGAGCTCCTCGAGAACGCCGAGACCGTCTACGACGCGGTGAAGAACAAGGTCAACGAGGGCAACATCAAGTCGGTTTATGTGAAGCTGACGATGGGCAAGCCCGCGAGGGCCTTCTGAGGTGCTGCACATGGCTTACAAGACTGACGTCAATCGGAAAGAGATCAAGAAGAAGGCCGACCAGGTCAGGAAGGCCTCGGCCGACATGAAGAAGTACAAGACGGTGGCCCTCCTCGACCTGAGGAAGCTGCCGGACTCGCTCTTCCAGTCCCTCCGCCAGAGGATCAGGAAGGACGGGGGCCAGGTCCTGGTGCTCAAGAAGCCTGTCGTGAGCAGGGTGCTGCAGTCTAACCCCAAGCTCGCGGCCAAGGCGGCCGAATGCGACAAGCCGGTGGCGCTGATATACACGAACCACTCGGCCTACGAGATAAACTCGTTCTTCAAGCAGAACCGGAAGAAGAGGGCCGCGAAGGTCGGCGACATAGCGCTCACGGACATCGTCGTCCATGAAGGCGAGACCGACCTGCCGCCCGGGCCTGCTCTCTCCGAGCTGAAGGCCGGAGGCGTCAACGCCCAGATAAAGGCGGGCAAGATAGTCGTGGCCAAGGAGAGCGTGGTGGCGAAGAAGGGCGAGAGGCTCGTTGAGGCCAAGGTCAAGGCTCTCCAGACGCTCAACGTCCAGCCCTTCGAGATGGTGGCCAGCATGATATTCGGCTTCGACGGCGAGTACGTGTACTCGAAGGAGATGCTGGACATAGGGGACACTGTCCAGGCGGACCTGGCTTCAAGCCTGTCGCAGGCGATGAACTTCTCGCTGAACGTCGGCTACCCGACCGGCCAGAACATCGACATGCTGCTGAAGGACGCGATGAGGCAGGCCGTGAACGTGTCCCTCAACGGGGACTTATATTCATCAAGCACGATGGAGCAGCTTCTCGTCTCTGCCATAAGGCAGGGATCGGCTCTTTCGAAGCTTGGCTGAAAGCTGTGAAGGAAACGAGGTGTGTATATGACGAAAGTTGATCCATATTTGCATGCCGTGCTCGTGCTGCACGGAGCGGGAAAGGAAGTTACGAAAGAAGGCATAGTCGCCGTGGTCAAGGCGAGCGGCGCCGAGGTCGACGAGGCCCGCGCGAAAGTGCTCTCCGAGGCCGTGAAGGGCGTGAACTTCGAGGACCTCCTCAAGCAGTCCATGATGGTCGCTGCCGCTCCCGCCGCTGCCGCGGCTCCGGTTGCTGAGGCGAAGAAAGAGGAGAAGAAGGAGGACGAAGGCAAGAAGGAGGAGCAGGCCGCAGAGGGTCTCGCTTCGCTCTTCGGTTGAAAGAAACCCGGTTTCTTTCTAACTTCCCTTTTTTTCTATTTTGATTTTCTCATTTTTCCGCTATCTCATGTCCTGCCCGAATGCTTCCACCGCCCTGTCTATAGCTCCCGACAGGTCGGTCAGCGCGCTCTCGAGGCCGTACTTGAGCTCCTCCCACGCCGCCCCGCCCGCCTTCTCGAGCTCGTCGAGCTTCCGCTCCGCGATATCGAGCTTCTCCTGAAGGACGGGGAGCTGCTTATCGTACTCGGCCTTCGCGGTGTCCGTCGCCGCTTTCGCCTTCGCAGCCAGCTCATCCATCCTCGCCCTCAGCTTCTTCAGCTGGGTCTCCATCTTCCTCTGGTACGCTTCCCTCTTTCCCATTCCATCACCTTCGGCTGTTTCTCGTGCCTCCTTAATAGCCTTGCGCGCCCCTGAAAGATATTTATTCCTAGCCCCTCTTACCTTCCCATGCACCAGAGCGTCAGGAGGACCATAGCCGACATCAAGTCCCTCAGGATACAGGGGGCGAGGAATGTCGCCAAGGAGGCCCTCAAGGCCCTAGCCGCGCAGGCGAAAGGCTCGAAGGCGAAGTCGCCGGTCGCGTTCTACAAGGACATCGCCGACGCCGCGGAGGCGCTCGCCCTCAGCAGGCCCACGGAGCCGATGATGAGGAACACGCTCGAGGAGAGCGTGCGGTTCCTCGCAGCAGGCATGAAAGCCGCCGGGGCGAAAGACGTCCCGGTCCTGAGGAAGCTGGTGGCGGAGCACGAGGCTGACATCCTGCGGGGGATAGACGAGGGGGCCGGGAGGCTGGCGGAATACGGCGCGCGGCTCATCCCTGACGACGCCCTCGTCCTCACCCACTGCCATTCATCGACCTCGACGATGTGCATGATAGCCGCCAAGAGGATGAGGAAGCGCTTCCGGGTCGTGTCATTCGAGACGAGGCCGAGGTACCAGGGCAGGACGACCGCGGCCGAGCTGGCCAAGGCGGGGATAGACGTCACCTCCGCCGTGGACGGCGCCATGAACATGTTCATGAAGAAGGCCGACATCGTCATCGTCGGCGCCGACTCGATCACGTCTAGGGGGGACCTGATCAACAAGATAGGGACCTCCACGCTCGCCCATATAGCCAGGATGAACGACGTGTCCTTCTACAGCGCCGCCGAGCTGTACAAGTACAGCCCCATGACCATCTTCGGGACCCGCGAGAGGATAGAGCAGAGGGACCGGAAGGAGGTCTGGGAGAAGCCGCCCAGAGGCGTGAAGATCGCGAATCCTGCGTTCGAGGCGACCGCAGCGAAGTACATAAACGGCTACATCACCGAGCTGGGCGTGATACCGCCCCAGACCTTCTTCGCGATGGCGACCGAGAAGCTCGGGATCAAGCTCTATGAATGAGACACGAGGTTTTTGAATGGTAGAATATGTCGAGAAGACCACGAAGAGAGTGGACGTCTGGAAACTGAAGAAATACTCCTGCCGCGTGAAGGTGATAGACATCTTCACAGGCGAGAAGATAATCGTGCTGAACAAGGACGAGGCCCACGAGCACGACATTTACTGGGGCTACCGCACAGAGATGCACCTGAGCGACGGCACCCCCCACACGGTCATAGTGGATGTGAGCGAAGACCTGGTGAAGAAAGGGGAGGTCGGCGTGTTCAAGGACATCGCGCAGTCGTACAAGCTCAAGAACGGGGACATGGTCGAGATCATCCACATGGACCAGCCCGAGTCGATCAGCTACATCAAGAAGAAGCTCGACAAGGGCACCCTCAACGACAGCGAGATCCGGACCATAGTGAAGGAGATAATGCAGAACCGGCTCAGCGAGATAGAGACCTCGGCCTGGATCACGGCGGCGTACATCAACGGCCTCTCGGACGACGAGGTCATCGCCCTGGCGTACGCCACGGTCGAGTCTGGGGAGCAGCTCAACCTGGGGAAGTCGCCCATACTCGACAAGCATTGCATCGGGGGCGTGGCCGGCAACCGCACGACCATGGTGCTCGTCCCGATAATAGCCGCCGCCGGGCTGTACATCCCGAAGACGTCCTCGCGGTCGATAACCTCGGCGGCCGGCACCGCCGACACGATGGAGGTGCTCTCCAACGTCACCTTCAACATGGAGGAGCTCCGCGACATAGTGCTCAAGGCCAACGGGGCAATAGTGTGGGGCGGCGGCATGAAGCTGGCCCCGGTTGACGACAAGCTCATCAAGATACGCCACCCGCTCAGCCTCGACCCCGAGGGGATGCTGCTCGCCAGCATACTCGGCAAGAAGAAGAGCGTCGGTGCCGAATACGTCCTCATAGACATCCCGGTCGGCCGGGGCGTCAAGGTGCCTTACGTGGAGCGCGGGAACGATCTGGCCAAGCATTTCCTCCGCGTCGGCGACCGGCTGAAGATGAAGATCGAGGCGATAATCACCGACGGGGCAGAGCCTGTCGGCAACGGGGTCGGGCCCGGCCTCGAGTGCGTCGACGTGATGGAGGTCCTCCAGGGCAAGGGCCCGGACGACCTGCGGCACAAGAGCCTGCTGATGGCCGGCAAGCTGCTCGAGCTCTGCGGCAAGGTGGAGCGGGGCAAGGGCTATTCGGCGGCCGAGACGCTCGTCACGAGCGGCAAGGCGATGGCGAAGTTCCGCCAGATAATAGAGCTGCAGGGGGGTAACGCCGCCGTCAAGACATCCGACGTGCCGCTGGGGCAGTACACGCACACCGTGGGCTCGGACGTCGCCGGCAGCATCTTCCACATAGACAACAAGATAATCTCGAAGATCGCGCGCATAGCGGGCGCACCAAGGGACCAGGGTGCCGGCGTCCTCCTCCATCGCCTGAGGGGCGACCATGTCGAGAAGGGAGACAAGCTCTTCACGATATACGCCCAGAGCGAGGCCAACCTGGACTTCGCCCTCAACGCGCTCAAGGACCTCGAGCCGATAGAGATGAGGAAGATGCTCCTAGGGCAGATCGACTGAGGCTTCCGAAGGATCCTGCGAGCGCTCCTGTACGCTGTGGGCGCTTATGCTTTCCAGGACGATCCCTGCGAGCGCGGCTCCGGGGCGGGCGAGCGGGGTGACCCTCCGGCGCAGAAGCTCCAGCCCCCGGAGGGAGCTTGCGTCGCGGGGGTCGGAGTCGAGAGCGAGCAGCATGTCCGGGATGAGGGCTTCCAGGCCCTCATAAGCCCGATGGCGGGCGAGCTTGAGGCGGGCCGACTCGAACTGGTCCGCATCCGCCCGCATCGCCCCTTCGGATTCCTCCACCTCCGCGACAGCCTTGCGGATGGCGGCCGGCTCGATCCAAGCCGCCTGCATTTTACCCCCAAGCCTGGAAGCGAGAGCCCCGGCCCCTCCGCCGGCCGGATCCATGCTGATGATCCGCAGGCCTTCGACGGCGTCCCCGCGGCAGGCCGCGTTCTCGGGCGATAGCGAGGCGAGAGCGAGCAGCAGGTATGGCAGGTCCTCCCGGAGGCGGCGAAGGGCTGAATCCCTCACGAGCACGGCTTTCCGCAGCCTCTCCGGCCCGGCTCCCGCGGACGCTCCCCCTTCCCCATCAGCGTCCCGGACCGCGCACCTTGCGGAGAGCACGGCCACATGGACCGTGGCGCGTATCCCGCCGATCGAATCGAGCCGGTCGATGAGCGGCGAGTGGGAAGAGAGGCACCTCAGCACCGGCCCCTCGGCGCGCCCCAGCCTCATTTTCATGGAGAACCGCCCCCGATGCCATCATGGTCCGCAGCCGGTGCGGATCCGGCGGACGCCCTGGAGAGGAGCACCTTGGCAGCGAGCTGCACTTCCGTGCTCGTCCCATGGTCTGAGAGTATCGAGAGCGCTTTTTTGGCGACCGCATCGCCGGGGTCGCTCTCGAGGATGAGGATTATGTCCGGAAGGCGCATGCCGAGCCCGCCGAGCGCGAGCCGCCTGGATTCGGCTATGTCATGGAGGGAATGATGCACCCCCGGCTCGGGAAGGGCCGAGAGCGCCGTCTCCACCCCTTCGACGTATCTTTCCAGCCCGCGCCGGAGTGCCCTCGACTCGATATGGGCGTCGATGAGCGGCCGCTGCGGCCCGAAAGCGCCGCCTGTGTCTCCTCTGACGTCTTTTTTCATTGCGATCATGATGCACCTCTTTTGCGCTTCGGATGGGATATGAAGAAAGGATGAAGGGTCGTTTTCCGGATATCTAGAAGCAGTGGTGGCGGGCGTATCGCCAAAACCTGGACTGAGCGCAAAGGTGCTTCGCCATGATGCGCTATCTGCCGGAGAACGGATTTAAATGGATGTCACGGAAATCGGCTACCAGCGCCTGAACGAAACGTAGGTCTTGGTGTCCGCGACGCTCCGGAGCTTCCGTATCCGGTCGATCCGTTCGTCGAGGTCCTCCATCGAAGAGGCCGAGAGGATGACGCACCCGTCGTATTCCCCCGCTATCTCGTAGGCGTCCTTGTGCAGGGCGAGCGATGCTATCTCGCTCATCATCTTCTTCGTGGTCGCCCTGGCCTTCACCATCACGACCGCATACGCCTCCCCGGCGTCCGCGACCTCGATGGTGAAGCGGGTGATCACTCCCGACTCCCGCAGCCGCCTTATCCTGGCGCGCACGGCCCCTTCGGTGAGGCCGACCTCCCTGGCGATGCCGACGTTGGCGACCCTGGCGTCCCTCCTGAGGAGGGAGAGTATCCTCTCGTCCGTCTCATCGAGCTTCATGCAAGGATATTACGTTGGAAAGGGATTAAAAATCTTACGAAATTCGCAAAAATGGAGCGTTGGATTTGACGTTTTCGTAAGCAGGTTTAAAAGCATTTATGTCCTACACCAACATACACGTGATTGTATGAGAGGCGACAGAACTATCGATATGCGGAGAGGAGAGCTCATGTCCCACCTGCCGGAGCGGCTGCGGGGCTCGCTGGCGGTCCATATTGGCCTGCGCGGCGTGGACGCAGGCACCTTCTCGGCGTTCAAGGGAGCCAGGCCCGTCACTGAGACGATAGTCTGCTGCGACCACGGCGCGGACCACGAGCAGATGCTCCGGAACGGCACCAGGAGGGTGATCTCGCTCGAGAAGGAGATGGGGTTCCACGCGGACTGGAGCACCGACGACCTCGACCGGATACCCGCCATGGGCCAATTCCGCTCATTCACGGCCGCCGCGGCGAGGGAGGCGAGCGCGGAGACGCCCCTCATAGTCATGCCTTTCAAGAACACCCACGGGATAGACGCTCTCCGGGACGAGCGGGTCATGGTGATGGCCCCGCCGCACCACCTCGTCCACGAGTTCGACAGCAAGATCTCGCTCCTGAGGATATTACGCGAGTGCGGCATCGAGCAGATACCTGGCGAAGTGGTCAGGAGGGAAGAGTTCTCGGAGGCGAAGTTCGGGGAGCTAACGAGGCGCTACGGGGCCAAGCTCGTGGCCCAGGTCGCCTTCGGCAGCGGGGGCTCCGGGACGTATTTCGTCTCCACCAAGGAGGAGCTGGACGGGATTTTCGCCAAGGAGGCCGAGCTCAAGATATCGAGATTCATCGAAGGCCCCAGCTTCAACGGCCAGGCGGTAGTCGTGGAGACCGATGAGGGGCCCTCGACCATCGCGTTCAATCCGAGCTTCCAGATAATCGGCCTGCCGCAGCTCAGCGACTGGCCGTCCTATTATTGCGGGAACGACTACACGGGCGCTGTCGAATACCTCGGTCCGGGAGGAGTCGAGCAGTACCTCGACATCATGAGGAGGATGGGCAATCTCATGGCCCGGGAAGGCTGGAAAGGGATCTTCGGGGCGGACCTGATATGGTCAGAGGCCGAGAGGAAGATGTATGTCCTTGAGATAAACCCGAGGATGCAGGCGTCCACTTCATACCTCCACATGCTGATGGAGCAGAGGGGCGAGCCCGGCATCGGCGTGTACCACATGCTGGCCTTCCTCGCCGAGCGTCCCCTGCCGGCCTCCCTGGCCAGGGACCGCCTAATCGGTGGCGTGAGGGGCTCGCACGTCCTGGTCAACAACAGGAGCGGGGCGGATGTCACTGTGCGGGGCGACCTGAGCGCCGGCACGTACCGCTTCAACGGCAAGATGGAGCTTCTCGAGCCCCATTACTGGCGGGAAGTGGGGAGCGAGGATTATCTCGTGACCTGCGGGGTCCCGAAGCGGGGGACCAGGGTCCAGAACCACGGCACCATACTGAAGGTGTATTCCGGCCAGCCTGCGCTGGACCGGGATGAGAGGGCCCTGACCCCGGGGTTCGCGAATGTCGTGCAGAAGGTATATGAAACCCTTGCGCTAGAATGAGTCCATGGACGAGATCGAGCTCCTGCGGCGGCTTGTTTCCATAGAGTCGGTGTTCCCGAAGGAAAGGGCGATCGGGGAGTTCCTGGAAGGCCACCTCCGGTCGCTCGGGTTCAAGACCGGCAGGCAGCACATATCCGAGGACCGCTTCAACGTCCTGGCCGAGCGCGCCGGCGAGGGCGAGCGGATCATGCTCTACGGCCATATGGACACGGTCCCGCCCTACGGGAAGTGGGACTCCGACCCCCTCGCGCTGAGGCAGGACGGGGACCGCCTCTACGGCCTGGGCACCTGGGACATGAAGAGCGGCATCGCGGCGATCCTCAAGGCCGCCGAAGGCGGCAAGCGCAGCCTAAAGATAGCCTTCGGCTGCGACGAGGAGAACATAAGCGAGGGCGCGCACGCCCTCGTTAAGGGCGGCTTCATGGACGACGTTTCGGTCGTCGTCGTGGGGGAGTCGGGCCTCAACGAGAAGGGCATATCCGGCCCGAACATGATAACCCTGGGGAGGAGAGGCAGGGTGGATTACGCTTTCGAGGTGAGCGGCAGGTCCGCGCACGGCGGCGATGTCCGGAGCGGCATCAACGCCATAACCGAGGCGTCGAGGCTCGCGATCCGGCTGGAAGAGATGAACGGGAGGCTGAGGCAGCATTCCCTCCTTCCGGCGCAGTCGCAGTTCGTGAAGAGGATAAGCGGGGAGGCCACCTCGCTTTCCATCCCCGACAAGGCTTATCTGGAGCTCGACCGCCACCTCGTGCCGCCGGACACGCCGGAGACCGCGCTGCTTGGGATCGAGGCGGAGATCGCGAAGATGAGGGCGGAAGGCATGCTCAAGGCGCAGGTGAAGGCTTACGTGAAGCCCAGGAAGACCCCGTACCTCTCGCCTTATGTAACCCCGCGCGAAAATCCGCACGTGAAGAGGCTGTCGGCGATCGTGAGGGAGGAGTTCGGCCCGCAGGCGCCGGTCTACAACTACGGCCTGTCGGTGGCCGACGAGAACATACTCGCCACGAAGAAACCGGTGATCACCATCGGGACCAGGGGGGCCGACGAGCACTCGGCCAACGAGTGGGTGTCGGAGAAGAGCTACCTGGACCTGATCCGGGTGCTCAGAAAGTTCCTGGGCTGAAGATGACGGAGGAGCATCGCTTTCTCAGACCTCGTCCTTTGCGACCTCGAAGCAGGCCATCGTGTATGTCTTGGCTATCCCAGGCGTGTTGCGTATCCGGTCGAGTATCAGCGTGCCTATGTCCTCTATCGTATGGCCTCTCACCTTGATGAGGAGGTCCCATTCCCCGGAGACTATGTAGACGCCGAGCACCCCCGGTATCCGCGCGACGGCCCGCGCCGCCTCGTGCTGGTCTGTCCGTGCGGCAGGGGCGTAGGCCGCCATCACGAAGGACATGGTCGGAAGGCCGGTGAGCTTGTAGTCCTGCTCTATGGTGAACCGCTTTATCACACCGGCCTTCTTCATCCGCATTATCCGTTCGTGCACTGTCGCACGGGGGATGCCGAGCCGTGTGGACAGCTCGGCAATGGTCTGCCTTGCATCGCTCTTCAGAGCGTCAAGTATGAGGTAGTCATTTTCATCCAGTTTTATCTCTTTCACATTGGATAATATCCGGCAAAAGGAATAAAAACCGAGCTTTTTGGGACTAATTCCGTCTTTTTCGGGTTATAATTTAAATACAGGCGGGCCGCGTTCAGTCCCGGCCCGAGGCCGGGGTGAAGGGCCTTATCGGGGGAAAAGGGAAAATCATGTGCGGCATAATCGGGATATTCGACGTGAGGGACTCGGAAGCGATGAGGGAGAGGGGCCTCCGGATGGCGGCCACGCTCAGGCACCGCGGCCCCGACTGGAGCGGCGTATATAGCGACGATTTCTGCGTCATAGCCCACGAGAGGCTGTCCATCGTCGATGTTGAGCACGGTGCCCAGCCGCTGCACGACGCCGGGACGCGCAGGGTGCTCGCGGCGAACGGCGAGATATACAACCACAAGGAGCTTGCTGGCCTGCTGAAGAAGGCCCACAAGTGGCAGACGAAATCCGACTGCGAGGTGCTCCTCTACCTCTATGACGAGTTCGGCCCCGGTTTCCTGCCCAAGGTGAACGGGATATTCGCGATCTGCATCTACGACCCTGCGACGAGGGATTATCTCATCGCGAGGGACCATATAGGGATCGTGCCGCTGTACATCGGATGGGACAAGGAGGGCACCGCGCACGTCGCGAGCGAGATGAAGGCGCTCGAGCCGTACTGCGAAAAACTCAGGGAGTTCCCTCCGGGGCATTATTATTTGGGGAGCAAGGGCGTGTTCGTGGAATGGTACAAGCCGGCCTGGGCAAGCCGGATGCCCAAGGAGCCATCATCCCCACAGAGGCTCCGGGAGGAGCTTGAGAGGGCCGTGAAGAGGCAGCTGATGTGCGACGTTCCGTACGGCGTCCTCATCTCGGGAGGGCTGGACTCGTCGATCATCGCGTCCATCATAGCGAGATTCAGCAAAAGGCGGATAGAGTCCGGAGATTCGGAGGAGGCCTGGTGGCCCCGGGTCCATTCGTTCTCCATCGGGCTCAAGGATTCGACCGACCTCGGCTATGCACGGACCGTGGCGGAGCATATCGGCAGCGTCCATCATGAGTTCGTGTACAGCGTCCAGGAGGGGCTCGACGCCCTGCGCGACGTGATATATCATCTCGAGACCTATGACGTCACGACGATACGCGCATCCACCCCCATGTACCTGATGGCACGGAAGATCCGGAGCTATGGCATAAAGGTCGTGCTGTCAGGTGAAGGCGCGGACGAGGTATTCGGCGGCTACCTCTATTTCCATATGGCCCCGAGCGCCAGGGAGTTCCATGACGAGACCGTCAGGAAACTGGGGAAGCTGAGCAGGTTCGACTGCCTGCGCGCGAACAAATCCATGGCCGCGTGGGGGGTCGAGGTCCGCGTGCCGTTCCTGGACAAGGACTTCCTCGACTATGCGATGGCCATCGACCCGGCCGACAAGATGTGCGGGGATGGCAGGCCGGAGAAGCTCATCCTCCGCAAGGCGTTCGAGGGATGCCTGCCCGAGCAGGTGCTCTGGCGCCAGAAGGAGCAGTTCTCGGACGGCGTCGGGTACAGCTGGATAGACTCGCTGAAAGCGTATGCCGCGCAGAAGGTGGACGATGCTGAGCTGGCGAGGGCCGGTGAGCGCTTCCCGCTCAACACCCCGGCCACCAAGGAGGCGTACCTCTACCGTGAGATATTCGAGGAGATGTTCCCCGGGACCGAAGCCGCATTGACCGTGGAATCCGGGCCTTCGATCGCCTGCTCCACGCCGACGGCGTACGAATGGAGCAAGCAGTTCAAGGGCATGGCGGATCCTTCAGGGAGGTCCGTCCTCGTCCACCAGCAGGCGGTCGGCAGGCGTGTTTAATCCCGGATTTTTTTTTGTTCTTGGATAATATCCGGAAAATGTAAATATTAATGAGCAATATTCGGAAAATGTCCGTCTTTTTAGAGTTAAAATATATAAAGGAACGACGCGCGCCAATTCCCCATGAGCGATAGACCTCTTAGCAGATTCACTGCCGGACCGGGCCAGCAGGCCCCAGCGATGGGATTCCGGGAAGAAGCGAAGGGATTCAAGCCGCCTTCTGAAGGCCGGCAGATGGTGAGGGCGGTGGCGCCGGATTCCGTTGAATGGCAGGAGCTCCACATGTCGAGGAGGCTGGAGATCGCGCCGTTCCTGGAGACGCTCATAAGAGGCGGGCGGGCGAAGCTCGTATATACGGAGGAATTCACGAGCACGTGCGAGGAGAAGGCCGCCGCTGCAGGGATTCCGGTGGAAGCGACCGTGAAGGCGGTCTTTTGCAAGGACATGTTCTCGCCTGACGACCTGTTCGTCATCGTGGCATCAGGGAAAGGAAGGATCAGCCTCGGCGGGATACTGTCCGAGGTGCACGAGTACGCGCAGCTAGAGATGGCGAAGGCCGAGGACCTCCCCGGGGGGATGGAGTTCGGCACATGCACGCCCTTCGTCTCGCCTGCGATCCTCGAGAGGCTCACGCTCGTCGCGATCGAGAGCCCGAAGACCGAGCTCAAGAGGAAGGGGAGGACCGTGGCGGTGCTCGGGGACCTCGAGGCCGATTTCTCGATCGGCGGGACGGATTCCACGTCGCACCATCTGTCCGTGAGGATGAGATATGCCGATTTCGTGGATGCGCTCCGGACCGAATACGGGGACAAGGCCGCGGTCATCGAGGGGATAAAACGGAACTGACGCTAGTGGGTAGGTGGATGGTGGGGAGTCAAAGCCGGGCGAGCCTCAGCAGCGCCCGTGCTTTCTCCCCGTTTTTCGTACCTTCCAGGGACTCCTTCAGGAATTGGATTGAATCGTCGTAGAGCGGCTTGTCCACTGGGTAGGGGATGCCATCCTTGCCCCCATGCGCGAACGAATACTTCACAGGGTCCTTCCAGTCCAGGCTGGAGCCGTGGATGAGCTTGGCCAGCAATGCGAGGGCGCGCAGCTTCTTCTTGCCCATGCCGCTCACGCAGACCAGCTCCTGGTAGCCGCAAGGCTGGAGCTCGTACGCCGATTCAAGTGTCTTCCAGTCCTTCTCGGTCAGGTCGCACCGAAGGATCTCGTGCCTGCGCGGGAGGGAATGATGGTCGTCGAAGAGGGTGGTCTGCCCGTCGAAGTATTTCCTGAGCCTGAACGGGCCGTCGTTTACCAGGTCGACAGCCGCCTTCCGAGCCTCGCCGCCTTCGGCGCTCACAAGGTTCAGCGCGCTCTCGTGGGGTATGCCGGCGATCCGGTCCGGAGGGTCCTCGACGAATGCAGGCGCATTGAACCAATGGTAGCGCCGTGCGTAGCCGACGGCATCGTTCATGCCCTGCTGGACGACGGTCCAGTTGCCCCTCTCGTCGAAGATGAACGTATGGTGGTATAGAGAGTATCCGGCCTGGATGCACGAGCCGTCCACCTTCGCGCAGAGGAAGCTTTTTTTCCGCAGGGCCGCCCCGTCGAGGCCGAAGCGGGCCGCGCCGGATTCTATCTCCTCCGGAGCCATCCGGCTGGCCCTGCCCTTGCCTCCCGCCACCACGATCCCGCAGTCAGGTCCGAGCGCTTCCTTCAGCGCCCCGCAGGTCGTGGTGGTCAGGCCGGAGCTGTGCCAGTCGAAGCCCAGCGCGCAGCCGAGGGCCTGGAAGAAGAGGGGGTCGGACAGCCTGCGCAGAAGCTCGGATGTGCCGTGATTATCTATGATGAGCCGCCCGATCTCTGCGGCGAGAGGCTTCATGCGCTGGAACAGCCATGGCGGGCAGGAGCCGCCATGCAGCGGCACGTCCATCGTTCCGGTCATCATCGAGGGTCGATCCGCGGCCGGCGTTTTTATGGGCGGGGGGAGGTCATTTCCGCATCCGCAAACGATAATAAACCTCGCCGCAGCGTAAGATGCCATGAGAGCGGTGCTCATGCTGGCCCTTGCGGCCCTTCTGATAGCCGGCTGCGCTTCGGCGCCGAGTCCCGGCGGGAATACGACTAACGTCTCAAACTCGACGAACCTGACCGTGCCCCCCGGCTATGGAGCCAAGGAATACTGCCAGCAGGACAGCGACTGCGTGAGGCTGAACTCGTGCTGCGACTGCGGCATAGGCGCCTATGTCAACAAGTACAACCAGGCGCCGGAGTGCCCCTCCGGCTCACCCAGGTGCATGTGCGCGGAGATACCTTCGCATGGAGCCTGCCAAGACAACAAGTGCGTCGGCGTCGCGGACAACCCGGTGACGCCTCCGGAGAACAACACCACGATTCCGGCAGGATACGAGGTCAAGGACTACTGCCAGCAGGACAGCGACTGCGTGAGGCTGAACTCGTGCTGCGACTGCGGGGCGGGCACCTACGTGAACAAGTACAACCAGCAGCAGCCGATATGCAGCGGCCCCCGCTGCCTCTGCCCGGTCGCGCCCTCGAGCGGGGCGTGCGTGGACAACAAATGCGTCGCGGTGCAGGGGTATAATACGGTGGGGCTCGTGTTCAACTCGAGCAACGGCCGCTGCGGCAACGAGACCGCGCCCCAGCTGTCCTACGTCGATGGAGGGATGGACCTCAACGGCTCGGTGGGGGGAGGGAGCGCCTGCAGGTATGCCGTGGCGCAGATATTCCCCGGCGACGGCGGATACACGCTCAATATCAGCACCCGCGCGATACCTGGCGTCGACACGTGCATCGATTGCGCCGGCACTATCCCCTGGAGCGCGAACATCAGCGGATACAACGGCTCGCTGACCGTCTATTATGACGGAAGGCTCGTCTATCCGCCATCGCAGGGCGGCTTCTGCGGATGGTCCACCAACGGCGCATGCGCGAGCGACGCCGACTGCGTGAGGGGCGGGTGCTCTGGCGAGGTGTGCCAGAGCGCGTCCGAGCAGCCTGCGGTCACTTCAT
Source organism: Candidatus Micrarchaeia archaeon (assembly GCA_033853355.1). Classification (GTDB taxonomy): domain Archaea; phylum Micrarchaeota; class Micrarchaeia; order Anstonellales; family Bilamarchaeaceae; genus Bilamarchaeum. The sequence goes on along the minus strand of JAWOLP010000036.1, from coordinate 1,666 downwards.
GCATCTACAAGAGCTGCAACGACCCGAAGGCCGCGGGCGTCAGCTGCGGCTGCGTCGCGGGGAAATGCCAGTGGGGTTGAGCGCGGGCAGCCATAAGCTTACGTGCTACCTTCAGCGGGCCCGCGCTCGGAGAAGGAGGATAAGGAATCGGTTTTTAAGGACTTCCCAGGGCTATATAGTCTGGACTGGAAAGCCAGTTTCACCCGTCGTAGCTCAATGGTAGAGCGCACCGCTGTAGTTTTGCCTGACTCGTTTTTGAGCGAGTTTTTGGCTACCTTTTTCCTAAAAAGGTAGAAACGGTGAGGTTGCTTGTTCAAGTCAGGCCGACGGGAAGCCCTTTTTTATTTGCAAGTCCCACCGGTTAATTAAGGTCCTGCAATCCGTTTTTCAGCGGAGCAGGTAAGAATGGGACTGTATAGGCAAGTGAGCAACGACGATATTGAGTCAGCCTTGGCCAGGTTCAAAGAGGGGGGCGAGCGCAAGCTTGCGGGCGAATACAGGAAAGAGATCCACTATGGGCAAGGGCTGACCTCCGGGCGGGTCCTGAGGAGCCTAGGAACGCTCCTGTTTTGGAAACGGCTCTGCGGTAAGGACCTTGACCGGCTGACCAAGGATGACGTCCAGAAGGGCATTGCGGAGCTCGAGACCGCCCAGAGGCCCTTACGGACCATTGTCGGCCAGGATGGGAAGGTCCACGTGGAAAGGGCGGCCGGTGGGTACAGCGAATGGAGCAAGGTGACGTACAAGCTGACCTTCAAGAAGTTCCTCCGATGGACCGGCATGGACGTATCCTGGTTCAAGATAAAACGAAGGGTGCGGGTTTCGAGAGGGGAACCCCTCAATGAAGAGGACATGCGGAAGATGATAGGGGTATGCTCATCGATACGTGATAAGTGCATGCTTGAACTCCTTTGGGAATCTGGGATGAGGATAGGAGAACTTTCCAACCTTAAGATCGAGGACATAACCTTCGAAGAGCTCGGGACCAGGCTAAGGCTCGAAGGGAAGACGGGGAGGAGAAATATCCTCGTCATAGCATCGACACCGTACCTGCTCAGCTGGCTTGCAGAGCATCCGAAGAAAGATGATCCAGCATGCCCTCTGTTCGTCAACTACATACGGCGTGACAAAGGGAAGGGCATCACCTACCAGTACCTTAGGCTTACCCTACGGAGAATCGCGGCCAGGGCAGGGGTGAGGAAACAAATCAACCCCCACTGGTTCAGGCATTCCAGGGCAACCTGCCTTGCGAAGACATGGACCGAGTCCCAGATGAAGAAATACTTTGGCTGGACGAGCCAAAGCGAGATGGCGGCGGTTTACACACACCTCTCGTGCAGGGACACGGATGAGGCGGTTCTCAAACAGTTTGGGATAGCCAAACCTGAGGAGACAGCAAAGGAGCGGCCCATAGAGTGCCCGAGGTGTAAACATCTGAATGGGTTTGCTGAGAAGATTTGTATGAGATGCGGCGGAGCGCTTGCCCAGGAGTACATTGAGGAAGCGAAGGAGGCGAGGAAAAAGGAGCTCGCCGAGGCACTCAGGGAGCTACTATCCGAAGACTCTGGTCTTGCTCGAGCAATTAAAGCCCGATCCGGCGTATAGAGTCGGATCGGGTTAGATGCTCAATGGCAACCTTCCGATAATCAAATTTCTTTCGGTACCA
>JAWOLP010000035.1:0-16821 GCA_033853355.1 Candidatus Micrarchaeia archaeon | reverse complement strand
TTATCGGGGCTGCCGTTCTGATAGCCGATTATCAAGATAGTTTTCCACTTTCACTACCTTACCTTCCGACTTTATCAATGAAACAAATCGCATTTTGGATGACATTTCTTTTCGGCTTGGTCATCTTGTTCTTTGGATTTATTAGATATTTTACCGGGAGATACTACTACAGAAGATATTTCAACAATACTCCAAGCGATGCTAGCCCACTGGGCGCAATCTTTGGCGTATTAAGTGGGTCGATACAACAGTTCCTTTTTGTTTTGTCCACGTCCCTCTTTCTTGCAGGTGTTCTATTATTTCATATTGTCTCAATCTATGAATTATTTATTGCTTATTTTGCAATAATTGTTTTCATTGCATCGGCAAAGCTGTATGCATGGCATGAAACATCTGATATCCGATCTAATAACTAAATAGAAATCCGTCCCCTTATCCTCTTGTCCATGGAAATCTCATTCATCTTCCTTATGACTTTCGCGGCCTCCCTGTACCTGGCCATCAATTCATCAGGCTGGCTGATGCCATTGACCCTCTCGTTGAAATACCCGCCCTTGACCTTCGCGATGAAATCAGGGCCGGCCGCGTCCTTCAGCTCCACCCCGAAGATGCGCTGAGCCGCGCCGTAATCCATGGCGTAAGCGGGGGTTATCCTCGCCCCGTCGCCTGCGAGCACGAACTCCATGTATCTCTTCTGCAGCTCGACCACGAACGGGTGCCTCTTCCCCCCGTTTATCATGTACCTCGTCTCAGTCTCCTTGACGCGCTTGAGGACGAGCGGGTCGGGCTGCTGCTCCTCTGAGCGCAGCTCATTGACCTCCATCCAGTCCTTGAGGAACGGGTTCTCGGTGAGCGAGCGGCCGTGGATGAAGCCCACCCCGGTTCCCATCAGGACTATCGCGGACACATCCCATCCGGTGTGCCCGACAAGGCTCTTCTTGACGAAATCCCAGGAGGGAGCCTCGAGGACGAGCTCGACCCTCTTCCCTCCGACCTCGACGCCTTCCTGGAGGACCTGAAGCGCGCGGTTACGGGTGGTCCCGGCCAGTATGTTCGATGAAAGCGGCGGGAAGAAAGCGCGCATCCTCCCCGTGCTCTTCTCGGTGAATAAGACGACTATGTTCTCGGCCGAGCCCTCGACTATCTGGTCCTTGTGGTTCAGCGCGAGTATCTCGCCGAAGCCCAGCACCATCGCCATGTTGATGTTCCGTGTCGAATTGACATAGTTGCCGGCTATCTTCATGCGGACTGGCATGGAATCGTCTATCCTGCGCAGCGGCGCGAGCAGGAGGTCGAGACCGGCCTCGTAGCCGCTCTCGGCGAGATACTTGCCCCACGGGAGGGTGCCGATCCCGAAATAGAGCGGCTTGTCCACGAGGGGGCCGTCCTTCTCCTTGCGGAGCAGGGTGGGCACCTTGAGGCCTTCCTCGCCCGAGACCCAGAAGACAGGCCTGAAATATCCGGCCGGCACCATCGGGAGGTCGGAGGGAAACGGACCTCCGCGCACGAGCCTGTTGAGGAAGGCGAGCGAGCACATGGCCGCTTCCATCTCCCTCATCGAGAACTTGCGCTCGACTCCGTCGAACCTCACCTTCAGCTCGAAGGGCACCGTCACCGACACCTTCCTGCCGTCCTTGTAGAATATGTCGACGCCCATCTGCACGTTCTCGTCCCGGTCCAGTCTCCGGAGCGAGTCCCTGAAGAACTCCATCGGGGTTCGCATCACGTGCTCGAGGTGCGCGACGTCCGGATCGTCGAGGAGCGCCATGGTCTGGCGGATGAGGGAGAGGTTGAACGCGAGGGAGGAATAGATGAACCTCCCTATGTTGTGCGGAAGCTCCACGAAGCCGTCGCCATAAGGCGTCCGGAGCAGCCTCACGCCCTCGAAGCCTCCCGCGCCGTAGTGGGTGGGGTTGGTGAATATCGTGTCCATGGCGACCTCGGCAGGGACGAAGCCGCCCATCCGGCTGTAATAGACGTACCGCGCGTCGGAATCCATCGGGAACGAAGGGCCCTCCCAGATCCGCCCGTCGCGGTCTATCAGCCTCGTCCTGACCGGCGCGCCTCCCTCAGGCTCTACCCTCTTCTCGCCAGAAAATCCGTCGTCGCTGTCCATAGGACCACCTTGCTGGCACCGGTTTTAAAATGTTGTCAGGAGTCGAAGGTAATGTTCTGCAAACGACGTAGATTTAACCCTTACCTGCAAGTAAGCTTAGGTGATTGGATGCCGCCTCATTGCGATACGTTGGACGGGCCGGTCGTGAAAGCGGCCCGCGAAGCCCTCGAGAAGGGGGATGTCCTGCTCGCGCTCCCATGGGCGCCGCAGAAGGCCGAATCCGAGATCATCTCCGCCTTCGAGAAGGCCATGCGGGCGAGGAAATGCGGAAAGGACGCGGCGGAAGTCGCGGACAGGTGGTTCTTCGAGACCCTCGTCCGCCTCCATCGGGAAGGGGAGGGCGAGCCGTTCACCGGCCTCAAGCCCGCCGGGCTGGACCCGGGGCCGGTCATACCGAAAGCCGAGAGGGCGATCGAGAGCGGTGACGCGTCCGAGGTCGGCGCGATGCTCTCCGAGGCGGTGAAATCCGAGGCCGAGAAGCGCTTCCGCAAAGCCATCGGCCTCAAGAGATACGATCCGAAGGACGTCGGCGCGGCGAGAAAGTATGTCGAGGCGATGCTCGATTTCCTCCTCTATTCGCACCATACCTACCGAAGCATCCGCGAAGGCGTAAAGCACGGTAGCGCCTCTGTCCCCGGACGCCACGCGGATTAGCCTCCGCAATCTTTTTATTCCCTGTCTAATACTTTTAGCAAGAGAAGGTGTTCGACTTATGAAAGTGACCCTCAGTGTCATAAAGGCAGATATCGGAGGCTATCCCGGCCACGAGACGGTCCATCCTGATGTCGTGAAAACGGTGAAGGAGAAGCTGGCGGAGGCCAAGAAGAAAGGCGTGCTCATAGACTTCTTCGTCGGATGGTGCGGCGACGACATCAACCTTATCATGACCCACCAGAAAGGCGTGGACAGCAAGGAGATACACGGCCTGGCCTGGGACGCGTTCAAGGCGGGCACGGAGGTGGCCAAGAAGCTCAAGCTCTATGGCGCGGGCCAGGACCTCCTCAAGGACGCGTTCTCCGGGAACGTCCGCGGCATGGGCCCGGGAGTGGCCGAGCTGGAGTTCGAGGAGCGCGGCTCGGAACCGGTCATCGTGTTCATGATGGACAAGACCGACCCCGGAGCCTTCAACCTGCCGGTCTACCGCATGTTCGCCGACCCTTTCAACACGCCCGGCCTGGTCATAGACCCGAACATGCAGGGGGGCTTCCGATTCGAGGTCCTCGACACGGTCGAAGGCAGGAAGATCACTTTCAAGACGCCGGAGGAGATGTACTCGATGCTCGCCTTCGTGGGCTCGCGCTCGAGGTACGTGATCAAGACGGTCTTCCCGGGCCCGGGCAACAGGGTACCGGAGGGCGAGGCGATATGTTCGGTCTCGACGGACAAGCTCTCCAAGGTCGCCGGCACATACGTGGGCAAGGACGACCCGGTGGCTATCGTGCGCTGCCAGGCCGGCCTTCCTTCGGTCGGCGAAGCGCTCGAGCCTTTCAGCTTCCCCCACCTGGTCTCCGGATGGATGCGCGGCTCGCACCAGGGGCCCCTGATGCCCTGCAGCATGGAGCACGCGACCCCGACCCGCCTCGACGGACCGCCCCGCGCGGTCGCGCTCGGCTTCCAGCTGGCGAACGGCGTCCTGGTGGGCCCTGTGGACATCTTCAAGGACCACTCTTACGATTACACCCGCGCGAAAGCGAACGAAGTTGCTGAGTACATGAGGCGCCACGGGCCCTTCGAGCCGCACCGCCTGCCTGAGGAGGACATGGAATACACGAACCTCCCGAAACTGCAGGAGAAGCTCAAGGACCGGTTCAAGAAGGCCTGATTTGAAGGGGACCAAGTTCCCCTTCCACCCTCCTTTTTTTGCCTCAGAAGGCGTTCCGATGAACACATACGAACTCGCCGCCATCGTCGTAATCGTCCTGCTAGCCCTGCTCATCATCTATTTCGTGACCGCCAAAGGGGAGAAGAAGACGATAACGCTGGTGAACGCCGACGGCTCTAGCGTGTCTGTCGATGTCGAGATAGCCAACAACTCTGCCACGATGGCCAAGGGGCTGATGGGCAGGAGCAGCCTGGGGGAAACCGAAGGGATGCTCTTCGTCTTCCCGAACGAGGGCCGCTACCCGTTCTGGATGCTCAACACCACGATCCCGCTCGAGGCGATACACATTGCGGCGAATGGCACGGTCGTGGACATAATCGAGATGGACCCGTGCGGGCTCAACGTCACCGCGTGCAAGCTATATTCCCCGAAAGCCAACGCGAAGTACGTGCTCGAAGTGAACCAGGACTTCTCGCAGAGGCACGGTGTCCTGATCGGCAGCACCGTCCAGCAGCTGCCTTGATTCCGCTGATTACTGTGGTTTTTTAAGGGTTTTCATGCAAATATATCCTCATGGAACTCGTCACCTACCGCTCATTCCGTCCCCTGGATGAACGGACGCCGAAGATGAACGAATTCTACCGGAAGGCGGGCATCACCGAGTCGTTCCTGAGGGACGTCCGTTTCGATGGGGTCCATGAGATCGCATGGATACTCGCAGCCAGGAAACTCATAGGAAGAAAATTCGCGGAAAAGCTCAGGCGCGAGTTGGGAAAGGATGATCCGCATATGAGGATCGAGGAGCGTTCCAAGCGGTTGGCCAGGATCGCCGAAAAGCTGCACCGGTCCAACCGGATGGCTGGAGGCCTTGAGGCGCCTGATTATCTCGTCCGGATGCTCCGAAGGGTCGGTTTCGAAGGTGAGCTGCATTCCCTCGGCTCTATCAAGGACTGGTATGGCATACGGTTGATAACGCCATGCGGCCCGCAAAGCCGCGATCGGTGCTATGAACTGCTCGAAAGAGTCTTCGAGGCAGCCCGGATAAGCACCATAACCCAGATAGCCGCTTTGGTCGACTATCTTTCCTATAACCAGTCCCGATTCGCCGTGAGCGGGGAATACCTGGGGAGATACGAGTCCCTCCATGTCTCTTTCATCCACCTGGGCATACCGATCGAAGTCCAGATACGCGATTCCGAGATGGACTGGAACGCGAAGAATACCGTCAAACGGCCCGGCCTCGACTGATGTGCCGAAGGGCGCCCGTTCAGCGTTTCCCCTTGAAGAGTGTTCATCCGCCGATTTGCCCAGAGGAGGGCAAATCGAGAGAAAAAGGAGACGCTAGGGGGCAGGGGGATGGTTATGATGCCCCAAAGCGTATCCTTTCCTTGCGGAAAGGATTATGTTTTATATTGTGTTTCAAAGTATATTATAGCGTATGCACTTTATAAATCTTACGTCAATCATCTAAGTCATGACACTCTACCTGATCGGCACCGGCGTGGCTTTCGACCTGACCATAGCCGGCTTCGAGGCGATGCGCTCCTGCGGAAAGGCCTTCATCGAGACCTACACGAACCCGATCGACCCTTCGAAGATCCGCGCCCTCGAGGAGCGGGCGGGGAGGAAACTCGAGCTCCTGGGCCGCGAGAAGATGGAAAGCCCGTATCTCGTGGAGCTCGCGAAAGGCTCCGACGTCTGTGTCCTCTCCTCGGGCGACCCGCTCACCGCGACGACGCACGTGACTCTCGTCATGGAGGCGAGGCAGAAGGGCGTCCGGGTCGAGGTAATCCACAACTCCTCCATCTATTCCGTCGCGCCGGCACGGGCCGGCCTGCAGATATACAAGTTCGGCAAGACCGCCTCGCTGGTGAACCCGCGCCCCAATTACAAGCCTACATCCTCCCTCGACGTGATACGCGAGAACCAGGCCCGCGGGCTGCACACGCTCGTCCTCCTGGACACAGAGCCGCAGCCCATGGAGGCCGCCGCGGCGCTGGAGATGCTGGAAGGCTTCGGCTCCGTGGTCGTCCTCTCGCGCGTCGGGGAGAAAGACGAAAAGATAACCTATGGCAGGATGGCCGATTTGCGGAAAAGGGACCTCGGAAGGCCCCCGTTCTGTGTCATCGTCCCTGCCAAGCTTCACGCGGTCGAGGAGGAATTCCTCGCCGCGCTCTGATCACTTGCGCTTCTTCGAGGGCTTCCTGGCCTTCTTCGGAGCGCTCTTCGACTTGGGCGCGCTCTTTGCCGAGATCTCAGGCGCGATCGCGCTGAGCGGCGCCTTGACGGTGCCGACGACCTTGCTCACCCAGTTGTTTATCATACCGATCATCCAAACCCACCTCTGATGGTTAGATTATTCTGTTATCATTCATGGTTACAAATGTATTTAAAACTATTGTTTCCGGCTTTTCAGGCGCAAAATCAGAACAAGGTCGTCTGGCCGCCGAGGTCGAGGAAGTTGCCGAACCTTATCCCCACCCTTCTTATCTCCATGTCGGTCTCGCCGAGGAACTCCCTCACCAGGGCCTCCTTCTCCCGGCTGATGCCCTCTGTCCAGGAGCGCGGGTTCTTGAACGACATCGATTTCGTCCTGGTCCTCAGGTCCTCGGTGATGAAGATGATGCTCAGCGTCCGGTAAGAGCGCTTCGACTGCATCAGCCACTCCTTGGCCTCCTTCTCAAGCTCGTCGAGCTTGGCCAGGATGATGTAAGGGTCCCTGGTCTTCTCCTTGAGGGTGCCTATCCGGCTGACCTCCTCCTGGGGCTTCTCTTCCCCGAGCCCTTCGTCGAACTTCCCGGTGCCCAAGTCATGCAGCCATGCGCCCGCCTTCCTCCCGAAAGTCTCGACGAGGGCCAGCGCATCCAGCCGGGCTATGTCTCCGACCTTCGAGGCGCCCATCCCGCGGAGCGCCGCGGCGGTCTTCTCCCCTATCCCCGGGACCTTCTCCACTTCCGAGCCCAGGATCATCGCCCTCTCCTTCGCCTCATCGAGGACAAGGAGGCCGTCGGGCTTGGACTTCGAAGCCGCCATCTTGCCGCCGAGAAGCGAAGGCGCGACGCCCACGCTGCACGTGAGGCCGGTCCGGTCGAGGACGGCCTTCTTCAGGAGGGCCGCCTTTTGGGCCGCGTCATCGTCCTCGACGTTCCATTCGTCTATGCTCGCCTGCACGACCTTGCCGAACATGCCCCTGACCACGGCATCGATCTCCGACGAGACCTGCTCGTAGCGCTCGCGGTCGACCGGAAGGAAGACCGAGTCGGCCGGCGGCGCGCGCTTCTTGGCGAAGGCTATGGGCATTCCTGAGCGTATGCCGGCCTCCCTCCCCGGGTAGTTGACCGTGCTAACCACGCCGGAGTCCTGCGTCCTGCCGCTGTAGACGCACACCACGATTATCTTGCCGCGCGCCATCGGCCTGCGCTTCTCCTCGATCTGGGCGAAGAAATAGTCCATGTCGATATGGAGATACACGGCCGGTCTCTCTCGGTCAAGGATTATTTAGTTTGCGCTCCCAAGTGAATGGATGTTCTCCGAGCTATCATCAGCCATCCGCAGGCTATTCGGCAACACGAGCGAGGTCCGCTACGAGCGGTTCCGCGACAACCTCGGCAACTTCGAGATCTTCTACCCACGAGGCTGGAGATACGACGAGGAGATGGCGGTGGTGGACGGCAAGTACTCCATCTCTTTCGCCTCTCCGGACGGGCTTAGCACTTTCAACGTCGCGGTGGACGTCCAGCTGCCGGAAGGGTTCGATTTCGAGGATTACGCCAGGAAGGAGCTCGAGAGCCCCGAGTCGGGCATATACACGAAGATGAAAAAGGACCGCTTCAGGGAGATGCCATCCTTCACGCGCGAATACTCGTACGCGAGCGGCGGGCGGAGGTTCTTCGGCGGCGGCGTGATGTTCTTCAGCGGCAAGATCGTCTTCTCGCTATCCTGGTCCGGGCCCGAGAAGAGGAAGCCGGGGCTGGCGGAGACGTTCGCCCACATGCTCAGGACGATCGTGGTGCGCGAGGGCTTCGCGCTTCCCCCTTCCGGCCTGCCTGGAGTCGCAGGGACGATAGGGCCGGCGAAGCGTGGACGGAAGAGGCCGAGGGCTTCCTGAGGCTGATATGGCATGAGCAAGGACGGCGTAAGAAGGGATTACTCGATACCACAGCGTTTCAAGGAGCGCTACAGTCCCCTCGTGGACGACCCCGACGGCTTCCTCTCGTCGCTCAGCCGCCCGCTGCCGCGCTCTTTCCGCGTGAACGCCATAAAATCCTCTCCGGAGGCGGTGAGGGAGAGGTTCGCCGGATACGGCATCTCCCTCGCGCCGGTCCCGTGGTACGAGGACGCTTTCGTCTCGGAGGAGCCGGACATCGGCGCCACCCTCGAGCATTTCTCAGGCGCGATCTACATGCAGGAGCTGGTCTCGATGCTGCCGCCGCTCCTCTTGCGGGCCGAGCTCCCCAACGCACGCATGGTCCTCGACGCATGCGCGGCGCCGGGCTCGAAGACCACACAGATGGCGGCGCTGATGGGGAACCGGCGGACGATAGTCGCCAATGACGTGGACTACAGCCGCATCCGTGCCCTGAAATTCAACCTGGAGAAGACCGGCACGCTCAACACGATAATCACCAACATGGACCTGCGCTATTTCCCGCGCGCCGGCTTCGACGTCGTGATACTCGACGCGCCCTGCTCGGCCGAAGGGACGATGCGCAAGAACGCAGAGCTGTTCCTCTCCTGGTCCGAGCGCGAGATACGCAAGCATGCGGCGCTCCAGAAGCAGCTCATCCTCAAGGCGTTCGACCTGCTGCTGCCCGGCGGCTCGATGGTGTATTCGACCTGCACGTTCGCGCCCGAGGAGGACGAGGCGGTCGTGGACTGGCTCCTCAAGAACCGCGAGGGCGCGGTCCTGGAGCCGATCGGGTTCGAGGGCCTCCGCACGTCGCCTGCGGTGATGGAATGGGAGGGCGCGCGGTTCGACGAACGCGTATCCGCGGCAGAGAGGGTATGGCCGCACCACAACGATACCGGCGGTTTTTTCCTCGCCAAGGTGAGAAAATGAAGGGGAAGGACATGGAAGAGCTGCCTCCGAAGAAGGTCATGGGACTGGTGAGCGGCTACCTCGATGAGAGGTTCGGCCTGGGACCGGAGGCGTTCGAGGGGTATGGCATGTACATGGCCTCGAAAGGCCGCGTCTACCTCGGCCCGAAGGCGCTCATCGAGCGGCCCAAGATAGTCACGCTCGGGCTGCTCATCGCGCGGGTGGGCGGGACGGTCAAGCCCACGACCAACCTCCTGCAGCTCTTCGGCAAGCGCGTCACCAAAAACCGGCTCGTCCTGAGCCGGGAGCAGGCGCGCTCTTTCGCGCGCGGGGAGGACGTGCGCCTCGAGGCCGGGGATGAGGAAGGATGCGCGGAAGGCTATGTCCTCATCGCTTATGGCGGCACACCGATGGGATGCGGCTTCCTCAAAGGCGGCGTCGTGAAGAACATGCTGCCAAAGGCGAAGAGGCTCGAGCTCAAGTACCTCTAAGGATAAAAACATCGCGCCGCCAATAACCGCATGGACTGCGTGTTCTGCAAGATATCACGGGGCGAGATTCCGAGCGCGAAGATCTACGAGGACCAGGACGTGTTCGTCTTCCTGGACATAAACCCCATCAACCCGGGGCATTCGCTGGTGATTCCCAAGAAGCATGTGGACAACATATTCGATTCAGAGCCCGCGCTGTACTCGAAGCTTTTCGGCTCGGCGAAATCGCTCTCGGCGCCGATACTGAAAGCGACCGGAGCCAAGCGCATCGGCATGGTCGTGGAAGGGTTCCTCGTCCACCACGCCCACATCCACCTGGTCCCTATAAACGGGGGCGGGGAGCTGGATTTCCGGAGGGCGAAGAAGGCCGAGCCCCGCGAGCTGGACGAGATGGCGCGAAAAATCAGGGATGAGATTTAAATCTTTTCATCTCATTTATTGACGGATTCTCATTATCGGGAGGTTGATTGGCTTGGAAAAGAAGGACTATCTCAAGACTACGGTTGAGCACATAGACATCAAGAAGATCGACACGACCGAGCTGGTCGAGGCGATGAAGAGGATGTCTTTCACATCGCGCGACCTGGGCAGGGCCGCCGACATCTACGACATGATGCTCCGCGAGAAGGACTGCGCCGTCATCCTCACCCTGGCCGGCAGCACGAGCGCCGGGGGCTGCATGAACCTCTACACGGACCTGGTCAAGAACAACATGGTGGACGCTGTCGTCGCGACCGGCGCGAGCATCGTGGACATGGACTTCTTCGAGGCTCTCGGGTTCAAGCACTACCGGGGCACGCCGTTCGTGGACGACCACGAGCTCCGCTCGCGCTACATAGACCGGATCTACGACACTTTCATCGACGAGGAGCAGCTCCAGGAATGCGACAAGACCATCGGCAAGATCGCCGACTCGCTCGAGCCGCGGCCGTACTCGTCGAGGGAGTTCATCCGCGAGATGGGCCGCTGGCTGACGAAGAACTCGAAGAAGAAGGATTCGCTGGTGCAGGCGGCGTTCGAGAACGACGTCCCGATATTCTGCCCGGCGTTCTCCGACTCGAGCGCGGGCTTCGGCCTTGTGCTCCACCAGCACCGCCACCCTGACAAGCACGTATCCATCGACTCGGTGAAGGACTTCTACGAGCTCACGAAGATAAAGATGGCCTCTCCGACCTCGGGCCTCCTGATGATCGGCGGCGGAGTGCCCAAGAACTTCGCCCAGGACACGGTCGTGTGCGCCGAGGTGCTCGGGAAAGAGGTGCCCATGCACAAGTACGCGATACAGATAACCGTCGCCGACGTGCGCGACGGCGCGTGCTCGAGCTCGACCCTCAAGGAGGCCAGCTCCTGGGGCAAGGTTGACACGACATACGAGCAGATGGTCTATGCCGAGGCGACGTCGGTGCTGCCGCTCATAGCGAGCTACGCGTACCACAAGGGCGGATGGAAGGGCAGGAAGAAGCACTCTTTCGCGAAGATGCTGGGGTGATCCCCTCGTCGTGCCCTATTCTTCCTTATCATTATCTTTATCTCATTTCATCTTCCTGACTTCTTCCAGGACCTCGGCAGCATGTCCCTCCGGCTTGACAGGGTCCCATATCCTGACTACCTTCCCGCCCTTGTCGAGAAGGAAAGTGACCCTGGCTGTCCCCATGGACTCCTTCCCCAGGAAATTCTTCAGCCTCCACACGCCGTATCTCTCCTGGACCGAGTGGTCCTCGTCGGAGAGCAGCCTGACCGTGAGGCCGTATTTCTTGGTGAACTTCACGTGCGATGCGCAGCTGTCCTTGCTTATCCCCACTACGACAGCGCCCGCCTTCTCGAACCCATCGCGCAGCTTCGTGAAATCGACCGCCTCGATCGTGCAGCCGGGCGTGTCGTCCTTCGGATAGAAATACACGACGACCTTCCTCCCGCGCAAAGACCCCAAAGACACCCTCTTCCCCTCGCCGTCGGGAAGCTCGAAATCCGGCGCCGCGTCCCCTGCTTCGACCATCATACCACCTACAACTGCATGCGTCCGAATCTATATAAATTTTCCGAGAGCCTTCCCTTCATGATAAAGCTCAAGACGCAGGTGCCGGGTCCGAAATCTTTCAGGATATTGCGCGGCCTGAAGGCCAAGAACGGCGGATGGTCCGTATCATACCCGCTCGTCTTCTCCGGCAAGGGGCACGGCCCCTACTGCGAGGACCTCGACGGCAACGTCTTCCTCGACATGGCCAGTCAGATCGCGTCGAACCCCATGGGGTACAACCATCCGGAGATGGTCGAGGTCGTCCGGAACTACGCGCACCGCTTCCCGGTCAAGTTCGCGGGCCAGGACTTCGCGGTCGCCGAGCACCTGGGGCTCATCGAGGACCTCACCGGCATCGCGCCGGAGAAGCTGGACGCGGCGTTCCTCATCAACTCAGGGGCCGAGGCGGTCGAGAACGCGATGAAGATATGCATGCGGAAACGGCCCGGCACGAAGTTCGGGATATCGATGGAGAACGGCTGGCACGGCAGGACGCTCGGCGCTCTTTCCATGACCAACTCCAACAAGGTCCACAAGAAAGGCTACATGCGCCTCCCCATGCTCCGGCTGCCTTATGACGAGAACGCAGCGGCGGAGCTTGATAGGATCCTGCGCGCCGAGGCGTCAGCTGAGGAGATCGGCTTCCTGATCATAGAGCATGTTCAGGGCGAGGGCGGCTACAACGTCGCGCCCAAGGAGATGGTGGCGGGCCTCCGCCGCATCTGTGCCGATCACGGGATCCCCTACATATCAGACGAGGTGCAGGCGGGCATGGGCAGGACCGGCAGGTGGTGGGCGTTCGAGCACTACGGGATAGCCCCCGACGTGTTCAGCTGCGCCAAGGCCCTCCAGGTCGCGGCTGTCGTCTCGGGCAAGGGCATGTTCCCTGAGGAGCCGGGCGCGATATCCAGCACCTGGGGCGGCGGACACATAATCGACATGGCGCTCGGGATGAAGACAATAGAGATAATCAAGAAGGAGAAGCTCCTGGAGAGGAACGCGAAGATTGGCAGATACCTCCTCTCGGCGCTGAACGATATCGGCGGGATAGACGACCAGCGCGGCCTCGGCCTGATGATCGCGTTCGACCTCCCGGACGTCGGGATGCGCGACAACGTCGTGGCTGAATGCGCGAAAAGGGGATTGCTGGTGCTCGGCTGCGGCCAGAGCAGCATTCGCCTGATCCCGCCATACGTGGTGGAGAAGGGGGATTGCGACAAAGCCGTCGAGATACTCGAGGACAGCGTGAAGGAATGCCGCCGGAAAGGATTCTCGCACACCGGCCCGATATGCGACTTCATCCACTGCGGCCGGACGCACTCCTGACTTCCTTTCCTTATTTCTTCGCTACCTTCTCCTCTTTCAGGACCATCTTCGCTATCAGGAAGACCACGAGCGCGATGATGACGAAGTTGATAAGGGAGGCGAGGAACGCACCGACGCCCAGGTGCAGGGGGCCTATCGCCAGCACGGCGCCCTGCCAGTCCCCGTTGGGAAGGACGAGGCCCACGAACGGCATTATGATGTTCGCCACCAGCGAATTCACCAGCGACGTCACGGCGGCTCCCATGATGAACGCGACCGCCAGGCCGGCAACTTTGTACTCCTTGAGGAACTCCTTGAACTCAGCCATCAATCCCATGCAAACGACCCTGCGTTACAGCCTCAGGGATGCCTTATAAACCTGCACGTCCTCTCTCTTCTGGGTGCGACGCTGAAAAACACTGTCGAGATATGCGCCAACTGCGGCAAGATCTCCAAGGAGCACAAGGAGGATTTCCTGTGCCCTGAGTGCGGCTCGAACGTCTCTGTGGTCATCCCCATCAAGATGTTCAAGCAGATGGTCGAGAGCGGCGCGGCCAAGGAGTGATCAGATTGAGAGCGTTCCCGTATTTCCTTTCCGAAGGCATCCTCGCGTTCCTGGCAGCGGTATCGCTGCTGATCCCCCTCGTGGCGCCTGGCCTCCTCAACTACGGGCTGGCCCTCCTCAGCCTGGTCATCTTCCTGGGGTTCTTCAAGGTCTTCGACAGCTACGCCCATGACTTCGGCCGGAGCGTGAAAGGGATCAAGGGCCTCTCCCGCTGGGACTCGGACTTCTTCTCCGGCGGCTCGCTGAGCCTGGAATACCTGGACGAGAAGATCCATTACCACTCGCTCGTGGGCAGCGCGGGCAAGACGATCCCGGTCGATTACTTCCTGAGGCTCAGGAACGGCGCGGAGGAGGACTTCACGTTCACCAAGACGGCGGACGGCGGCTTCTCGGTCTCAGGAGGGCAGGCCTTCTATGCGAAGGCAGAGCAGGAGATCAAGCGGTTCGACTCGTCCTACTTCATACGGACCATCTCGAACGCGGACGGCACGCTGGAGATAGACGTCCGGCTGGAATTCGAGCACGGGCCGCCGCCTTCCAAGGAGGAGAAGCTGGAGGACATGACCGGCTTCCTGGAGGACTACCTCTCTTTCGCCTACCTGCTGAACTCCATGCTCAAGAAGAAACACCTCCCGAAGGGGAAAAGCAACAACTAATCACACTAATTGCGACTTTAAATATCCTTCTATCACAATATAAGACCACATTATCGTTGAGGTGCTCAAATGGAACATAATCGAACCAGTCTCAGACATCCGGTTTTGGCTTCGGCAGTCGCTGCCGTGGCATTGACGTTCTCCCCTCTCTTCGAGCGGAGCGCCCGCGCGCAGGAGAGCCCGGCGCCGGCTGCCGTCCAGCGGACGCCAGCCACGAACGCGGCCGCGAGGACATTCACCGGGACGCTCAGCGAGAACATGGAGGTCCTCTCCCTCATCAACAGCGAGCGGGTCATGGGCACATCCGTCTCCCCCTTCAACATGGCCGAGCTGCGCGTCGAGAGGATAGACGCCCTCGGAGTGGATTTCGTCTTCAGCATGAACCCGACCGGCCCATCGCGGGGCGATGACACGGCGCGGTTCCGGGTGAACTTCGACGGCACCAGGAGCGGAAACACGGCCGTCCTGCGCCCGCTGGGGATAGACAACCTCTCGGTGACTGTCGACGACCACGGCCAGGCGAGGGTCAGCTTCACCTACACCGATGCCCCCGTCGGCGGCCGGCAGTCGCGCCCCGCCTCGGGCGGCCCCGGGACCGACGACCTCGTCCTGAGGCGCCCCCAGCGCAACGACGGCGAGCGCGACATGGCGCTTAACCCGTATTTCGACCGGATAGACGCCTCAGGCATGAGGAGGGACATCACCCTCGACCATGACTGGGACATCGGCGGCCATGTCTACTCCAACGAGGCGGGCGCCGCGGTCTGGGCCACGGCCAGGTACGCTCCGAGGGCGTCCTGGGCGCAGACCCCCCTCGACCTGAGGCTTTCCGGCGGGAACATGTGGTTCGGCGAGCAGGCCGCGCCGTTCGCCAGGCTCTTCGTGAGGCCCGAAGTCGACTTCTGGAGGATGAAACTCACGTACTACGGGAGCGCGGCGACCATCGGGAATCTGCCCTCCGTCATCTACACCTCTCATGCCCTCGGCCTGGGATACTCGCAGCCGATAGGCCAGGACGCCCGCCTGCGGCTCGGCGTGATCGCCGGCGGGGGGCTCTCATACCCGGCATGGGACAACATCTATTTCGACATCTCGACCGGAGCGTCGTTCGAATACAGGAACTGGCTGTTCTACGCGATGCCTAACTTCACGATGGCAGCGCCCAATCCGATAATGGTGGGCTACGCCCCGTACTACCGGCCGCAGTTCGAGAACGTCCTTTTCGGCATCCAGACGCGTTTCATGGATGACATGTACACCGCGCGGCTGTTCGGCGACATCTCCACTCTCTACCAGAGGTTCGGCGGAAGGCTCACCAGGAGCTTCAGGATGACCGACGGCATATCCGTCGACGTCTGGGGCGGCCTTGGGGCGACCCACTGGCAGGAATTCCTGGGAGGGAGATGGGACCCTGTCGTCTTCGCCGGCATCAACGTAGTCCTAGGAGGGAGGTACATGAACTCCAGCAACTCGATACGCTACGAGCACCTCCAGGCCGGCGGCACGCGGACCGCGGTGACCGAGATCGCGACGCCGTCGAACCCGGGACCGTACGGCTTCGGGCGCTCGGGCGATCCGGCAGTCGACGCGCAGGTGAACCAGGCGAAGGGCAGGATGCTGTCGAGCGACAGCCTCGCCTCGTTCCAATCCTCGTACGGGGGCGCGTCTTACGACGACATACTCATGACGGCCCGCTTCCTCGGCGCGTTCGCCCAGCAGGTGGCGTACGCGAACAACTCCTGGAACGACCTCAACAACGGAAACTTCTTCAGCTCCGAGGTGCAGCGGGTCGCCGACCAGTCGCCGGACACGATATACCAGTTCATGCGCAGGGTCGTGGATTTCTACAACACGCACGATCCGCACACCCCGCTCCCGGCCGATCTCATGAACGGCATAGCCATGTGCGGGGGCATCGGCTACATCCAGGCGTCGTTCCTCAACGCCAACGGCATACGAACGATCATGGCGACGGTGAACACGCGGAACGGCCCGCATTTCGTGCCGATCGCGATGCCGCCGAACGGGACCGTGCTATTGGACTACGGCGACACCTTCACCACGCCGCCCGGGACGTTCGACCAGGCGCTGCGCTCCTATGAGCAGTACCGGCAGGCGCCTCTCTTCCGCTCGCAGCTGTTCGGAGGGATGGACGGGCACTTCCTCGGCATGTACAGGACCGGCGAGGGGCGCATCCTGCAGAACGCGGCTGACCTGGACTTCCCGATGCTGCTCGGCACGGACTTCCTGGGCCTCGGTCCCCAACGCTGATAACTTTTTATATCCTCTCTCAGAATCCCGTGCATGGAAGACACAATCGAGATATGCTCCGGTTGTGGAAAGATGCCACGGGCGATCGACCACTCTAGCGGCGTTTTCGTATGCTCCAGGTGCGGAAACAGGTCCACGATGCACGTGAACACCGACAATTACGAGAAGGTCGCTGCCGAGCTGGACAGCAAGTTCCATCACCACACCCAGAAAGCCCGCGTGGAGGCAGCCGCTTCCGCACCAGTCGAGATGAAAGCCGCGAGGGCGTCCAGGCCTGCAGCGAAGAAGGCGGGGCCGGCAAGGAAAACCGCGGGGAAAAAGGCCTCGAAGCCTGCTCCTAAGAAAAAATCGAAGAAGAGATGACACATGCCCGCTAATTCCAAGCTCGCCAAGCTCAAGGAGGCCGCTGCGAAGAAGAAGGCCGCCTCAGGGAAGAAAGAGGAGCCGGAGGAGAAGAAGCCCCCGGTGAAGGCTGAAGAGGCCCCTGCCCCATCCAAACAAATGCGAGCTGCGCCACCCGCCCCTGCGAAAATGCCTGAG
>JAWOLP010000034.1:0-10955 GCA_033853355.1 Candidatus Micrarchaeia archaeon | reverse complement strand
ATGGAGGAGAAGCTGCGGCGCAGGGGGATTTACGACGACAATTTCAGCATGCGCCTCTACGAGAAGCTTCGGGCGCTCGTGGAGGCCCACCGCGCGAAGAGGGTCATATTCCTGGGCGACGTGAAGGAGGACATAACGATGCTCGACCGCCGGACCGGTGACGTCCTCTCCAGGCTCTCCATGCTCTGCGAGGTGGTCGTGGTCCGGGGCAACCATGACGGAGGCATCGAGGGATTCGCGAAGGCCAAGGTCGCCCCGTCCGAGGGGATGGTGTACGAGGGGCTCGGCCTGCTGCACGGCCACTCGTGGCCCGCCCCGGAGCTGATGAGATGCTCGCACCTGATAATGGGGCACCAGCATCCGATGGTCAGCCTGACCGACGCTTTCGGGAAAAGGCACTCTGAGCCCGCATGGCTGATAGCCGAGCCGGAGCCGGAAGCGATCGCGGCGCGCTACAAAGGGTTCAACAAAAAGATAAGGCTCGTCCTCATGCCCGCTTTCAATCCGCTGGTCGGTTCATCGATAAATATCGACGAAAATGAGCGCCTCGGGCCCATTCTTAACAACAAACTATTTAAACTCAACCATGCATTAGTATTCCGTCTGGACGGCACATGTCTTGGACGTCTTGATAATCTGATCTGAATCTGATCCGGGAAACGTGAGGCGACTGAATGGGAAGGAGAAGACGCGGACGTGAAAGGCTTGAGACCTGCGCTTCCTGCGGCAGATCGGTGCCGCGCGACAAGGCTGTGGAGTACAGCAGCAGGACCCACTTCACCACTGATCTTAAAGAGGACAACGTGACCTACACCGGTTTCAGCGATGCATATTACTGCATCAGCTGCGCGAAGCACAGGAGGATCTTCGAGAAGAAGAAGCAGCAGGCTGCGCGCCAGCGTGAAAAGAGGGAAATGTATGGTTGAGGATTCCTCGGACCAGATTTCTTTCGATGGCAAGAAATATGTAGCATTGCGGACTGAGATGGGGAATCTTCCTCTTATTGTTGTGAAAGCGAAACGCGGATATATCGCCTGCAGCTACATAGACAAGCAGACCGCTGAGAAGGTCGGCGACATCGCCGCGTTCGTGTCCGGCGTGAAGTGCCTGGACGACCTGAAGAAGGCCAAGATCCGCGAGGCCACGACCTGGGCCGAGGATCTGGGCATCAGGGAAGGCATGAGCGTGAAGAAGGCGCTCGAGCTCATGGACATAGTCCAGGAGTGAAGCGGCCGCCCGCGCGGGGAAACCCGCATAGCCTTATCCTCTCAATCTAATTCCTGGCGAATCTCAATGCTCCCACGGCCAGGAGGGGCAGGATGAAGACGATCGAGCAGAGGCTCGTCCTGCCCGATGTGTAGTAGTTCTCCGGAGTGATGTTCATCAGCCGGTTGACCTCGTCGTAGCACATGTCGCTGGTAACGAGGCTCCCGAAGAGGTTGCTGTTGATGCTGTTGTGCTCGGTTATGTAGCCGCAGGCGGTCGGATCCTTCGTTATCCGCGCGACGTCGAAATAGCAGTTGTTGGAGACCACCTCGGCCTTCTTGGCCGTGTCGTTGTTGGAGCCCCCCCAGTTGTCCCAGATGCTCGCGCAGATGCTGCGCGCCTGGGAAGGGTTGCCGGCGTATGCCATGGTGACAGCGGCGACCTGGTAGCAGTCCATCTTCTGGCCCACGTTCGTCGCGTTCGCGTCGCAGCTCTGGGTGGTCTGGAGTCCGAGGGCTCCGGCGAGCAGAGAGGATGCGACCATGAGAAGAAGCGCCGCGAGCAGGGGTACGCCGGCTCTCACTCTGACCCCTTCTCCGCGTACGGCTGGAGGAGCTTCTTGGCCTTCTGGAGGACAAGGCGGATCTCTTTCTCGTTCTTCGCCCCCGCGCAGATGACCTTGCCGTTCTTGAAGAGCAGCAGCGAAGCCTTGGGTTCCTTGAACTTCAGGATCGCGCCCGGGAACTGCTCCGGCTCGTATTCAACGTCGTGTATCTTGTAGGCTATCTTGTAGAGGTCGAGCTCGAGGCCGAGGTTGGCCGATGCGACGATGTTCGTGATCTCGATGTGCGGCTTTTTCGTTTTCGTTATGCGCTTCGCGTAGGGGGTGAGCATCTTTATCGTCTTCTGGATGGTCTTCTCTATGAGCTCCCTCTTCTTGCAGCCGACGCATACGACCTTGCCGTTCTTGAAGAGCAGCAGCGAAGCCTTGGGATCCTTGAACTTCAGGATCGCGCCCGGGAACTGCTCCGGCTCGTATTCTATCTCCGGGATCTTGTTGGCGAGGGCGTAGAGGTCGAGCTCGAGGCCCAAAGAAGCGGATGCCACCATGTTGGTGATGACGAAATCGGGGTTCTTGGACAAGGTATCACCTGTTAGGTTGCCCTAACTGCAGATAACATTTATAAAGGAGGCAATTGTTTATAAATACTTTCTCTTATCAATCTCATAAAACTAATTGCTGTGATCCACATGGTCAAGGCTTCAAAAGGCTCATTCAATCGAAGGACTAGGAAACTCAAGGGGAAGAGCGTCGTCAGCGTCGCCCAGCTCGTCCGCACCTTCAAGGTCGGCGACCGGGTGGTCATCGACCCGAAGGCCAAGTGGATCGGCATGCCCCACCTCCGCTACGCCAGCAGGCACGGCGTGATAAAGGAGAAGAGGGGAAAGAGCTACGTGGTCGAGGTCGCGGACTTCAACAAGAAGAAGTCCATAATATGCGGCCCGGTCCACCTGAGGCTCTCCTGAGGTGGCGACCATGGACGTGAAATCCTCTAAGGCTGTGACGGTCAGCGAGGCGAAGGAGATCCTCGCCAAAAGGAAGGAAGAGGGCGAGCTCGGCTACGAGCAGGCCCAGGCGCTGGAGAACTCAGAGAGGTACTCCAAGTACGATTCCGAGAAGGCGAAGGCGCTCGTCGACACGCTGGCCAAGGGCAAGATCCCCAGGGAGACCGCGATCAAGATCGTCGATATCTGCCCTGACAATGCCGCCACGCTCCGTGCGATCCTCGTCAAGGACAGGATAGAGCTTAGCGATGAGGAGATCAACGGGGTCCTCAAAGAGCTCGCTTGAAGCGGGGGAGTGGTAGCGATGGAAGACTATGCATGGGTCATCGAGTATCTGCCTTCAGGCCACGCCGCGGCCATCAAGAGAGAGCCGGTGGTCCAGTTGCTGGGCACCAGGTTCTTCACTCTCCTCGAGGCCACCGTGGATCCCGCCGCGAACATAGTCATCGGCCAGAAGGTCAATGTGGGCAAGGAAGGAAGGCAGGAGGTGACCCACATCAAGGGCCGGATCCGCTACGAGGACCTCACCAACGGGGCCAGGGATTTCCTCCCCGTCATGATAAAGAAGGCGGTCACCGAGCGCGACGCCGACTTCACGGCGTTCATAAACAATTCCAAGCCGATCTCGATAAGGGTCCACACCCTGGACCTCCTCCCCGGCATAGGGAAGAAGAACATGGAGGCCATCCTCAAGGAGAGGGAGGTCAAGCCGTTCGAGTCCCTCGCCGACGTCCACAAGAGGGTCCCGACGCTGGCCGACCCCGTGGCGGTCTTCGTGCACCGCATAATAAGCGAGCTCGAGGGGAAGGAGAAGTACTACCTCTTCACCAAGCCCCCGTTCACGCCAAGGTTCGGCGGCCGGCCGTGATCCAGTGAGGCGCGGGATTCTCCTTCTGCTCATGCTGGGGCTCGCTTCGGCCGGCTCAGTCATCAACGTCTCGGCGCCCGCGAACCAGACTTATCAGGCGTCGAACGGCTCGGGCATTTCCGCCGTTGTGACGCAGCTCCAGGCGAAGCTGGTGGTGAACGTCCCGCCGGGGGCGAATTACAGCCAGTACCTCCAGAACCACACCCTCCTCATAGTCGGAAACGACATAGACCTCGGGGAGAGGCTGGCGCTCGACGCCACGAAGGCATCCAACCCGTGGCTGGGGCCCGTCCCAGAGACCAACGAGTCCTCGGAAGCCCTTGCGGAGATAGGGAGCGGCCGCTACGTCCTTGTCATCCTGGTCGGCGGACCGGAGCAGAACAACATCACCGCCATCATGAAGCAGAGGGGATGGCTGAACGAGACGAACGACGTGGAGGCCGGCTATGTAGTAGAGGACGGCAAGGCCCCGGACGGCTCGCTCGTCCTCTCGATATCCGATGGCAAGGGCTACCAGCCCGACCTCCAGCGCGCGAGCGTGCAGTATTCGCCCCTGGGCTCAGTGGTGCCGCACGAGTATGTCCCCCTCGCCGCGACGGTCATCTCCATCGGCCTCCTCGCGCTCATCAACCTCTTATGGAACGTAATAGCGTTCAAGGCCCTGGACCTGGGCAGGAAAGGGAAGAAGGTCGGCGAGGGGGAATGGATGGTGGGCGGCATCAACATGGCGGAAGCCGCAGCCATAGCCGGCGCTTCGCTGGTCCTGGGCGTCTCGATGAGCTGGCAGTATTTCGGACCGGGCAAGGATTTCCTCTACTGGGTGGTGCTCGACTCGATCGTCTGCCTGCTGGCGGCGCTCACTCATGAGCTGGCGCACATCGCCCTCGCGCGGCTCTTCAAGATAAAGGTGGAATACCGGTTCTGGACGGCCGGTTCGGTCCTGACGCTCATCAGCTCTTACCTCGGGAACGCGTTCTCGGTCCAGGGTTTCCTGCTCGAGGAGATACCGGCGGGGGTGGAGAAGTGGAAGGTCGGGCTGATGAAGCTCTCGGCCCCGCTCCTCAGCACGCTCATCATGATATTGTTCGCCCTGCTCAACCTCTCCTCACCCAACCCCCTCTTCAAGATAATCTATTCCATAAGCGGCGTGTGGGCGATGGCCGAGATACTGCCGTTCGGAGCCCTCGACGGCAAGGACATAAAGGAATGGAACCTGGATATCTGGCTCCTCTCGTTCATATTCATCGGAGGCAGCTATTTCGTCGTCACGTTCCTGCTGTGAGTGCTATGAGGATCCTGATCGCCCTCTTCGTCTTTTTCCTCCTCTTCGGCTGCACGGTCAACCCGCAGGACACCGCCCCGCGCCTCCCGCCTCCATCATCCAACAACTCGAGCTCGCAGGGCCTGCACGGCCTCCCGGGGGCGATAATCTATACGATCGGTCACGGATCCGATACTGCCGGCCGCACCCACCATTTTATACAGGCATGGCCCCTCTAACAAACAAGTGATGAGCCCATGACGAGACCGAGCGCGTTCTTCCTCCTGATCCTCCTCGTCCTCTGCGCGATGGCGCTGTATGAGGCGCTCTTCCCCCTGCCGGCCTACATAGTCTTCACCCGCTTCTTCGGGCTCGGCGCGTTCTTCCTGCTCTGCGTCTCGCTCATCATCGGCCCCCTGGCGATGATGAGCCACAAGGAGTTCGGGCCGCTGATCGAGCCGCGGAGGGCCGTCGGCCTGGCCGCGTTCGCGCTGGTCGCGGCCCATGTGGCCCTGGCCGTAGGCGCGGAGTACGACTGGCAGATCGGCCAGATGCTCACGCTCCTCCAGATACAGCTCGCGATCCCGGCAGCCCTGCTCATGATGGTCCTCGCCATCATATCGAGCGATTATGCCCTCAAGGCGATGGGCCCGGCCCTGTGGAAGAGGGTGCAGCAGCTCAATTACCTCGTGTTCATCCTCTCGTTCGCGCATTTCCTGCTCTCGGCCACCGGCTTGTTCGCCAAGGTGAACGGCATGACGTTCGTGAACCTCGACGAGGCGTCCGCGGTGCTCCTGGGCCTCCTCGTCATCGTCCTCCAGGCGTGGGGTTTCTTCCACCGGAGGAGGAAGGAGGCGGAATGGAAGGCTAAAGCCGGAACCAGGGACGACGCCGGCGCGGCCAAGGCTTCTTCGGAAGGATGAGCGGCTCAAAGCCGGCGGGCGGCGCCTTCGATCGCGCTTTTCATCTCTCCTGCGTGCGCGAACCGCTCTTCCGGCTTCTTGGCGAGCGCGCGCATCACGACTTCGGAGAGGGCTGGATGGATCGACGGCGGCAGCGGCTCCGGCGGGTCGTAGCGGTGCATCTTGGCCACGCGCCCGGGGTCCTCATCCTCGAACGGAGGGGAGCCGGAGAGCTTCGCGTACATGATCGCTCCGAGCGAATACAGGTCGGACCTCAAGTCCACGTCCCAAGGCGCGCGCGTGAGCTCCGGCGACATGAATTCCGCGGTGCCGATGTCGTGGCCGGCTATCCGCGAATAGTCCCACCAGCCCCTGACCGAAGAATAGCCGAAATCGATCAGCACCACGCATCCGTGCACGATCAGGAGGTGGTCGGGCTTGAGGTCGCGGTGGACCACTCCGGCCGCGTGCACCGCTGACAGCGCCTCGCACGTCTCCGCGGCCAGGGCGGCCACTCCCTTCTGGTCATAGCGGAACGACGAGGAGGGATGCCCGTCGAGCGCCTCGAGGACCAGGTAATCGTCTCCTGTGCCGAGCAGCCTCACCACGCGGTCGCTCCGTATCAAAGCCAGGGCCGCCGCCTCGGCAGACAGGATGCGCCTGATTCGTTCCGAGCCTGCATATTTCGGGTGGAGGGTCTTCACCGCCACTCTCTGGCCGCTGAGGGTGTCGAGCGCGAGCTCGACCGTCGAGAAGGCGCCTTCGCCGAGCTTCGCAAGGGGCTTGAAGCGCCTGTGCAGCAGGGGGACGTCTTGCGCGAGCTTTTGCATGCCTGTTAATCAACCGCGACAAATAAAACCCCTTTGCGGGGGGCAAGGCTGATATTTGTTGGCCCGGAATAAGCAGCATGACGATAGAGGAGGAGCTGGATGCGCTCGCCGACCCGGCGAAAGCGAAGGTCCTCCGCGGGTTCTTCAAGACCGGCAGGGGAGAGTATGGGGAAGGGGACCGGTTCCTGGGCATAAGGGTTCCCGACACGAGGAGGGTGGCGAAGAGGCACGCGGACCTGGGCTTCCCGGAGCTGCAGCGCCTCCTCGACAGCCCCATCCACGAATACCGCTTCGCGGCGCTATTGATCCTGCTCGAGAGGTTCAGGAAGGCCGACGGAAAGGGCAGGAAGGAGGCGTATGGCTTTTACCTCCGCAACGCCGGAAGGGTGAACAGCTGGGACCTGGTAGATCTTTCAGCCGAGAAGATAGTCGGCCCGTACATAGAGAAGGGCGACCGGACCGTCCTCCGCCGCCTCGCCCGCTCAAGCGACCTGTGGGAGAGGAGGATCGCGATCCTCTCGACGTTCCACTTCATAAAGAAAGGCGATTTCGATGACACGCTGCGGGTGGCCGAGATCCTGCTCGACGATCCGCACGACCTCATACACAAGGCGGTCGGATGGATGCTGCGGGAGGTCGGGAAGAGGGGAGGCCTGCGCGAGGAGAAGGCTTTCCTGGAGAAACACCACCGGAGGATGCCCAGGACCATGCTGAGATACGCGATAGAGCGGTTCAGCCCGCGGGAGAGGGCAAGGTACCTCTAGTCACCAGGCGTGCTCGATCCCCTCGAGGCAGTGGCAGAGGGCGCCGGCGAATTCCCTGGCATCCGCGAAGCGCTCGCCTGGTCGCCTCGCTATCGAGCGCATGACCGCGTCCTGGAGCCCCCGCGGCAGCCATGGCGCGAACGCCGAGAGTGGGATCGGATCCTTGGCGCGATGGGCAGCGAGGATCTCCGATGCGGAATCTGTCCGCGTAACATACGGCGCGTGGCCGGAGAGGTACATGTAAGCGACGACTCCGAGGGAATAGATGTCCGTCCTGCCATCCACCCTGCCTCCAGGCACCTGCTCCGGGGCCATGAAGTCGGGCCTTCCCACGAGTCGGTCCGCGCCGAGATCAGGCATGAGAGGGACGTACGCGACGCCGAAATCGATCACCTTGAGCGCCTCCCTCGACTGGTCCATGACGAGGTTGGCCGGGCAGATGTCCCGGTGTATTATGCCCTCCTTGTGCGCTTCCGACAGCGCGAAGCAGGCGGATATCGTGAGCCGGACGACGCAGGCGACGCGGTCGTCGAGGATGTTGTTCAGGTTGTACCTCACGCCGTGCATGAATTCCATCGCGATGTAGGGGTCGCCGGAATCCAGCGCAGCCCCGAGGAGGCCTGGAATGCCGGGGTGCGAGATGCGGTGAAGGGCCGTAGCCTCGACTGATAGAGAAAGGAGGGAGCGCTGGTTGCCCGGCTGCTGCGGCCTTTTCAGGACCGCCTCGGCCCCGCTCTTCATGTCGATCGCATGCTGGACGATGAAGGCGCCTTCGCTCGGGAGCATCTGGTCCGGCCTGAACCGCTTCCCTACGGTGGCGAATGCGTTTTCCGATGCCGCTCCCATGCGCCTCATGGCTTATATCGTGGGGGATAGTTTTTTTATATCATATTATTTCATCGTTTGACACGCAAAAAGGGGTAGGTGGGATAGGAGAGGGAGAATCGACGGCACGTTCAACCCCGAAGGGGGAAGCAATCGGGAACGTCAAGCCTCGGTGCGCAGGGAAGCGCGCTTCCCTGACGTGAACAATATGGGCCTGCCCAGGATCGAACTGGGGATCTTCGCTGTTCCGAACTTTTGGGAAAAGTTCGATCAAAACCTGTTTGCTAATTTTCGCCCTTTTCGGGCGAAAATGGTTTCGTCTGGGAAACCCGAAACCCGGAGGGGTTTCGAAACTCAACGGTTTTTGTCAAACTTTTTCCCAAAAAGTTTGTAAGAGCGACGTCTTGACCATTGTCAGCCTTGGATGGCAGATCTTGGACGGCTCGCCTTTCAAGGCTCTCGACTACAGGCCCATACCGGGAATCACTTCTCGGACGATTTTAAATAAAGCGCCTTTTGGCAGTTTTCGCAGAATCCCTTCCCCTTGGAGTCCACGCCCTCGACCGATTCCGAGAACGTCATGACGCAGCGCTTGTCGTCGCAGTGGGGCAGGCCGAGGCAGTGGCCGACCTCGTGAATGGCCTCCTTGGCAAGGCGCTCCCTGAACAGCGAGGATGCCTTCGCCATATCCGTCTCGCCATACAGCCTCGGGTCGAGGCGGTGGGTGGACACCATGCATGCGCTCCCCTGCGCGAGCCCGAAGACGAAATTCAGGTTGCCCGCGAACAGGTCCTCCCTGAATATGTAGAGGTCTATTTCTCCGGCTCCCCCGAAAGGCCGCAGCTCCTTCAGCAGCTGCGCCGCGTCGTACTGGTCCCTACCCGCCCGATAAGAGCGGGTGAGGGGGAAGTCGATGGTCGAGGTCGTGATCTGCGCATGGAAGGCCTTGCTCAGCGCGTCGATGAGGTCCTTGAAGCCAGGCACCGTGCGCTCGATGAGGGTTATCGAGATGAGCATGAAGAGTAAGGAAAGCGGAGGAATAAAAAGAGGTCCTGAGGCTGACCTCAGGAAGTTTGCGCGCTTTAACATTGGTCAGACTGAAGGAAAGCGCAAACAGGAAGTTTCGCGGGCCTTTAACCGGAGTAAGATTGGGGGAAAGGCCCAATCAGACATTGTAGTACCGGATCATCTCGTACGAGCTCACGCCGCGCATCGCATCCTTGTGCTGCCTGAGCTTGAGGTCGAGATAGTCGCCGAGTAGCTCGGTCGGGACCACGCCTTTGATGAAGGCCGGGTCGCTCTCCAGCGCCGAAAGCGCCTCGTAGAGGCTGCCCGGAAGCTCCTTCTCGGTCCTCTTCTTCTTGTTGTCGACCTCCAGGGCATCGCCGGGATCGGCTTTCTTCTTCATGCCGTCCAGGCCCGCCGCCGCGACGAGCGCGAAAGCGAGGTAGGGGTTGGCCGAGGGGTCCGCCGCGCGGTAGACTATCCTCTTGGATTCCTTGAGGTTCCTCTTGTAGCTCGGGACCTGGACGAGGGCGTCCTTGTCGGCCGCCGACCAGCCCATCTTGTAGCTCTCCATAGCCAGCTTGCGGTAGGAGTTGGGGGTCGGGCAGGTGAAGAGGGAAATCGCGGCCGCGTGCTCGAGGAGGCCGCCTATGAAGTAGCGCCCCATCTGGCTCAGCTGGCCGTAGTTCTCCTTCGCGTCGTAGAAGACGTTCTGCTCGCTGGTCTTCCAGAGGCTCATCGAGACGCTCATCCCGTTGCCTTTCTCGCCCTCGACCGGGTAGGGCATGAATGTCGCAGACGCGTTGACGGCCGTGGCGAGGTTCTTGGTGATGAACTTGAGGGTGTTGACCGCGTCGCCGGCCGATTTGATGGTGCGCGGCGCCAGCTCGAAGGACTGCTGGGCCGACGGAGCCCGGCCGTGCTTGTGCGAATCGACCATCATGCCGAAGCTGTCCTCCATCGTCTCGGAGATCTGGGTGCGGGCCGAGTACATCGCGTCCTGCGGCGTGGCCTTGTACGCGCCGTTGTCCATGTTAGAGAGCGCCGACGGGCCCCACCGGGCCTCCCTGGTATCCATGATGAACCCGGTTCCGCGCCCTGTCGAGGTCTTGTCGGCAGTGACATTGTCGAAGATGCAGCAGTCCACCTCGGTCCCCACCAGGGAGCTCTTGATGCCCTGCGCGCCTAGGTTCGTCTCCATCCTGTCGGCGACGTAGCGGGGATCCTTGAGGAACCTCTCTTTCTTGACAGCGACGACCACGTCGCAGATGAGCCTGACGGTCGCCGGCTCCCATGGAAGCCTGGCGAGGGTGTCCGGGTCCGGAAGCAGCACGAGGTCGCCCTGCTCCGAGGCGCCGAAGACCTCCGAGAGCTCGGCCGCGTGGATGCCGTTGCCGAAAGACGCCTCTTCGAGCTTGCGGTTTGAGATGCTCACCCTGTGGAGCTGGCCCTTGATGTCGTGGAACTGGAGGTCAATCCACCTGATCTCGTTTGTAGCGATATATTTCATCACGTCGTCTATGGCTGACAAAACATCACCTCGGCTGTATGACTACCATTATATACAAATAAATACGTTTCGAAGAGAGCGCTCCCGTGAGGTCACTTCTTCCTTCCCCTCATGTAGAGGTAGGCCCCTGCCACGATGATTATAAGCAGGATCAGCAGGAACACCCAGGTGTAGTCCGGCCCTGAGGAGGCTCCGCCCGGAGCTGAGGGCTGGGTGGG
>JAWOLP010000033.1:0-22195 GCA_033853355.1 Candidatus Micrarchaeia archaeon | reverse complement strand
TGCGCCGGAGCGATCATGCTGGCCAAATCCATCCATAACGCCGAGGAGGGGCAGAAGACGCTCGGCCTGATGGACATCGAGGTGGACAGGAACGCCTACGGCCGCCAGTCCGAATCGTTCGAGGAGGACATATCGACATCCCTCGGACCCGTCCATGCGGTCTTCATCCGCGCGCCGAGGATACGCGCGCTTCTGAGCGGGTCGGTTTCGGTGCTCGCCGAGCGCGGAGGCGAGCCCATCGCGTGCGAGCAGTACGCCGGCGGCAGGTACTACCTGGCCGCCTGCTTCCATCCCGAATTCACGACGACCGTTTTCCACGAGCGTTTCCTCGCGCAGATGGCAAGACCACATTCGTGACACACCTTTATATCCATTCGAAGCGCGTCATGACATATACAGCAACAAAACGAGGTGCATGCGCATGAATCAGATGGAAAGGGGTCTTCTTTTCGGCTAAGCCTAGGGAGAATTCGGCAGGGGGCAACCCGGAAGGGTTGGCAAGGAGGGGTCTGAACGGCGTGCTCAGGGAACGGGCGGAAGCGCTCGTGGGCCGCGTGCATGCGCTCGGGGGCGACCTGGGCGCAGACCTCTCTTGCCTCATGAGGGAAGCCGGAGAGCTTCTGAAGGACAGCGACGCGCCGTCGCTCCGGGACGTGCCGGCTGACGTGAAGCGGCTCGCCCCCCGTCCGGGCACCCTGGGGGTCCCGCAGGAGCGCCTCACGAATCTCTACGAGGCGCTCTCTGACTGCATGGAACACATCCGCTGGACCGCGGCCGCGGGCGCGATCCTCATCGAGCTCAACCGGCAGTTCTAGCGCATTACTCATATTTTTATTCTTTTCCAAGCATACCTAAGCTTGCAAATTCTCATTTAGGTGATGCTGCTATGGGTATTAGACCAGGAAGAGCCATCAGGGACCCGGACAAGGTCGCTTGGACCCGCTTCTCGCGGAGCAAGCCGCGCAAGTCGTTCATCAAGGCCATGCCGCACGCCGACCTCCACCAATATAGGATGGGCGTGCAGAAGGCCGACTACGACTTCGTCATGAGCCTCAGGGCCGACAACGCCGTCATAATCCGCGACAACGCGATAGAGAGCGCCAGGCAGAGCTCGAACAAGTTCCTGGAGAAGGTCGCCCCCGGCTCGTACTACTTCATCGTCAGGGTGTACCCTCACCACATAATCCGCGAGAACAAGATGATCGCGGGGGCCGGCGCAGACCGTCTCCAGAAGGGCATGAGGCAGGCTTTCGGCAGGCCGACCGACCGGGCCGCGCGGCTCGTGGCCGGCACGGACCTCTTCACGGTCCAGACCTACAAGGCCAACGCCGACCATGTCAAGACGGCCCTTGTCCGCGCAAGGATGAAGCTGTCGGGCAAGTACAGGATCGTCGTGGAGTGACGCCACGGACCGGGGGTTGTTCCGAGACCGCCAGCCCGAAATTTATCGCTTTTTATGTTTGGTTGTGGTCATATCTTTATAAACTTATCACACCATATCTACTACGGGTAGAGGTGAGATCTTGTCACGGGATAAAGTCACTGTAGATGAACCGCTCATCAGCACTGATGTCGATAGCCTGATCCGGACGATCGCCGAGAAGAAGAGGGTCGCGCTCAACGACCTGCGCCAGAACTCGAAGATCGACAAGAAGACCATGGACAAATGGATCGCGGTCCTCGAGGACGAGGGCTACATCACGATCGAATACGGGATCCGCGGCACCTACATAAACTGGAGGGAGATCGAGGAGGTCCCGAAAGAGGAGAAGACCTACCGCACCGAGGGTTCCAAGGATTCCCAGATCCACCCCGAGCAGGCCGAGACGGTTTTCTCGGAGGCTGCGAAGGAGGCGCCGAAGGTGCCGGAGCCCCAGGAGGCGCCGATCGAGCCCGTCCCGGAATCATCCGAAGGCGAGAGCTTCGAGACGGACGTGCCCGTGGAGCCCGAACCGGAGCCCGAGGAGCTGCTCACGCAGTACCTGGCCAAGAGGAAGAGCAGCCACGCTGATGACGAGGACAACATCAAGTCGAACATACTCACAAGGCTGGGCGGGAACGAAGAGGCTTCCGTCAAGGAGGCAGCCGGCGGCGACGAGCCCGAGGCGCCCGAAGAGCCTCCCGAAGCCGCTGATGCGGCGCCGGCGAGGGAGATCGTAGAGGAGAAGCCTCTCGAAGAAGCCGCCGAGGACGCGCCCGAAGAGGAATCCGTCGAGGAGTCCAGGCCGGTCCAGGCGGAAGCCGTGAAGGCGCCGGCCAGGCCTGTCCTGCGGCCAGCCGACAAGGTGCCCTCGGCCGACGTCCGCGAGCTCATGAACTCCTACGTGGCCGAGATAAACAAGGAGAAGGCCAAGATCGAGGCGCTCCGCAAGGACCGCGAGGCCCTCTACCGCGAGAAGTTCGCCACGATGGAAGGCAAGATGCAGGCTGATATCGTCGTCCTCACCGAGAAGATACTCGAGAAGCAGACCAAGATAGCCGAGCTCAAGGAGCACGTGCTGGAGCTGCCCGACAAGGTGGAGGAGCTAACCCGGCTCCAGGAGCAGATGGAAGGGCTCCGCAAGGAGAGCCACGAGGCGCTCCGCAGGACCAGGGACAAGGCCGACGTGTTCATCGGCACGATAGAGAAGTCCAAGGGCGAAGTGCACGGCAGGATCGCCGACATCGACACGCTCATAGAAGCCCAGGCCGCCCGCGTCCGCGAGCTGGAGAAGATAAGCCAGTCCGTCGACCAGAAGACCGGGAAGATAAAGGAGGAGCTCGAGTCCGCGAGGGCTCAGGTGGAAGAGCTCAACTCCGCCATCTCGGGCCTCGGAAGCGACCTCCAGGATGCCGAGAAGGCGAGGGAGGAGATCGTCTCCCTCACGGAGGCGGTCAAGCAGACGGTCGCCGGCCACGGGTCCGAGCTCGAATCATTGGAGCAGGAGCTCGAGGGCATCTCGCGCGTCGAGCACTGGGTGCAGGAGTACGTCCACGATTACGAGAAGAAGATCGACGACATCGAGCAGTACGTCGAGAAGAGCGACGAGGAGCTGGCCGAGCTGAAGGAAGAGGCAGAGTCCCTCTACATGAAGAAATACCTCGGCGAGCTCGAGGACATCACCGAGGCGTACGAGAGCGAGCTCGGGGACGCGGCCGCGAGGGAGCAGGAGATAGACAGGAAGATCTCCGAATCCAAGGGCCGGATAACCGACCTCGTCGGGGAGAGCCAGGAGATGATAAAGAAGCTGAAAGGCGAGATCGCAGAGAACCCGCAGAAGGACTACGGCATCCTCGTGGCCAGGGTGAAGGCCAAGACCTCGCGCACCAAGAACACGCTCCAGGACAAGGAGGCCGAGAGGGCGAAGATAATCGAGGAGGCCAGGAAGACGCGCAAGTCGGTCGCCCCTTCAAGGGCGCCCGCTAAGGCGGCTCCAACCCAAACCCGCGCCCCGGCCAAGAGATACGCGAAGCCTGCGCCCCCGGCCAGGAAGAAGCGGAAGTGAGCGGACCAGATGAGACTGCTCGAGAGCGATGGGAAGCCCGCCGCCCGCAGGCACCTCTTTAAGGCCGCTGTCCTCTCAGCCGGGCTCGCGACGATCCCCTCATGCGCTGAGGCGCATTCTTATATCCCTCTCCCAGCGGAAGCCCCGGCCTATGCTGGAGGGGATAGCGGGACAGCTGTTCCTGCGAAGCATTCCTGCCTCGACAAGCCCGAGCGGAAGGTGGTCGAGGTCGCGCTCCCTGGGGGAGCGAAAGCCCGCTATGCGACGGTCACGACTGAGGTCGAGGTCGGCGACTATGCAATCCCGCCTGAGGCGGTGGCGCGTGACGGCGTCCTCAAGGTGGTCAGGGTGACCGACGAGAGCGTGGGACTGTCGTTCCTCGCCAGCCGGGACAGCGTCTGGCTCCTCCAATACGGGCAGGCCAGCACGCTCGAAGGGCCTTTCGGAAAAGTCCGGGCGATCGCCGAGCTCTGCGTTGAGAACAAGGCCAAGCTTACGATAACTTACCAGACTGGGCACATGTGATGCTCCAGATTTAAGGAGGACATCTCAATGAAAACAACTGTTTTATCAGGCGAGTCGAGTGCAGAGCAGGCGATGAGAAAACAATCAATGCCAAGAAAAAACGGCTTCGCAAAAGCCGCTCTTTTTGCAGCTGGTACGGCCCTTTCCTCATGCCACAGCTCTAACATAAACCAGCAGCCACCTCGGTCGGCTGATGCGACCGCTATAAGCCAGCGTTCCTCCCCGCCGGACGCTGCTCCTGCCCCACTCGAATCAGGCAGTTACCTCTGTGAGGATGGCGATCTTGTTGCAACGAGAAATGATTCATCGGAAACGATAAAGAAGCGCGTCTGCTTCGAAGGTACGGACTGCGCCATCTTAGAGGAACGGTTAAGCACGACGATAGCCCGCGTTGGTTCTCGGCTGCCTTTCGCGTTCGGGGCGGTCAGGATCACCGGAATAGATGGCGCAGGAGTGAATCTCGCCTTTGAAGGGCATGACGCTCCCGATCCCGTTAGGCTTAATTATGGCCGGCAGTGGAGATTGGGCGAGTTCGTGTTAGTCCACACTATCCGCGCTGAGCCAGGTCCCGGTCCATCAGCGGCCAAGATAGTCATGTGCCAGCCGATATTCCAGGCCCAGCGGCACTCCGGCCGCTGAATGTCAATTGAGATAATCAAGCCTAAAGCTTCATCTGCTCCTTCTTCTCGGCCCTGCTCCGCGCGTCGTCGACTATCGCCAGCCAAGAGTCGCCTATCTTCATGAAGTAGTTGCCGAACGTCTTCGACAGCGAGATGCGCATCGGCCTGTATTTCCTCTTGCTCTCCATCGCCACGAGCGTGTCCCGCTCGACCTTTATCATCCCCACCCGCCTCAGGCGGGGGAGCACGCGGTTGTAGAACGTCGCCTTGGATATGCCGTTCGTCCGGACGTAGGACGCGATCTCCTCGCCGGAGAGCTGCGTCTTTTCCGAGAGCAGCTTCATGAAGCCGATGGCGATCTCATGGTATTTCGGCTGGTATCTCTTGGAGAATATGAAGTTCGTGACCTCGTCCAGGTCCCAGAGGTTGCGCGTGATGCTCTCGTTCTTGTCCTGGAACGAGCGCAGCTCGTCGCTGTCGTAGCGCGGGAGATAGATGGATTCGTCGGAAGGCACGCCGCGCGAGGCTATCTGCTTTTTTTGGTTGTTTGGCTCGCTGCGCTCGCCGCTCTCCTCGCCCGCGGTGGTTTCACTGTCGCCCATAGCCAGAAAAAGCAGTGAAAGAATAAATTACGATCACTTGGCGTCCTCCCAGAGGCCGACCAGGTTGCCCTCGCAGTCGGAGCACAGCGCATAGAAGCCCATGTCCATGACGCTCATCCTTTCGCTCAGCGCCTTGCCGCCGTTCGCCTTTATCTTCCTGATGGCGGCCGCGATCGACCTGACGTGCACGACGACCCTCGGGGTGTCGTCCTTCCCGGATCTCTCGGTCATGCCGCCGTTTATGGCCCCTGGCTTCTTCGGCCCCCGCTTGCCGGTCGCGGTCGTCTCGACCATCGTGTACTTCATCTGCGGGCTCGAAGCGTCCGTCATCTTCCACCCGAAGACCGTCTTATAGAACTTCTGGGCCTTCTTCATGTC
The DNA here is from genome assembly GCA_033853355.1 of Candidatus Micrarchaeia archaeon. GTDB lineage: Archaea > Micrarchaeota > Micrarchaeia > Anstonellales > Bilamarchaeaceae > Bilamarchaeum. The sequence continues at coordinate 16,585 of JAWOLP010000033.1, read as the reverse complement.
CTTGGCCGGTATCTCGAAATGTATCACGCTGTCCAAAAGACCACCTGGGGAAGCGTGCGGAGGCTCCATTTATAACGATTGGCCAGGATTTACTCGCCGAACATGCTGACGCCGGCCGCGACCGTGTCCTCTTCCTCCTTTATCTTCTTCTCGACCCTCTCCTGGACCTCTTTCGGAGCCGCGGAGGCCAGCCCTTTGAGCCTCTCGTCGGCCTTCTTGAGGAACTCCTCGGAGGCGGATATGTAGACGTACGTCTTTGCCTTGTCCTCGCCTACGGAGGCGCCGTCCTTGACCTTGTAGCCCACCCTGGCGAAGCTGTCATTCGCGTAGGGATCGGCCTCAAGGACCTTGGTCAGCTCAGCCTTCTTGGACGAATCGCACTCATATACCCTCATCAATCTTCCACCCTCTCTATCCTTATCGCGTCCTCCATCATCACGACCATCGCGGCGTATATTATCGGATACAGGACGAATACGGTCGCCAGCTGGATGAACGGGACGAAGTTCAGCAGCCAGATGATGGCGAAGAGGACGTACATCGCCACGAAGAATATGTGCTTCTTCCTCAGGAAGTCGAAGCCGTGCCGCAGCGAGCTGAACAGGTCGGTCCCGAAAGCCCCGGCGGAGAGGAATGCCGGCGTGAAGAGCATGTGGATGATGAATGTCGCTCCCAGCAGGTAGACGTAGAGGAGGATGTCCATGAAGGCCACCCCCTTGAGGAAGAACACGTAGATCGCTATGGCCGGCCCTGCCACGACGAGCCACAGCAGGTCCCGGAGCAGCATGATGCCGAACATCTCAGGCGCCTTGTCGAGGGCGTAGGAGTAGAACCTCGTGAGGCTCGTCTTCTCCTTCCAGAACGCCGAGTGGTAGGCGCGCGCCAGCGCGGCGTTGAGGCCGTTGGCGAAGAACATGAATATGAGGACTATGACCGCGAACACGGCCAGCGTCAGGGGCGAGCCGGTGTCCAGGGGCGTGTTGAACACGGAGAGGGTGAGGAAGTAGGCGAGCAGAAGGGCAAGGCACGCGAAGAGGAACACGAAGAGCATGAAGATGTACATTATGGAGCTCCAGACGAAGAGGAAAGGCCCCTTGGAGAAGGAATTGAACGTCTTCTTTATGCTCTCTATCAAATTTCCACCTGCATGCAACGGTCGTTAGCACTACCAGAGCAAATTATTTAAACCACGCCCTCGTTCCTCATCCAAGAGGCGTTTGGATGAGGGAAGTTCCAAGGTGCATGAGCACCCAGCACCCGGACAACATAACCACACCGTTCTTCTCGGACTCAGAGGTCCTGGCAGGGGAGGCGGAGGTGAAGGAAGCGTTCTTCGTGTTCTCCCAGCTGGGCTGCACCGAGCAGATGTGGGATTCGGAAGGCAAGGAGGTCGACAACCAGGTCGTCGAGAAGCTCCTCTCGCGCTACCTCGAGTTCTTCTCCAAGCGCAGGCTGGGCCGCGACCTGAGCCTGACGTACCGCGTCCCGAACCCTTCGGTCGAGAAGGCCCAGGGCAAGATACTCCTTGAGACCCTCCACAGCATCCCGCGCGCCTACGACGTGTCCAGGACCGCGGGCATCGACTGCGCGCCGATATTCGAGGTCATAATTCCCATGACCACGTCGCACCTCGAGCTCGAGCGCGTCCGCAGCTATTACGAGCAGGTCATAATCGGCCAGAAGGGGACGAGGCTGGGCAAGGAGCGGATCTCGGTCAAGGAATGGGTCGGAGACTTCCAGCCGGAGGAGATAAACGTCATCCCGCTCCTCGAGAACATGGAGTCGATCTCGAACTGCGACTCGATAGTCGGCAAGTACATCGAGGGGAAGGACCTCGAATACCAGCGGGTCTTCCTCGCGCGCTCTGACCCGGCGCTCAACTACGGCGCGGCCAGCGCGGTGCTCCTCTCCAAGATCGCCCTGCAGAGGCTGAGCGGGCTGGAGGAGCGCAGCGGCACCCCGATACTGCCCATGATAGGCGTCGGCGGCGCTCCGTTCCGCGGCAATTTCACCCCGAACAACGTGAGCAACTGCGGCGACGAGTATCCGAGCGTCCAGACCTACACGGTCCAGTCCTCCTTCAAGTACGACCATCCCTTCCGCGACGTCGTGAACGCCGTGGACATGCTCAACCACATGCACAGGAGGCCCCCGCTCCCGATAGACGAGGGGCGCGCCAAGGCGCTGATACGGAAGATGGTGAAGGAATACGAGTCCCAGCTCAAGGACATGGCCGACCTCATAAACGGGGTATCCGCCTTCGTCCCCGGGAGGCGCGCCAGGAAGCTCCACGTCGGGCTCTTCGGGTATTCCCGCTCGATGAAAGGGATAACCCTCCCCCGGGCCATCAAGTTCTGCGCATCCTTCTACTCGGTCGGCATCCCGCCCGAGCTCCTGGGCCTCTCGGCCCTCAGCGAGAAGGAATTCGACGAGCTGCACTTGCTCTACACGAAGATCGATGAGGATTTGCAGGACTCGGCCCGCTACATCAACAAGTCGGTGCTGGGGAGGATGAGCCCGAAGGTCCGGGAGGGAGTCACGAAGGTCCTCGGATGGATAGATTTCGAGCCCGACGACGACTACGCGGAGATAACCGAAAGGATATACGAGAACTACAGGGCCGGCAGGCACGCGCACCTGGCCGAGGACATCAAGGCCGCTGCCTGGAAGAGGAAGTTCCTGGGCTGATCCTATGGAGGTCATCTCGAAGGACGGGACCAGGATAGCCTGCTACCAGAGCGGTTCCGGGCCCGCGCTGATAATAGTGAACGGCGCGCTCAGCGATCACGGCTCAGTCGTCCCCCTCCTGCCGTACCTCGAGCCCCGCTTCACCGTCATCTCCTATGACCGCCGCGGCCGAGGCGGGAGCGGCGACACCAAGCCGTACTCGGTCGAGAAAGAGATCGACGACCTCGAGGCGGTGGCCGCCCTCGCGAAAGGCACGGCCTCCTTCTACGGCCATTCGTCCGGAGGCATCCTCCTCCTCCGCGCCGTGCTCTCAGGCCTCAAGGCCGAGCGGCTGGTCCTCCACGAGCCTCCTTTCGACCGGAACGCTCATGCCGGCCTGTCCGAGCGGATCTCCTCTTCCATCGAAAAGGGGGATCGCGAAAACGCGCTGGCGATCTTCTTCAAGGAGGCCCTGGGCTTCCAGGACGAGATGATCTCCAGGATGAAGGCCGCCCCGCACTGGCAGCGCCTGCTCGCGCTCGCCCCCACGCTCGAATACGACGTCATCATCTCCGGAGACGGGGAGATGCCGGCTGGGATCTCAAAGCTGGAGATCCCGGCGCTCGTTCTCGCCGGAGGCTCCAGCCCGCAATGGATGCGGGAGGCGATGGAGCGGCTGGCCGAAGCCCTGCCGAAAGGCGAGCTGGCAATCCTTCCGGGCCAGGGGCATTCCGCGGCCCCGGAGATCCTCTCGAAGGAGCTGATCCGGTTCCTTGGCTGATGGTTATTTAACTGTTGAAGCATATCATCAGCACTCACGAGGCTGATCGAAGATGGCAGACCCTCTAGACGTCCACAGGAATCTCCGCGGGAAGATATTCATAGGGCCGAAGGCCAAAATCAAGTCTATCGAGGACCTCTCCACCCTCTACACTCCAGGCGTGGCCAAGCCGTGCATGGAGATCGCCAGGGACAGGAAGCTGGTCTACGATTACACGATGAAGGCCAACACCGTGGCGATAGTCACCGACGGCACCAGGGTCCTGGGCCTGGGCGACATCGGCCCCGAGGCGGCTCTCCCGGTGATGGAAGGCAAGGCCCTAATCATGCAGCAGTTCGCCGGCATAGACGCCTTCCCCATCTGCCTGGCCACCAAGGACGCTGAGGAGATAATCAGGACGGTGAAGGCGATATCCCCAGGGTTCGGGGCGATCAACCTAGAAGACATAGAGACCCCCAAGGTCTTCTACATAGAGAAGAGGCTCACCACGGAGCTCCCCATCCCGGTGTTCCACGACGACCAGCATGGGACCGCAATCGTGGCGCTCGCAGGGCTCTACAACGCCCTCAAAGCCGTCGGGAAGGGCAAGGACCTCCCCGCGGTGAAGATCGGGATCGTGGGGGCCGGAAGCGCAGGGTTCGCGATCTCCAAGCTCCTCCACGCCGCAGGATTCAGCGACATCGTCGTCTTCGACAGCCACGGGGCCATCAGCCTCGCCAGGTCGGACCTCGAGGAATACAAGCTCGCCCTGGCGGAGTTCAACTCGTCCGGCTACAACGGCCCGCTGTCCGGGTTCCGCGGCGCCGACGTGATAATATCCGCATCGAAGCCGGGCGCCATACCCCTGGAGACGATAAAGGCCATGCGCAAGCCCAGCATCGTCTTCGCCCTCTCGAATCCGATACCGGAGATCTCGCTGGAGCAGGCGCGCGAGCTGGGGATAGACGTCTTCGGCACCGGCCGGAGCGACTACCCCAACCAGATAAACAACTCGCTCTGCTTCCCAGGATTCCTCCGAGCGCTGCTCGACCTGCGGGTCACGAGGATAACCGACCAGATGAAGATCGCGGCCGCCAAGGGCATCGCCGGCGCGGTGAAGAAGCCCACCAAGGACCATATCGTGCCGGACGTCTTCGACCGGAAGATCGTCAAGAGGATATTCGAGAGCGTGAAAGGGGCTATCTGAGCGCCCCGCTTCGTGGGCGGGCGGAGATAGATGTGGTAATTTAGCAAAATTCAGGTATCTTTATAAACCCTTGCGCCCACAATAGGATTACCAAACAGCCAGCGCTAATTAGGTTTTTTCCAAACCTGCCACTGGTAACAAGCATCGGGTGATACTTTCATGAAACTCAGAGACATTCCAAGCGCGGTCGAGAATATCGACTGGATAATCGGGAACATGGCCAGTCCGGACGCCGAAGCGAGGCGCGAGGCCGCCGCGGGGGCGCAATACGCCCTCCTGGGGCCGCTTCCGATGGAAAAGGCGCACAGCCTCCTCTCGCTTCTCGCCGAACGGCTTGAGCTGCGGCTGAACGGCCACGCGATCCCGGTCGAACCGGATGAATTCGTCCGCGAGAGCAGCGCCAACGCCTTCGAGATGGCAGCCTCCAGGGGGCACGACGTATCGGCTTACCTTCCGGTCCTGAGGCTCTCGAGGGACCGCGACCCGCACGAATGGGTCAGGGAGATGTCCCGCGACGCGATCCGCTACTGCGAGGGGAACCGCATGGGCCTTCCGAGGCCGGAGACGTTCACCACCCGCGCGCTGCCCACGGCCGAGGCCAAGGCTGCGCATCCGTCGCCGGTGGAGAAGCGGACCAGCGCCTGATTTCAGGGCTGGGGCTTCCTCACCCTTCTCATTATCTCCTTGTCGACGACGCTCGGCCCTGTGGCCGTGGAGATGACCCTCTCGAGGTCCTCCCTCCCCATCATGCCTTTCTTCACCACCAGCTCCTTCAGGCTCACGCCCGACGCGTAGGCCTCCTTCACCAGCATCGACACCTGCTTGTACCCCAGGTACGGGTTCAGGGCGGTGGCATAGCCGAAACTGCGCTCGAAGTTCTCCCTTGTGCGCTTCTCGTCCACCTCCATGCCCTCGATGCAGTGGATCCTGAACATCGAGGAGGATCTCGCGAGCAGCTCGGCGCTCTGGAAGATGTCGTAGGCTATCAGCGGGGTCGCGAAATTCAGCTCGAGCTGGCCGGATTGGGCGGCCAGGCAGACCGACAGGTCGTTCCCAGTGACCTGGAAGCAGGCCATGTCCACCGCCTCCGGGACCGAAGGATTGACCTTCCCGGGCATTATCGACGAGCCCGGCTCCACCTCGGGAAGCACCGCCTCGGCGATGCCGGCCTTGGGGCCGGAGACCAGCAGGCGCAGGTCGTTGGCTATCCTGCCCAATGTGACCGCGTAGCGCTTCAGCGACGAGGAGAGGGTGACGAAGTCGTTCATGTCCTGGGTCATCTCGAAGCCGTCCTCCGGCAGCCTCAGGTCCAGCCCGCTCTCCTCTCGGAGGATGGCCACCAGCCTCTTCCTGAACTCCGGGTGCGCCGTTATCCCGCTGCCCACCGCCGTGCCGCCGGCCCCCACCTCGAGCATGCACTCGGAGCCCCTCTCCATGGCGCCGATGTCCTTGTCTATGGCGGCCGCCCAGGCGCCGAACGTCTGCCCGTACGTCATCGGGACCGCGTCCTGGAGGTGGGTCCTGCCTATCTTCAGTGTCTTCGAGTAGCGCTTCTCCTTCTGGCGGAAGGCCTTCGCGAGGAGCCGCGCTTCCCCGATGGCACGCGCGGTCAGCCTGAGCGAGGCGATCCTTATGGCGGTAGGGACCACGTTGTTCGAGCTCTGGGCCATGTTCACGTGGTTGTTGGGGTGGACCAGGCGGTATTCGCCCTTCTTCCCTCCCAGGATCTCCTCCGCCCTGTTCGCGATGACCTCGTTGACGTTCATGTGGAGGGGCGTGCCGGCGCCGGCCTGGAACGCGTCGAGGACGAACTCCGCGTCCAGCTTGCCGTCGATGACCTCCTGCGCGGCGGCCTCGATGGCTTTGCCGGCCTTGGGATCCATCGTCCCCAGCTCCGCATTCGCCCTCGCGGCGCATTTCTTTATGAGCGCGACCGCCTTTATCAGCTCCGGATGCACCCTCTCGCCGCTGAGCCTGAAGTTCTTCTCCGCCCTGGCTGTGAAGGAGCCGTAGTAGGCGCCGTCCGGCACCTCCACTTTCCCAAGGAAATCCTCCTCTATCCTCATGTCAATACCTCGCTTTAAGGAAAATGAGCGCTAGCAGCAAGGCAGGCAGCGGGCATGCGGATGGCGCTTTCTGGCCGCTCCCTGTCTGGTTCGATGCGTTTCCACTCGCGTTCGCGCCAATCGTCCCATTCGCAGCCGGGGTGGTGTTGGCCGGGATCGTCGTGTTGGCGGGAGCGGTCGAATTCGCTGTCGTGGTGTTGTTCTCCGCCGGCGGAACGCCTGTGCCATTGGTCTGGTTCTGCGACGGCAGAGGGGCCGGGGGAGGCTGGGGCCCGAAGCACTTCTGGTAGGTGTATTCTATCTCCCTGGACTGGAAGGACGGGTCGTCGGTGCGCAGGACGAAGAGGGCGGTCAGGTACCTTATGTTGCCGGTGACGTCCATGACAACCGTTCCGTCCGCATCCGTGGTCCCGGGGTTGGGGAGCGCGTTGTAGCCATAGTCGGTGTAGAACATGTACGTCTTCGCCCCCTGCACCGCAAGGCCGGTCGCGTTCGACGTGACGGTTATCGTGGCCGCCTTGGTGTCGCAGTCGAGCGTTATCGAGACGTCCATCTTCGGCAGGCTCTGATTTCCCGTGTCCTTTATCCCCAGATAATCCGGAGTCACGCTGAAGGCCGCTGCCAGCGGGGCGAGGCAGAGCAGGGCCGCGACGAGGGCTGGGAGGATATGTCTCATGGCATCACTTCATGCATGTGCCGTCCGAGCAGAAATAGCCGCCCGGGCAGTTGAACGACGCGTTGGCTACCTGGTTGCCGGAGCAATAATACTCCACTCCGCCTCCGGAGCCGATGCAGTAGTCCCTGTATATGGAAGAGCCCTTGGTGACCGCGCCCGACTGGTATATGTTGATGCCGCCGTCGGTGTCGCTGCACCCTATCTGCCTGCAGGCGCTGTCCAGGCACTGGTAGTCCGGCGGGCATGTGACGTCCTCGCTGGCATAATCGTCGCCGACGCAGTAGTATTTCCTCATGGTCTGGTTATCGAGGCACTTGTCGAGGAACTCCATCGAGACCAGGTTGACGCTGACGTTGAGGTCGCCGGCCGTGAAGATGTCGGACTTGTTCGAGCTCCCCACGCACCGCAGGTTGGCCCGGACGCACCTGCCGCTGTCGCATCTGCTTCCGCTCGGGCAGGGGGACGTGGTCTGCGCCACCTGGCCCTGCGCGCAGTCGTATTCGACCAGCTCCTTGTCCGCGGTGCAGTAGTCCGTGAACGAGGCGCCCCCGGCGGTCACCGTCCCCCGGGTGTATGGGTCGGGCCCGTTGTCGGAATCGGAGCAGTTCGCGGAGGCCTGCGGCTTGACGCAGGCGCCGTCGTCGCACTCGGTCCCCTCAGGGCAGTCCATGTTCTCCTTCGAGACCAGGTCCCCGTTGCAGAAGTATTCGGCGACGGAGGTGAAATTGACGCAGGTGTCCGTCCAGCTGAGGCCTCCCGCCGATGCCGTCCCCTTGACGAGCGGGTCCTTGCCGCCGTCGCTGTCCTCGCACTGGGCGCACGAGCCGGCATAGGCGACCGACGCGTTGGCGCAACGGGCCGTGCAGTTGTTGAAATACGTGTGGTTGTCGGAGCCGCAGACCGGCGAGTAGTCCGAGGGGCAGCTGCAGGAAGCCTGGGTCCCCTTCGGGGCGCCTCCGCCGGTGCAGCCTAGAAGCAGGGCGGCGGAGATGAGCATGAAAAGCAGCCTCATGAACCTGCTATCTCGACCTGATTTTAAAAAACAGTATGGACGGGAGGAGGAGCGCCGAAGGGCAGATGCCCGGGAGCTGGGGGCCCGGGGCCGGCGTGCCGCTCTGGTTCGTGCCATTCGCGCCGCCCTGGGGGGAGGCGTTCTGGGAAGCCGGAGGCTGGGGGGTGGATATGTCGATGTTCCCCTCGTCCCCCACGACGGTCACGACCGGAAGCGGCCCGGTGGAGTTGTTCTTGGGGGGCGGCGGAGGCTTCGGAGGGAGCGAGCCGTTATGCAGGCACGGGTAGAGGTCGAAATGGATCTCCTTGCTCTTGAAGCCGCTCTTCTGCACGACCATTATGAAGAGGCCCCTCATCAGGCTCACGTCCCCGGGCAGCTTCAGGAGGACGGTGCCGTCCTTGTCGGTCATCTTGTTGGCCAGCAGGGGCTGGGCGAAATCCACGTAGCTGAGGAGGACGTTGGCTCCCTCGACCTTCTCGGCGCTGCCGTTGTAGAAGACGGCGGTTATCACGGATGCGTTGCAGTCGGCGCTGAGCGAATATGTGAACTGGCTGTCGCCGAGGTTGCCGAAATCCTTCTGCTCGTAAATCACCGGCCCTACGACGAGCGCGCTCGAGAGGCCGGCGATTAGGATGAGGAAGGCCAGGAGCTCGAGTGCAGCCAGGGCGGGCTTCATCCGATCATCCTTTGACGCAGGCCAGCTGGGCCAGCAAGGCCTCTATCTGTATCCTCTCGTTCGCGCCCTGGACAAGCCTGAAATCGCATTCCCCGACTATCTCTATCATCCTCATCCTCTGCTTCTCCGGCACGTCGAGCCTGGGTATCTCCCGGTAGACCTGCGAAAGGATGTCCTCTCCGCTGAGGCCGTAGGATATTATGAGCTTGTCGAGGTTCTCGCGGGCCTCGTGGAACTTGCCGTCGTAGGCGAGCCTGACCATGTCCTTTATCTCCTTCGGCGTGGCCCTGCTGCTCGTCTTGTGCACCAGCTCCTCGGTTATGTGCGCCGAATGCATCGCGCAGCCCTGCATGATGTTCATCGCCCTCCTCATGTCTCCCTCCGAGACGTAGAATATCGCCTCGTAGGCCTTATCGTCCACCTTCAGCTTCTCCCCCTTCTCCACGTGCTCGAGGGCCTTGCGCATGTCCTTGTGGTCGAGGGGCACGAACCTGAAGACCGCGCACCTGCTCTGGATGGGCTCGATGATCCTCGAGGAATAGTTCGCGGATATGATGAACCTCGTGACGGCGGAGTTGGCCTCCATCGTCCGGCGGAGCGCCTGCTGCGCGTCCGCGGTCAGGGCGTCTCCCTCGTCGAGGAATATGAGCTTGAAGGGGGCGTCGCCGAGCGAGACCGAGCGGGCGAAGTCCTTTATCCTCCCCCGCACGACGTCTATCCCGCGCTCGTCGCTCGCGTTCAGCTCCAGGAAGTTGCCGGCTGTCCCCTCGCCATAGATCTCGTGGGCGAGCGCCAGGCAGCAGGTGGTCTTCCCGACCCCCGGCGGGCCCGCGAAGAGCATGTTGGGCATGTTCCTGGCCTTCACGAAGGCCTTGAGGCTCTCCACGGTCTCCTTCTGGCCGGCCACCTCATCCAGCTTCTTCGGCCGGTACTTCTCTGTCCATGGGAGGATATCGCTTTCCATCAGGGGATTGTCTTGGTCAATATATATAAATTTTCTCGGCTAGATGTTGGCAAGTGGTCATATGGATCGCGTCAAGACAGGCATAGCAGGCATGGACGAGATACTCAACGGCGGCATCCCGACAGGCCGGCACGTGGCGTTGTACGGCGGCCCTGGCGCCGGAAAGACATCGTTCTGCTTCGAGTTCCTCTACCAGGGGGCGAAGATGGGCGAGAGCGGCCTTTACGTCACCCTCGAGGAGACCCAGGAGGACATCATCGAGAACATGAAGAGCACCTTCCCCCTGCTCACCGAGACCGCCCAGCTCATCGCCGACAAGAAGCTGGAGATCGTCAAGCCGGAGAAGCTCGACCTGGAGGACGTGGCGAACCTGCTCGAGGACCGCATCACCTCCAACGGCATAAAGAGGGCGGTCATCGACTCCGCGACCATGATACGCCTCTCGTTCAAGAGCGAGATCGAGTACCGCCAGACCCTCTTCGAGTTCCTCTCGCTCCTGCGCAACCTCGACGTGACGACCATAACCACCGTCGAGGCGAGCAGCGCCAGGCGCGAGGACATGAGGTTCGACATAGAGCACTTCGTCATGGACGGCATCATCAACCTCTACAACCTCGACCGCGAGGACCGGAGGGTGAGGGCGCTTGAGGTCTTCAAGATGCGGGGGACCGACCACTCGCGCGACCTCGTGCCCTTCAAGGTCACGCCCAGCGGCATAAAGGTGTACGTGGGCGAGAAGGTCTTCTGACCCCCCAGCCCGCTCCTGCGCCGCGTAGCGGCGGTAAGCCTATTTTTAATTATTCCTTAACATCTAATACCACATGACTGGTCACATGAAAGGGGATGGCCCCAAGTCCGGCCACCCGGAAGAGCGGGCGCAGAGATGCCGCCCCAGCAGCGAGCCGCCTATGCTCTCCTCCCTCAGGGAGGAGCAGCTGCGGAGGGTGTTCGAGAACGCCGGCCTCGCCATGCGCACCTCGCACGGCGATGAGCGTGGCTCCTATTCTGTGTTCAGCGCGCAGGACACGGTCCTCGGCGCCGAAGTGTCCGTCAAGATGCTCGCGCCCCATCTTTCCACTCCGGAAACGGCCGAGACCCGGCAGCGCTTCATCCAGCAGGCCGAGACGTCGCGCACTCTCGACAGCCACCATGTCGAGAAAGTCCTCCGCGTCGTGGAGGCCGGCGATACCGTCCTCGTGGTGTCGGAACGGATAAACGGCCGGAGCCTCGGCGACCGGGTCGATTCCGGAGGCCCGATGAGGTGGGAAGAGGCCCGCGGCATCTTCCTGCAGCTGTGCGATGCCATGGAAGCCATCCACGCGAAAGGGATCATCCACCGCGACCTGAAGCCGGACAACGTGGTGATCGAGGAAGGGAGCGGCTCGCTGAAAGTGACGGATTTCTTCCTGGCCAAGCTCCCGCCCGGAAGCGGTAAAAAGTTCACGACCATGCCTGGCTCGCTGATGGGCACGCCCGAATACATGGCTCCCGAGCAGGCGTACGGGAGGAAGTTCGACCACCGGCTCGACATCTATTCCATGGGCTCGCTGATGTACCACGTGCTCAGCGGCAAGCCGCCCTTCGTCCTCGACATGGAAAAGCCCATCGCCGAGGCGTGGATGGAGATCGGCCTCAAGATCGTCCACGAGGCCCCGCTCCCCCTCTCCGAGGCGGCTCCGGCGGTCCCGAAAGCGGTCAGCCGGCTCGTCATGAAGTGCCTTGAGAAGGATCCGGACAAGCGGTTCCAGTCCGCCGCCGAGCTGAAGGAAGCGATATCGTCCTGCTGAGCGCGGCTACTGCCCTGCCCTCTGCCTGCAGGCCGAGAGGCTCTGCTCCAGCGTGCGCCGCTCGGTTGCGGATATCCTCTCGCCCGAGTTGAGCGCGTTCTGGAGATGGGTGACGCAGCCTGCCCAGTCCTGCCTGTCCATGGCCTGCTGGGCGGCCTGGACCTCTTCGTTGTAAGTCCCCCTCCTCTGGTCCCTCCGATAATGCGACGGGTCGATCTGGGCCGCCCGCTGGTAGTGCCGGTTCGCCTCGTCCATCCTGCCCGCCCTCTCGAGCAGCACGCCGAGGTTCTGGTGGGCGTAGGCGTCGCCGTCGAAGAGCTGGAGGGCTTGCGTGTAAGCGGCGATCGCCCGCTCGGGCTGGGAATTGTCCCGCAACCAGTCGCCCATCTCCCGGTGGTACATCTCGGCGGACTGGTCGAACGTCATCCTCATGACGATCGTGTACCTGCCCTGGGCCGTCTGTCCAAGCGCGCCGGCCTGGAGGTCGAATACCGTCTCCCTGCCGCCGAGGTTGACATACGGCACCATGTGCTCGTGGCCTGCGGGCGAGCTTTCGAAATGCACGACCAGCACCCCTCCGCTCACGCCCTTGGCCCGGAGTATCGGGACGGCGAACGTCGAGAGGTCCGTGCAATCCCCGCCGCTCGCGAGCGCTTCCGAGGCCGTCCTGGGCTGCATGCCTTCCATCCGCATCACAATGACGCCTTCGCTCCCTCCGGCGTGGAACCTGCTGAAGAAAGCCTGGGCGACCGCCCTGCTGTCGCCGCTGAGGCTCGAGGCTATCCCCTGCATCCGCGAATCCATGGCGAAGGGGTCGGTGGAAGACGAATAACCGCCCTGCGCTTGCCCTTGGACGCTAGGCTGCATGTTTGCCAGCTGGTCGGAGCCCCTGGGCACGAGCGTTATCTGCCCGATTTCCTGCTCGCCGGTCCCTGCCTGCTGCACGGACGCCTGGGGCTGTGACGGCCTGGCCCCCTCGGCCATCGGCCCTGCGCATCCCCCGAAATTCAGCGAAGCGGCCAGGACGGCCCCGGCGGCCCTCATCCTCAAAGAACGATAAGCGGTGCTCATGTCGAGGATAATGATAAAAAGTGTTTAAAAAGGGGCTTTTCAGACCTCGGCCATCAGCACGACATAGTTCTTGCCGTAGTATTTGGCGCAGGAGGGGCACATCGTATAGTAGAAGTAGAGCTTCTTCATCTCCTTCTTCTTCCCGGCGACGAAAGCACGCATCTCCTTCACCCACTTGCCCATGTCGCTGTAAGGGCCTTCGAACACCTTGGCCAGGAACGTCCCGCTCACCCTCTCCATCCTCGCTCCCGGCACCTCCTTGCTCACGGCTATGTAGACGTCCGACCCCCAGAGGGAGCCCTCGTCGCTCAGCATCAGGGGCTGCTCCGGGAGCGCCCCGGCGTCCGCAATGCGCTCGGCGCTCCGCGCCATGACCGAGCCGAAGTTGAGAGGTATGTGGAGGAAGCTGATTGTGCGCTCCCGCAGGAAGAGCTTGTCCTTGAAGGTCACGGTCTTCCCGTCCCAGGGGCCTGGGTCGAACCGCTTGCAGCATCCGGTCTCCGAGTCCGTGTAGATTTTTTCACGCTTCGCCATGATACGGTTGTGGGACGTGTCTTTTATATCCTTTCCATGCCTATCTACTGCTATTCGACCGCCTGCAATGACAACGCTGGCGGGCTATTTGGGTGCGAAGGATCATGTACGACCACAGGGCGGTAGAGCGGGAAGTCTTGGATTTCTGGGAGAAGAACGGGATATACAAGAAGGCCAAGGAGAAGAACAAGGGCCATGAGACGTTCTATTTCTGCGACGGCCCGCCGTACGCGACCGGACAGATACACCCCGGCACCGGCTGGAACAAGACGATAAAGGACGCCGTATGCCGGTACCAGCGCATGTGCGGGCGCGACGTGCGGGTGCAGGCCGGCTACGACACCCATGGCCTGCCGATAGAGGTCAAGGTCGAGCAGGAGCTCAAGTTCACGAACAAGGGCGACATCGAGAAGTACGGCATCGGGAAGTTCGTCGAGAAGTGCAAGGGCTTCGCCACCAAGTACGTCGGGATCATGGGCAAGCAGTTCCAGTCGCTCGGCGTCTGGATGGATTTCGACACCCCCTACATCACCTACCATGACAGCTTCATCGACTCCTCCTGGAAGACCATGAAGATGGCCAACGAGCACGGCCTCCTCCACGAGGGCATCTACGTGCTGCCCTACTGCTACCGCTGCGAGACGACGATGGCCAACTACGAGCTCGAGTACGACGACGAGACCGACCCGAGCGTGTATGTGAAGTTCAAGCTCGAAGGAAAGGAGAACGAGTACCTCATAGTCTGGACCACCACCCCATGGACGCTGGTGGCCAACATGGCGGTCATGGTGCACCCCACTTTCGCCTACGTGCGCGCGAAGGTCGACGGCGAGGTCTGGATAGTCGCGAAGGAGCGGCTCGACCACCTCATGTCCATCACCGGGAAGAGCGCCGCGGTCATGGAGGAGCTCCCGGGCCGGAAATTGAAGGACCTCAAATACCTCCATCCCTTCCAGCAGAAGATACACAAGTACGCGGACAGGAAAGTCGTGCTGAGCGACGAGTATGTCACGCTCGAGGACGGCACCGGCCTGGTCCATACCGCCCCCGGCCACGGGCCGGCCGACTTCGTTATCGGAAAGAGGTTCGGCATCGAGGCGTTCTCGCCCGTCGATGGCAAGGGCAACTACACCGAGGATGCCGGCGAGCTGGCAGGGAAGAACGTGAGGGAAGCGAACCCCCTGGTCATGGAGATCCTCAAGGACGAGGGGGTGCTGGTCCACGAGTCGCGCATACGCCACCGCTATCCGCACTGCTGGCGCTGCAAGACCCCGCTCATCTTCCTCACCACCAAGCAGTGGTTCATAACGATATCGAAGATGAAGGAGCAGATGCTCGCGGAGATAGACCGGACCGAATGGCACCCTGACTTCGCCAAGGACCGCTTCCGGGAGTTCGTCTCGAACGCCCCCGACTGGTGCATATCCAGGCAGAGGTACTGGGGGATCCCGCTCCCGATATGGAAATGCGCCTCGTGCGGGAAGGTCCGGGTCGTCGGCTCGAAGGACGAGCTGCCGCCTGTGAAAGAGCTCCACCGGCCTTACATAGACGAGGTGAAGCTCAAGTGCGAGTGCGGGCAGGATATGGCGAGGATCCCGGACGTCCTAGACGTCTGGTTCGACTCGGGCAATGCGATATGGGCCTCGCTGCGGCCGGAGGAGGCCAAGGCGTACGGCGAGCGCGCCGACCTCATCATAGAAGGCCAGGACCAGATACGCGGCTGGTTCTATTCCCTGCTGGGCTCCGGCGTCGTCCGCTATGGCGCCTGCCCGTATCGGAGGATCCTCATGCACGGCTTCTTCGTCGACGAGAAAGGCGAGAAGATGAGCAAGTCGGTCGGCAACTTCGTCCCCCTCGAGGAGATACTCGACAAGTACGGCGCGGACAGCTTCAGGCTCTGGGGAGTCAGCAACACGATATGGGAGGAGCTGAAGTTCAGCTGGGACGAGATGAAGAAAGCCACGTCCGACCTGAACATCGCCCTGAACATGGTCGTCTTCCTGGAGAGGTTCTACCCGAAGGAGCGCATCCAGAAGGCCGAGCTGACCACGATCGACGAATGGATGATCAGCCGGATGAACACGACCCTCAAGGAGTTCCGCTCCTCGTTCGAGTCCTACGAGCTGAACCGCGCCTCCAAGGCCCTGCGCGCCTTCCTCGTGGACGACGTCAGCCGCTTCTACATGAAGATAGCCAAGGACAGGATACAGAGCGGCGAGAACGCCGAAGGCGCCCTCTGGACCATCTACACGGTCATGCTCGCCTCCCTCAAGATGATGGGCTGCCTGAGCCCGATGCTGAGCGAGCACCTCTACCAGAGGTTCTTCAGGAAGCACGAGGGCCCGGAGTCGCTCTTCCTCACCGAGCTCCCGCAGGAGGACGAGGGGAAAGTCAACTCGCTCCACGAGAAGCAGATGGAGATCGTGAAAGAGGTAGTCTCGGCCGGGCTGCTCGCACGCCAGGGGGCGGGGATAAAGGTGCGCTGGCCGGTCCGGACCCTGTATGTGGAGACGAAATCCCACGAGGTAATCGACTCGGTGAATTCCTTCTCCGAAACAGTCCTGAGCCTCATGAACGCCAAGGAGGTCAAGACCGTGGAAGCGAAGCCCCCGCTCGACATGGCCAGCTCGGCCTTCACGATGGGCTCTGTCCACATAGACAAGAAGATAGACGAGTCGCTCTACGAGGAAGGCCTGCTCAACGAGGTCAAGCGCCGCGTCCAGATGATGCGCAAGGAGGCCGGCCTGGTCGAGGCCGACCGGATAGACCTCTCGATCGAGGTCGAGAAGGAGTTCGAGGCGATACTGAAGAAGCACGAGAAAGAGCTCGCGGACGCGGTCAGCGCCGAGTCGGTCCGATTCGCGCCCCAGAAGGAGATGAACGAGTACACGATCGACGGAAGGCTTGTCAAGATAGCGCTGAAGAAGGCCTGACCTCCCGCCCCTTTTCGCCGGGCGCATCGAGCCGGGGTCGTCCAGGGCAACGAGCCTCTCATTGTCGCGTCTGCCGGTCCCCCTCGCACGCTGTCTATGCTTGCCGCTAGAGATATGGCTTCTGGCCAATCCCGCCCGGCATCGCGGAAAGGAAAAAGAATCAGTTCGCGCTCTTGAACATGCTGCGCTTGTTTATGTTGCTCCAGCAGCTCTTGCAGATGTAGCGGTGGTC
>JAWOLP010000032.1:0-32433 GCA_033853355.1 Candidatus Micrarchaeia archaeon | reverse complement strand
TCCGCGCCATCATGGAAGGCGGAGGCGTCGGCTTCATCGCGGTCGGCGAGGGCAAGGGCAACGACAAGGTCAAGGCGGCCGCCGAGGGCGTCATAAAGAACAGGCTCCTCGACGTCGACTTCGAGGGCGCCAAGGGCGCGCTCATCCACATCACCGGAGGCAGCGACCTCACGCTCGGCGACGCCATCAAGGCCGGCGAGTGGGTGACCGAGAAGATGGATGCCGAGGCCAACGTCAAGTGGGGCGCCAGGATCATGCAGAACTACGAGGGCAAGCTCGAGATCGTCGCCATCGTTACCGGCGTGAAGGGCGCGTCCGTCGCTGGCAGCTCGGTCGGCGAGGAAGAGACATCGGCCATGCCGAACTACTCTTCCGACCTCGAAGTCCTGGGCTGAAACTTTTTAGGAAAAAGTTTCATCAAAAACTTCCTTTATTTTCTTATTTTCCTTTTTATCCTCTTATTCTGGTCCTAAACAAAGCATTAAATACCATTTTAACAAACATCCTTCCGTGATACGCTCCATTTTCGATCCCAAAAGAAAAGAAGAGCTGAAAGATTCCATACGGTCAGGCGACCCAAGGGTATTTTCAAAGCATAAAGCGGAGGATCGTGATTCCGCATTGGCCCCTGCCCCAGATGTTTATCAGAGCATCAGAACGACCATTGATAGCTTGAAGCGTTCCGTGAAGCCAACCCGGGAGCGGCTGGAGGAGGCCAAGCGCGAATACGAAATGTTCCTCAGTGCTTTCATCGAAGAACACGGACGCGATGGTGTCGTCTCTCTCGTGAAATCGGTGCGGGAGAAACTTGCCGGCCCAAAAGGCCGGAACGGTGAATTCACAGAGAGCGAATTGATCGCGGTCGGTTTGATCGACCTTTCTCAGCTGGTCACGGATCTGTCCAAGATGGTGAGAACCGAGGACGAGTTCCAGCAGCTGATGAAAAATAGGGGCCCCTAGCCATCTAAAAAACTTCTCTCCCAACAGATTCGCATGAGGATAAAAATCATCGCCAATCCCAAGAAGCCCTGGGCGGTAGCGCTCGCGCGCGAGCTGCTCCAGTTCCTCAAAGACGCCGGCCACCACGCGGTGCGGAAAGGGGCGGAAGCCACGATCTGCATCGGCGGCGACGGCACGATTCTCTACGCAAACCACAAGGGCAGGCTCGAGGGGACGATACTCGGCATCGGCGGCGACAAGAGCTACATATGCCAGATACACAACAGCGACTGGAAAGAGAAGGCCCTCAAGGCCCTCGCGGGCGGCACGCAGAGGATAATGACCCTCGAGTGCGCGATAGGAGGGGAACGCTCGGTCGCGCTCAACGACGTCGTCATTCACGCAACGCACTATCGCGTGGCCGAGATGGACCTCTCGGTGTCCGGAGCCGGGCCGGAGAGCAAGACCCAGTTCGAGGGCGACGGGATGATCGTTTCCACGCCGATGGGCTCGACCGGATACGCGTTCTCGGCCGGAGGGGAGAAGCTGAGGCCATCCGAAAGGAAAATAAGCTTAGTCCCCATATGTCCTTACAAAAGAGCTTTCTCCCCACACATCCTGCCCGAAGAGGGCAAAGTCGAGATAACCGTCGGAAACGATTGCGCTTTCATAACCGACGGCATCTTCGTCAGGCGCCTCAAAAAAGGCGAGACCGCGTGCGTGAAGCGCGGTCCGGACATGGTCTTTTTCGAAGGCGTAGGAACGTGGGAATGATCCCGGGTCCGCCCGGGGAGGAGGGAACATGATCAGCAAGGAAGAGATACTGCGTCGCGGCTATGTCGACGTGAAAGTGCACGTGCAGGGCCTGCGGCAGAGCCATCGGATGGAGGTCGTCCGGGAGAAGACGCCGGCCGGCACGGTGCCGTTCCTGGTGTCGAGGTTCTATATCCCGACCATGGAGCTCGTGCGCCTGGCCGAGGAGCTCCAGCTCCCCGTCAAGCACAAGGACGTGGTCGTCTACCCGAAAGGGACGATGGCCGGCACTTTCGCCGAGAAGAAGGAGAAGAAGGACGAGAAGGACGACGTGCTAGCCACTGTGGAAAGCGACACAGTCGAGGCGGAAGTAGAGGCCTAAGATGGCCGAACCCGCCGAGAAGCTCGTCCGTATCCCTATCGACGGGATGATGCTCGAGGGGATCCTCGTGGTCCCGAAAAGGGCCAGGGGCCTGGTCATATTCGCGCACGGGAGCGGCAGCAGCAGGAAAAGCCCGAGGAACAACTTCGTGGCGAGGGAGCTGCGGAACCAGGGCATAGGCACCCTTCTCTTCGACCTCCTCAGCGAGGAAGAGGACTACGTCTATGAGAACCGCTTCAACATAAAGCTGCTGGCGCAGAGGCTCACCGCCGCCACCAAGTGGGCGAGGCAGCAGCCCGAGGCGAAGGGGCTGGAGATCGGGTATTTCGGCTCCAGCACAGGGAGCGCCGCGGCCATAATCTCCGCCGCCGGCGCCCGGAGCGGCATAAGCGCGATAGTCTCGCGCGGCGGGCGGCCCGACCTGGCGATGTCGTACCTGGGCATGGTGAAGGCGCCGACCCTCCTCATCGTCGGCGGCGATGACGATGTCGTCATCGACCTGAACAAGCAGGCCTACTACAACATGCAGTGCGAGAAGGAGATGGAGATAATACCCGGCGCCACCCACCTCTTCGAGGAGCCCGGGACCCTGGAGGCCGTCGCGAAGCTCGCCGCGAAATGGTTCAGGAACCATCTCAAGCGGGCCGGCCGGAAATCGGTTTAAATACCTTCCTGACACTGATTATAACATGGCATCGAAAAAGCTGGTAGCGGGGGCGTTCGTCGCCGGCACGCTTGCAGGATTCTACGCCGGGGCCTCCTTGCAACGCGCGTCGCATCATCAGGAGCGCTTCAGGATACCTGCCCTTAGCGAGCCCATTTCGGATGCGTCCGCCCAGGCCCCCCGGCAATCCCAGCCTATCCCGGACCTCAGCCCTGCGGCCGAGAGGTTCTACGCTGAGCCGGCCAACGAAGGCTTCTGCGCCTTCATCGAAGGGATCACAGAATCCCTCCACGACGACGCCCACGCGGACGGCCGCATGACGGCCAAGGCCCAACAGATCCGTTTCGGCGGCGACAGGCAGGTCATGGACCGCGCGATAAAATCCGAGATCTACCGCCTGCTCGAATCGAGCGCCGAAAGGGGTGCGGCGGCTGCATCCGATTATGGGATCATTGTGAGCGGCAGCGGGGACGAAATGTCCGTCGCGATCGAAAATCCGCGCCTGGCCCGTCAAAGCCTGCGGAACCACATCCTGCTCTTCGTCCGCTCCCTGGACGCGGTCAATCAGCAGTGACTTTCAATTCGGCCTTGAGCAGCCGGATCAGCTCCTCCCCTATCCGCTCCTGCGCCTCCTTCGTGCTGGCGCCGAGGTGTGGGGTCATGAAGACGTTCTCGAGCTCGCAGAGCTTCCCCTTGTACGGCTCCTGCCGGTACACGTCTATGGCCGCTCCGGCGAGCTTGCCGCTCTTGATTGCATCGTACAGGGCATCCTCGTCGACCATCTCTCCCCTGGCCGTGTTCACGAGGTAAGCTCCGTCCTTCATCTTCGCGATCGAGTCGCGGTCCATGATGTTCCTGGTGGTGTCGGTGAGCGCCGCATGCAGGCTCACGACGTCGGCCCGGCCCAGGAAATCGCCCAGGTCGTCGACGAATTCCGCTATGCCGTCCTCGTGCCTGGGCGGAGGGTTGTATGCGATGACTTTCATCCCGAGCGCGCTAGCCTTCTTCCCGACCGCCGCCCCGATCCTTCCATATCCTATTATCCCGAGCGTCCTGCCCTCTATCTCGGAGCCGGTGAGGGCCTTCTTCTCCCACCTGCCGGCTTTCATCTGCGCATTGGCTTTCTGGACGTTGCGCATGGAAGCTATTATGAGCCCTATCGCGAGCTCGGCCACGGCGTTGGTGGAGGCTCCGGGCGTGTTGAGCACTTTCACCTTCCTCTCGGCGCACGCCTTCTGGTCGACGTTGTCGAGGCCGACTCCGGCCCTCGCCACTACCCTCAGCCGCCCGGCCCCGGCCAGCAGCTCCCTGCTTACCGTCGTCGCGCTCCTCACTATCAGCACGTCGGCGTCCTTCAGCTGGCCTTTGAGGTCCGCCGGCTTGTAGACGACAGTACCTAGCCCTCCTATGGACTTGACGACGGGATCCTCCATCTGGTCCGCTATGACTATCTTCATGGATGCCTCTGTCCGGCAACCATTATAGTGTTTTTTGTTTTCGGGCGGCCTAACAATCTGTTCATTCTTAACCGTGTAACAGAAATTTCATGTATGTTTGCACAAAACTTATAAAGAACATGGTTAATTTCACCTAAAAATCCGCGAAACATATATATACGCCTTAAAACGAGTATGATACGGGTGGGGGGATGGTTATGACGAGTGCAAGCATTTCAAGGAAGAAATTGTTGGCGTTGACATCGGCCATGGAAACGGCCTATGTGGACCCTACGAGGTTCGGCGTCGTTGTCGATGCCGCGTCCCAGATAAGCATCCTGCTGAAGGACCCTGAGCTCTCGCTGAGCATGCCAGAGAAGATGAGGGTGGTCAAGTCGCTGGCGAAGGCGAAGGTGAGGGCGTTCATGGCCGGACGGACGGACGATTATAAGACGTACAAGGCGCTGGACGCCATAAGCGGCGATCTGGTCCAGCTATTATAAGCGGTGATAAGATGAAGTCAGTAACTATCGTGTCAGAGGATAGAGTGGGTCTGCTAGCGGACATCTCATACATACTCGGCAAATCCAACATGAATATCGACGGGCTCTCCGTCGACGTCCTGGGAGGCAAGGCGGTCATAGCCCTCGAGGTGAAGGACCCGCACAGGGCCTCGGACGTGCTGTCGCGCAACGGCTTCCGGATAACGAACCCGGACGCGATAGTGATAAAAGTGGCCAACGACTCCATGGGCCGGATCACCGAGATGCTGCAAGGGGAGAAGATAAGCGTGACCGAGATGTCGATGCTCTCCTCGGACCATTCGGACGGCATATTCGCCCTGCACGTCGACAAGCCGCGCAAGGCCACGAAGATGCTGGAGCAGTTCCGGATCGGGAACAACAGCCCGAACCCCTACTGATCCTCCGGCCATTCATTGTTTGATGATGTCAGGGCCGTAGAGGAGATCGTGATACTCCTGCCGGCCCATCTTCCTTCTCTTTATCCGCTCGATGAGCTGGGGGTCTCCCACGAGCTGCCCGATCCGCTCGTTCGAGCCGGCGATCCTCAATTCCTCGTCGGTGGGCGCCATCACCTTCTCGAACCGCTCGTGCGCGAGGCGCAGGGCCCTGACCTTCCTCTCAAGTGAATCGGATTCGCGGTCTATCCTCTCTTTGAGGGCCGGCGTCGGGTCCGCTTCGTAGACCTTCCGCATCCTGCCGACCCGCTCCGCCCCTTCGCGCTCCACGGAATCGACGAAGCGCCGGAGCGCCGGGCTTGAATAGGACCCTCCCATCAGGATAATGATTGGAGGGAAGAATTTATAAAATTACATTAATGGCCACATTTCACGGAAGGCCTCAGGTCGTGATCCGGTCCATCATTTTCGCTTTCTCGGCCTCCTTGACCTCCATCGCGATGCGCCTGCCGAAGCTCACGCTCTCGCGGAAGAGATACTCGCTGTACGGCGTGAAGCGGGTGCCCGGTGAGCCCGGCATCCGCAGCGAGATGTCGAAGCACACGAACTTCTCGCCCTCCTCCTCGACGAACGCGCCCTGGAGCGCGAAGGGGCCCACCAATCCCTGCTTGTACTCGCCCTCGACGGCATGCACGAACCTCTCGCCTATCTCGAAGGCCTGCTCCAGGAGCGACTCGCGGAGGGTGCAGGCTATGTGGCCGACCTCTATGGTGGAGGGCTGGCGCATCTTCAGCAGCTCGAGCTGGACGTCGGCGGGCATCCGGAGGTAGCCGTCTATGTTTGTCTGCCTCCTCGTGTCCACCCCGAGCAGCTCCAGCTCCTCATGCACGCCGGAATAGAAGAAATTGAGGTTGAAATGCGCGCCCACGATATACTCCTCTATCGTGGCCTTGGCGAGCGCCTCCTTCGTTATCTTCCCGTCGCTGATCATCGCCTCGCTCCGCTCCACATACTCCTCCTCGCTGTCGGCGAGGAAGAACGCCCTCTCGTAAGACCGCCGCGCCTCGCTGACTTTCACGATGGAGAGCCGGTCGATCCCCTTCGGCGAGTCGAATTTCTTCGGGGTGCGGATGAGCGCCTTCCCCATCAGATGGTACTGGTTCTTCGGCGCGTCCCTCTCCTCGGCGCGGAGCAGGTATTTGTTGCCGAAGACCGGGATGTCGAAGTCCTTCTCTATCGCGTCATAGCCGACATAGACCGAGAACGAGCGGTTCGGCACGAAGACGGCGTTCCGCTTCCTCAGGAAATCGAGACTCTCCTTCTTGGTGATATCCCTGAACTTCTCGAGCAGGAGGAGCTCGTCGACGACGCCTACCTCCCGCCCGCCACGCTTCCTCGACTTGTAAGGGCCCAGGTAGGTCCTCTCCCTGCCCCTCTGGGCCACGACCACCGTCTCATACCCCTCCCTCTTCGCCCCTTCGCAGACATCGAGCGCGGAGTGGCTCCCAAGCGTAGAAATAGAGTGCTTCATGAGAGGTTTAGCCTGACGTATATTTATATAGATTGACGGAGAGTTCAGTCCATGAGGACAGCTCTCATCCTACTGCTAGTCGCCGCCCTAGCCAGCGCTGACTTCCTCATCGACCGCGTGGACGTGATGGTGAGCGACATAAAGTCGGACGGCAGCGCCCACGTGCACGAGAGCATTCAGTTCGTCATGTTCGGCAACTACTCGAACAGCATATACGACAGCGGCATCTCGTCGAACGACCTCTCGTTCTGGTCCACGAACACCAACCTCAGCGACGCCCGCTTCCACGTGAACACAGCCGTCGTCGACGTCCGTGACTTCCGCCTGCGGCCGCAACCCAGGACGAAGTGCAACCCGATACAGGGGATCTGCCACGGGGAGCTGATACTCGACTATTACGCCTATCCGGTATTCGACAACCGGACCGGGCTGCCGGTGAACGGCACCGGCCTCTTCAGCATCGACAAGTACAAGCCGCGCACGACGCGCTACACGATCAATCCGAACGCCCTGTCGTTCACGACGACCCCGGAGGGCAACATCATACTCAACGACAAGCAGTACCTGACGATCATGATGCCCGACCAGAGCGTGACCCTCGACGCGAACCCGCAGCCGACCGACCGGTCCGTCACGCTGCCGGCGCACGTGCCGAGCTTCTCGTGGAACGACATCGTATTGGTCAAGTTCTCGCTCGTGTTCGAGGTGGAGGAGAGCATAGACCAGGAGGTGTCGGACTTCTTCGGCGGGATACTCGGCTGGTTTGAGAAGGCGCTCAGCGGGCCGGAGGGCATCGCCCTCGTGGTCCTCCTGGCAGCGCTTATAGGCTCATACGTCTATATCATAATGGCCAAACGCAGGGGCGAAGAGTGATGTACAAGGGAGAAGACATAGTGATCGGCCTGATAAAGCAGGAGGGGAAAGTCCGGCTCGACCAGCTCGCGAAGATGGCGGATCTTCCCGAAGACAGCGTCAGGAGGATCGTGGAATCGCTCAAATCCTCCGGGTTCGTCGAGACCCAGACGAGCGAGGAGGTCCGGGGCATCCCGACGCATGAGCTCGAGGGATACGCCTCATCCGCGTTCCCTGAGGCCTCGGTGTTCCGCAAGGCCCTCTCCGGCGCCACGCTGGCCGACCTCAGCCCGGCCGAGAAGTCCATCGGCATACGCTGGGCCCGGGTGAAGGGGTTCGTGACGATCGAGGGCGGGAAGCTCGTGCCCGAGGCCGGGGAGGCCGAGGTCGCTGCCGAGGAGGCGCGCCTGCGGAAGGCGTACGAGGCGCTCAAGGCGGGCGGGAAGTGCGACGACCTGGAGAAGGAGGAGGAGCTCTTCGAGCGGCGGCTGCTCGAGCGCAAGACCGTGCGCTCGGTCGTGGTGTCGTACACCGGCAAGGCGTTCCAGAAGCCCTCCGGCGGTCTCGACGTGAACGTGCCTGGCCGCGACGCCGCCCTGGGGAAGAGCCATCCGGTCACCAGGATCACGAGAAAGATGAAAAGGATAATGAGCGAGCTGGGGTTCGTGGAGATGGAAGGGAACCTCGTCGAGAGCTCCTTCTGGAACTTCGACGCCCTGTTCCAGCCACAGGACCACCCTGCGCGGGAGCTTGCCGACACGTTCTACCTCAAGGGCGAGATGCCGCTCCCGGCCGACCGCGCGATGGTCGAGCGCGTCAGGAAGGCCCATGAGGAGGGCTGGAAGTACCGCTGGGACCCCAAGGAGGCGTCCAGGGCGGTGCTCCGGACGCACACGACGGCCCTCTCGGCCCACTACGTGGCCGGCATAAGGGACAAGAAGCCCAGGAAATATTTCGCGATAGGGAGGGTCTTCAGGAACGAGGCTACCGACTACAAGCACCTGGCCGAGTTCCACCAGGTCGAGGGCATCATCGTGTGGGAAGGGGCCAAGTTCACCGACCTGCTCGGCGTGCTTAAGGAATTCTACCGCAAGCTAGGCTTCGAGAAGATCCGGTTCAGGCCGAGCTTCTTCCCCTACACCGAGCCGAGCCTGGAGATAGAGGTGTATTTCGAGAAGCGCAAGCAGTGGCTCGAGCTCGGAGGCGCCGGCATGTTCAGGCCCGAGGTTGTGGAGCCGCTGGTGGGGCGCGACTGCCCCGTGCTGGCCTGGGGCCTCAGCCTCGAGAGGCCTCTCATGCTCCTGCTCGAGCTCGAGGACATCCGGGACCTCTACCGCAACGACATGGATTTCCTCGAGAGGACGCGTCTCGAGATCTAGGGGTTCTCAATGGAAATGAAGAACGTGCTGGTGGGCCTGGTCGTCGTCCTGTTCCTCATAATGGCAGTGATAGTCGGCTACCTGCTCCTCTCTGGAGGGGCCGGCTTCATAGCGGAGCGCTCGCCGACGACCTTCTCGGTCCTCGAGACCGGCACCGCGGGCCAGGACGGCTACGCGGTCTTCAACTACCGGGGGGACGGGAACCTCACCCTCTACAGCTACCAGGGCCAGCCGAAGCGGAACGTCGTCATAATCAACGACAGCAACGCGGTGGACGCCGATCGGCTGCCTGAGCTCGTGGACAGGCTCTCGGCCCTGAGCGCCTACGGGTTCAACGTGACCGTGAGCAGCGAGCCGAGGATCGGCAACGACATCTACATCGTGCCCACCGGGGCGATGCCCTCATACGTCCTCTTCAACCTGGAGCAGAACTCGTCGAACGGCGAGATCATCTACATGGGCGAGCGGAACCTGATAATAAGCAGCGGCATCAAGCAGCTCGGCTGGTATGATTCCCTCACCCCCCAGCAGCAGAAGCGGCTGGTGCAGTTCAACGGCACGCTCAACGACTTCATGGACCGGGGCAACTTCACCCTCGACCAGCTGATCCTGGACAACGGCTGGATGGTACAGAACACCACCAACATGTCGATAAGCGGCTCCTCGATCAAATCCGCTGTGGTCCCGATGAACGGCTCCGGCTTCTTCAGGATCGTCTATGATTTCGACGACCTCAAGGGGATATACGACTCGCCCTACCTGCAGCCGGTGAACCAGACCCTCGTGCCCGACCCCGCGATACGCTACCCATGGGAGAAGTCCCAGCTCCAGTTCAGCCTCAACGCCACCAACGGCACCGCGTTCCTCACGATAAAGAAGGACGGGAAGACGGTCGACCATGAGCAGCTCATGCGGGTCACCGACGCCAACGTCTTCATAAAGAAGCTCGAGTTCAACGACCCCGGCGACTACGTCATCACGGTGGACGACAACTCCGGCGTCATCGCGAGCGGCCTGCTCCAGGTGCGCGACCTGGAGATAAACCTGGTCAGCCAGAGCGGGGTCACGTATGTCTTCTCGGTCACCGTGGACGGGGAGCCGCTCGACAACACCGAGGCGATGGTTTCCTTGGGCAACTCGAGCAAGAAGAAGTTCTACGTGAGCGGCGGGGCGGTTGTGGTCCCGGCGAAGCTCGACCCCGGCCAGAACACGTTCTATTTCGACATCGCCGGCTCCACGATACCGGTGGTCGTGAACAACCAGCAGTCGTCGCTACTCACCTTCTACATCAATTACGGCATACCCGGCCTGATACTGGTGCTCGGCGTGTACTTCGGGGCGCGGATGACCCGCAGGCCTACCTACAGCCTCCGCTTCGGGGACAGCGCCAGCTACATACGCCAGGAGATAACCCTGCCGGTCGACCGCGCGCTCGAGAGCTTCCAGCGCATAAGGCAGGACATGAAGATCGGGCCGGCGCCGATCACCCCCCAGGAGTTTACGGTGTCGCTCAAGAGATACCTGACCAACGGCGCCGACGTCACGGAAGGCAACGTCGAGGAGATCCTCAAGAAGCTCGTCAAGAGCGGCTACCTCGAGAGCCACCGCGACTACTACCAGCTCAAGGGCGAGGGCGACGTCCGGCGGAACGTCCTGAGCAGGATGGTGCGTGAGAAGCTGATCGAGAGCGGCACGCCTTTCACCGAAAGGGATGGCAAGTTCGTGACGAAGGACTACGAGATCGGATTCTTCGGGGACAAGTTCGCGGGCAAGGCGGTCATAGTCGTCGACGACAAGAGCGAGGAGAAGGGCATCCTCTCATCCCTCGGCAGGCCAGAGAGCGCGAGGTACCTGGTCATGCAGGCCAACGACATGCTGAGCTTCGTGGCGATAGACCGGCTCAGCGACATGCTCTGAAACGATTATAAGCCCCGGCACAGCAATCACACCGATGAGATACGCGGCGATCGCTTTCCTGCTTGTCATCTTGCCGGCCATCCATTGCTTCTCCCCGCCGCCAGCCGGCAACGTGAGCGACTACAACCTGGGCCTCGCCTCCTCGCTCGACGACAGCTTCGACCCGGCCCTGGCCCAGAACTCCTCGGTCGTCGCCCGCTTCGGGGACTACAACCAGAGCATCCCGGTCAACTCCAGCATGGACATCGCCGGCATCTCCCTGCTCGTCGACAACTCGACATCCCCGGCCGACGGGCTTTCGGTGATAGTCGCAAGGGGCTACCTTCTCGGCCACCTCACCTCGCTTCCCGGCTCCACGCCGCTCTTCTCCTGCGACCGGAACTGGTTCGAGCAGATGACCGACGAGACCTCCTGGCGCTGCGACTTCGACACCGACTTCTGCGCAGAATACGAGAACAGCAGCTCTGCGGTCTACGACGTGAACGCGACCTTCTCATTCAGGAACGTCTCGGAGAACGTGTCCATGGACTCCAACATCCTGCAGGTGCCGGATGCGGTCCTCGCGGCCATGGAGGATTCATCGGGCGCCGAGCAGCTGCAGGTCAACCTCACCGGCTCGGTCGACTTCCATTACGTCATCGACAACCGCATCTTCGAGGGCGGAAGCAGCTGCGGGGACAACTTCACCAACCTCTCGGCTTCGATACCGGTCAATCTCTCGCGCAATTTCACGGTCAGCGGCACGAAGAAGCTTTTCTTCCTCCGCTCGCCGATCCTCCGCGAGCAGTGGATCATGAGCAACAGCTTCGACATGGTGGTGCTGTCCCAGAGCCCGCTGTATTACGCGGCGGTCGGGTTCAACGGCCAGCGGGTCCAGGAGGAGTGGCTGCGCAACTACACCGTGTCGGAAGGGCCTTACGGCCTTCAGGAGATCTGGTCCAACCTCACTCCCGCCGGCAACGCCTCCGAGCGCGTGAACCTGAGCCGCCCGATACCGCTAGAATACAACAACAGCTCGTTCCTCTACTCGTACGAGCTCAATTACAGCTATCCCGGCCTCGCGCCCGGCGTCAACAACCTCTCTCTCACCGTGAACGACAGCTTCCTGAGGAATGCGACCTTCAGCGACTCGCTCTCCAGCCGCTACCTCTCCTACAACGCCTCGTTCAGCGAGAAAGGGACGCCGGCGGCTGCGCAGCCTTCGAGGCCGAGCGGCTCGTTCGGGCTCTCGACCCTCAACCACGTCGAGGTGGGGCTGGGCCTAGTGGCGCTGGTGCTGCTGCTCGCTTTCGTGAACTTCTGGCTGACTGGATGAATCAGGTGCCCAGCCTGTCCATCGTATCGCAGATTATGTCGAGTGACTCGATAAACGACTTCTCGTTCAGGAGAGAGCCGGGCAAGATGTACGACGCCCTCTTGTCGTCTATATTGAACAGCACCCACGGCGCCTTCCCTTCCTTGTTTGCCGCCATCTCCAAAATCGTCCCGAAATCCACTCTGGACCCGCCGCTCCTCCAAATCTGTGACAGCAAACCGATTCTATCCAGTCTTTCGTAGATGTCGCCCAGCTTATACGCTTCCATGTCTTTTTTGCTGTTTAGTACTATCGAGACGAAACCGCCCGTTCTATTAGGCGATGTGAGCTGCACGGCGACATCCTCGAAAAGACTGCCGACGGAAAATAGTACGACCGTGAACTCACGGTTTTTGTAGGTTCCCTTCCACGCTTCCTTGTAATCGGGTATCTTCACGAACCCGTTTTTCTGCAGCGCGGGACCTATCGATCCTAACGCATCGCTCTTTGCTCTCAAAAGTTTTTCATATACGGCGAAATACAGGAAGGCAACGAAAGGCACCAGCAATCCGCAAAATATCAGGAACGGTGCGTCATCGATGAAGATGACGGAGCTTATCACGGACTCGGCGGGGTTACCCGGATTCACTGACACCTCGATCGTCTGGTGCCCGTTCACCAAGCCTTGAAATTGAATGCTGTCCCATCGGACGTCGCTTCCGCAGCAGTGGCCAGAATACTGGGCGCCGTCATACGCATAATCATAGTCGATATCCGCATGAGTGCAGGTGCCGCTGCTGCAGCTCGATTGGGCGAAAAGATCGTAATGGCTGACGTTCGCGATGACTGGTCTCCAGGTGCTGTGTTCGGTATAATCGGAATATTCCCGCAAAGCGCCAAGTGAGACGAACAGAAAGCCGATAATTATAGAAATCGCGATTATATACTTTTTATAAGATAACAATCCCATCAGGAATCATCCGGCAGGCCCGTCCTTGGCACCCTCGGTCTCGTCGTCCATCTCCTGGACCTCCTCGCTCTTCTGCGAGGCCGGCCCGACCTTCTCTCCGACCGCGAAAGTGCGCTTGACGTCGGTTATCTTCACCCGGCAGCGCTCGCCCTTGCGCGCCTCCTTCACGAACACGATGAAGCCCTCCACCTTGGCTATGCCGTCGCCCTGCCCGCCAACGCTCTCGATGGAGACGTCCACGACGTCGCCGACCGACACCGGCTTCGGCGCCTGGAACTTCTTTTCCATCCCTTCACCCCTGGAGAGGGCCCCTCCCTACGACGCTCCCGAGGATCTCCGGCGTCCTGCCCGGCCGGTACGGCATCTCCTCATCCTTCGCTCCTGGTTCCTTCATGCATTGATTATCCCTCATATGATTAAAAAACCCTCAACCTCGTATCATGCCATGGACAACCCTTTCTCCGACCAGAGGTCGGCGGCGGAGCGGCTCGGGAGAGCCTACAAGCTCGGCGTGCATAGCGGCAAAGGCGGGGTGGGGAAGACCTTCGTTTCCGTGAACCTCGCCTATTCGCTCGCTCGGAGCGGCTTGCGGGTCGGGATTCTCGACGCTGACATAGACTGCCCCAACGTGCCGAGATTCCTCGCCATGAAAGGCATCGCCGCGAAGGAGGCCGGGCGGGTGAGCCCGGTCGTCCACGATGGCGTGAAGGTCATATCGACGGCGCTGCTGAACCCGATGAGCGAGGAGCCTATAATCATCCGCGGGCCGATCAAGCACAACATGCTCGTCACGTTCCTAGGCTCGGTGGAGTGGGGCGAGCTGGATTTCCTCGTGATAGACCTCCCTCCGGGCACCGCCGACGTCCCGCTCTCGGCGATGCAGCTCTCGGCCCTCGACGGGCTGATCCTCGTCAGCGCCCCCACCAAGGAATCGCTCCTCGACACCGCGCGCGCGTGCTCGATGGCGAAGAAGCTCGGCGTCAAGGTGCTCGGGCTGCTCGAGAACATGAGCGGCGAGGTGTTCGGCTCGCACGGGGAGGAAGCCGCGCGGAGGCTCGGGGTCCCTTATCTGGGCACGATCCCCCTCTCGAAGGAGACCGCATCCATCAGCGAGCGCGGGGGGATCGCATTCGTCGAGAACCCCTCGCTGGCACTCATCAGGGATTCTCTCCTCTCCAGGATAAGGGAGGCTTCCCCTAGATGAGCTCGAAGCCGACCCCGGCCGTTGCGGCGAAGCCCTCGATCTTGCTCTTCTGGGCGGAATTGGTCTCGTCCTTCACCACGAGAACCTTGCTGACCTTCTCGACGTTCCGCTCGATCCCCTGCCTGAACATGGCGTAATCCATCCGATCTATCGCGTACTTCGGGGCGATGTGGCCACAGGCGAGATCGCCCTCCATGTCGATGCGCGTGAAATCCTTGGGATAATGCCCCCCGCCGACTCCGAAGAACGCCTCGCGCGTCCCCTCGCGCCGGATGCCTGCCATCACCGCCCTCGCCATCGCTCCGGCCGCCTCCTCGTCCTTCCACTCCTCCTCCGTGCTCCCTATCTCGGCGAATATCATCGGGGTCTTACCGGTGGGGCCGTGGTGGTCCGCCTCCAGCGTCGCCTTCCATCCGATGCGCCCGGCCTCCCTGCCGATCTCCTGGATGAGGAACTTCAGCCTCGAGGCGGGCGCCGTGTTGAGGGTCCTGGGGCTTCCGCCCATCTCGGCGGAGTCCCAGTTGCCGGGCAGGTGCGCGGTCATCACCTTCTCCCTTATCTTGCTCCGGTGCGTGCTGAGGACGATGGCATAGTCGGCATCCATGTCGGCGGGCACCTCGAGCACGGAGGGCGCCTTCGTGTCCATGAGGCGGACTGCGCCGGACCTCCACTCCTCCATCCGCGCCATGCCTCCGGCCTGGGGGCTTCCGCCGTCCGCCTTCTCGAACCCGTGCTCCTCGATCAGCTTCCTGGCCATGTTCGCGCTTGCTACGTTCGCGGACGTGAACAGAATCATCATACGATCATCAGGAACGCGGTGCAGGCGACCGGTATGGAGATGTTGTCATCTATCACCGGCACGCTCTCCGATAGGGCGGCAATCAGCGCAAGCGGCACGGCGAGCGGGCCGATGAAGAAATAGGCAGGGAGGCTGGAGACGAGCAGCGCGAGCGATCCCTCGACAGTCTTGCGCGGGTTGTAAGGTATCTTCATCCTTCCCCGCAGGCCCACCAGCGTGGAGACTCCATCGCCGATGGCCAGGCAGAATATGACCGCCGCTATCTGCGCCGGCTCATGCAGGAACGTGGCCGTGAGCAGGACGCCGGCCGCATAGCAGGCCGAGCCCCAGCCAGGCAGCGGCGCATCCTCCCGCTCGAAGCTATCCTCGAACCAGCTCACCAGCGGGACCTTCCCTCCCAGGAGCCTGATGTTCATGAGCCAGAGCCCGATGACTATCGTGAGGAATACCCCCGCTATCAGCGCCCCCCTGCCCCAGAGGAGGAGCAGGGCTATCGCGCAGACGCCGATCGCTATGTGGAAAAGCTGCCTCGCCGTCTCCTTGTCCATCTAGCCGGCCTCCTTGGGCTTGAACACGGCCGGCCAGCGCGCGTTGAGCTCACGGCCTATGCGCGGCCACGCGAGGTCTGTCAGGTAGTACGCTATGAGGGCGACGGGAAGGGCGCCGGCGATATCGATGAACGTGTGCACCCCTATGTTGAGCCTGGTGAAGGACACGAAGAGCGCGAAGAGCAGGTAGAAGGGGAAGCTCCTCTTGTTGAGGAATCCGGTCATCAGGGTGAACGCGATCAGCGCATGGAGGCTCGGGAATGAATAGTCTGTTGGACACCACGGTTGTCCAAGGCACGGCCGCGGCTCGGCCACGATCTGCTTCACCGCGAATCCCAGGATGACCGCGAGCACTATGGAAGAGAATATCTTCGCCCTCTTCTCGTTCCTCCATTCCCCGGCGAGGGCGAGCACGGCCACTATGGCGACATAGACCAAATCCTTGTCGAAGACGTGCCCGATCGTGCTGAGGAGGGGATTCTGGATCGAGAGCGCTGCTGCTGTTATCGCATCCACATCCACACCTAGCGTCAAAAGTTTATAAAATGGAACGCAACGAGCGAGACCGCGGAGAGCCCGACGGAATAAATCGCGGCCGACGAGCCCTTCCCCTCGCCGTCAGCGATCGCGATCGCGGCCATGACCGAGTAGACGACGAGATATGCCGGGACGAGCGCGCCCGCCTCGGCCGCCGCCGCGGAATCTCCGGCGATGCCGGCCACCAGGCCGAGCGCCATGCCGAGTATGAGCGGGATGAGGATGGACCCGGCGATGAGCGTGTACTTCTGCATGGCGAAAAGCGCCCTGCGCTCGCGGGCGGCCTGGAAGCCGCGCAGCATGTCGTCGGCGAGCATGCCCATCCTCTCCAGCGAATGCGTCGAGACCATCTGGCCGAGCATGACGGCGGCCCGCTTCAGCAGCGGCGAGCGGTTCCGCCTCCAGAGGTCCTCCAGCACGGCGTCGAGGTTGTTGTTCATCTCCAGCTGCCTCCTGGATTTCGCGGCTTCATCCGAGAGCGCCCCGAAGCCGCCCTCCTCCATCACCCCGAACACCTTCTCCGGGCCGCTGGAGCCCGGCATGCCGCAGACCGAAAGCAGCGCGTCCGGCAGGTTCCGCTCGATCTCCTCGGTCCGCCGCTCGCGCCGGTAATGACCGGCGGCCAGCGCCGCGCCCAGGACGCCGCACGCGAGGATGATCGCGGCGCCGTACTGGGGGAAGACGGCGAAACCGGCGGCGAGCGCGAGCCCCGGTGCCAGGAGGACCAGGTCCAAGCCGCCTCCGCCGGCCGCCTGCGGCATCGAGGCTTTCGACAAGGCGAGGATCAGGGCCGATATCAGGGGGAACACGACCAGCATCGCGAGCCTCACTTTCCAGGGCTCTGAGAGCTGGCCAGCTCCTCCCGCTATCGAATAGACTAGGAAGAACGTCGGGAATATGGCGCTGGACATCATGAACATAAGCCCGAAGACCGCGCAGCGCGCTGACAGCTCCCGGGACCTTCCGCTCTCGGCCTGCATCATGTCGTCGCCTATCCTCATGATCTCGCCGCCGGAAGCGCCGCTCTCGTACGCCATTATGAGCTGCGCCACCGCCCTCTTCATCGGGGTCGAACCGTATGTGATGGCGATGCCGCCGAGCGCCTTCTGGAGGCTCATGCCGCAATCGGCCCCGCGGAGCGCCGACCGCATCTCCATGCCTAGCTCGTCATCGCCGCAGGCCATCCCGAGGGCCCGCCTGAAGGGTATCCCCATGCCGATGAACATCCCCGCCGAGCGCAGGTAGAGCGGCATCTGGGTTTCCATCGCCGCCCTCCTCCTCCGGGCCTCGAGCAGCGGGACGAGGAGGACGAATCCGAACGCCGCGGCGAAGGCGAGGAGGGCGAAGGGGAAGGTGAGCGGACCTCCCGCTGGGAGCAGGAACGCGGCGATGCCGGCAGCCGCCCCGCAGGAGAGCGCCATCGCGTTGTATCTCCGCCCGTCGACGCCCAGGGCCTTGAGGCTCCGGGCAGGCCCGCCCTTGAGCGGGACCGCAGGAAAGAGGGCGCTGATGCGCCCCAGCACGCGCATCAGGGGGACCCACCCTTGAACAGGCTGCCCTGCACCCTCTCGAAGAATCCGGGGAAATCCGCGGGCGCGCCCCTTATCAGCCTCTCCCGCTCGCGCAGCTCGGCCCCCATCTCCTTCATGCTAAGCCCGAAGCCGGCGGCCGCGCGCTCGAGGAGGGCGCACCGCCCGAGAGGCGAGCCGGGCCTGTATATCACCTTCGCCTCGCCGCCCTCCACAACCGCCATCTCCTCCACCCGCCGCTCCTCCCGCCCCTCCCTCTTCCTGCAATCGTACATCATCCTCCTGCGCTGGATCAGGATCAGGTCCACCGACCCGAGGTCCTCCGGGCACACGCCGAGGGAACGGAGGCGGGAGAGGGCCTCCTGCGAGCTGTGGGCATGGAAGGTCGCGTAGCTGCCCCTGGCCTGGCCTGCGAGGATGACGTCGAAGAGGGCGCCCGCCTCCTCAGCGCTCCTGACCTCGCCGACTACCATCCGGTCGGGCCGCATCCTCAGCGAATCGTACACGAGGTCCTTGAGGCCTATCCCCAGCTCGGGGCACGCCACGAGGCGCATCTGGTGGCGGTGCGGGACCCTTATCTCGGGCGTCTGCTCGGCGATCAGTATCCTCTCCCCCGCCGGCACGAACGCGAAGAGGGCGTTCATGGTCGTCGTCTTCCCGCTCGCGGTGTTGCCGGCGATGATGGCCGAGCAGTCGGACTGCATGACGATCGAGAGCAGGGCCATGGCGGCCGCGCCTGCCGTCCCCGAGTCCACGAGCTCGCGGGGAGAGAAAGGGGATTCCCTGAAGCGCCGTATCGTCATCTCGCCGGCGGAGACCGGCCCGAGGGAGGCGTGCAGCCTCGAGCCGTCCGGAAGCATCGCGTCCATGCGCGGGTTCTGCATTGTGATGTGCCTCCCGCTGCCGCGCGCCATCCGGTTCGCCATGTCCGCGATCGCCTTCTCGCTCTCGAAGCAGGCGTTCACCATCGCCCACCCTCTCTTCCGGACGAACACCCAGGCCGGCAGCCCTGGACCTATCACGCTGATCTCCTCGATCGAATCATCCGCGAGCAGCTCGCTCATGAAGGCGAACCCGTGTATGTGCATCGAGGCCATCCGCGACAGGTACCCTTCCTGCTCCCTCCCCACATAAAGGCCGGCCTCCCTGGCGCACTCGGCGAGGAGGCGGCCGACAAGCCGCTCGCTCTCCTCCGCGCTTCCGGCTGCCTGGAGCCTGGTCGCCTCCCTGTAGCGGTTCTCGGTCCGGAGGATGAGCTCCTCTTCCTCGTCGCTCAGCCGGGGAAGGTCGAGCCTGTAGCTCCCTCCCTCAAGCATCCGCCATCCGAGCATCCTCACCCCCCGGCGAATGAGCCAGGCGTGAAATAAAAAAGGTGGCCGGCGGGCGATGTGGATGGCCACATCAGGGACGAGGAAGCATCCTCGGCGAAGGCGGGCGCCGACCCGGCTCCGGTCCTCCTACGACCCGCCATACATTCCTCGCAAGGCTATCGGAGCGAAAGCTATCGGGGCGAAAGTGGTCAGGAGGCGAGTCGTTCCGGCGCATCAGCCCAGGAGCCTTCTTCTGAAGAGGAAAAAAAGGTTCCGGACGCCGTCCCTCCATGGCGAGAGCTTCGGCTTGCCGCCCCGGACGGAATACCGGATGGGCGCTTCGGCGCAGCGGAGGCCCATCGTGAAGGCCGCTATCTTCAGCTCCTCGGAGAAGGCCATCCCGTCGCTTTTCACTGAAGCGCCGATCCTCTCCCAGGCGCTCCTCCGGATCACCCACATCCCCGACTGCGAATCGCGGATCCGCGTGCCGAAAAGGATGTTCATGGCCAGCGTGAGGACGCGGTTGCCGGCCCTGTTCCGGAAGCCCATCGCCCCCTTCTCCATCTCCGCGAACCTGTCGGTGGTGATGAAATCGAGCTTCTCCCGCTCCGCCTTCCCGAGGAGAGAGGGTATCTCGGAGGCTGGGTACGTGCCGTCGCCGTCCAGCGCTACCAGGACGTCCCCCCTCGCCTCATCGAACCCGGTGCGGTATGCCCTGCCGTAGCCGCGACGCTTCTCGCTTATCACCTTTGCGCCAAGGGAGGCCGCTATCGAGGCGGTCCGGTCCTTCGAGAGCCCGTCCACGACGATGATCTCGAGCGCGTAACCCATCTCCCCGATGCGGTCCTGCGGTATCGCGCCGATGGTCGCGCCGATGCTCTCCTCCTCGTCGAGGGTGGGGATCACGATGGATAGGAGCTTCCCGCGCCTGGGACCTTTGTCCATGGGCATAAGAGAGCAATCCCAATCCCGCTTTAAAATGAAGGCCACGAATCATCATCCATGAAAGTCGCGGTCACCGGAGGGGCGGGGTTCATCGGGTCCCATCTCGCCGATGCGCTTATCTCCTCCGGCCACGAAGTGCTCATCATAGACGACCTCTCCACCGGCGAGATGGCGAACGTCAACGCGGCGGCGCGATTCATGAAGAGGGACATCCGCTCGGATCTCGCCAAGGACCTCGAAGGAGTGGATGCGGTCTTCCATCTGGCCGCCGCATCGGACGTGCGTTCGAGCGCGCTCAGCCCGGAGCGTTCGTTCGAGAGCAACGTGCGCGGGACCTTCTCGCTGCTGGAATCCTGCCGCAAGGCCGGAGTGGAGCGCTTTCTCCTCGCCTCCTCATCCACGGTCTATGGCATCCCGTCATCGATCCCCACGCCGGAGACCCATCCTTGCGCCCCGATCAGCAACTACGGCGCGAGCAAGCTCTGCTGCGAGGCCTACCTCTCGTCCTACTCGGCATCCTACGGCATCCGGGGCACGGCCCTGCGCTTGGCGAACATCTTCGGCCCAAGGAGCAGGCATGGCGTGATCCACGATTTCTTCGCCAAGCTGCGGAAAGACCCGGGAACGCTGGAGATAATGGGCGACGGCAAGCAGGACAAGTCCTATCTCTACGTCTCAGACTGCGTCTCGGCGCTCATCACCGCCTGGAAGGCCCAGAAGCCGGCCTTCGAGGCATACAATGTGGGGAGCGGCGAGAAGGTTACCGTCGACGGGCTGGCCGCGCTGGTGGGCCGCGCGATGGGGCTGGAGCCTAAGGTGGCCCACATCTCCCCCGGCGGCCATCGGGGGGCGGGCTGGCCCGGGGATGTGCGCGTGATGCTCCTGGACAGCTCGAAGCTCAGGGCGGCGGGGTGGAAGCCGGAAGTGCCGCTAGAAGAAGGAACAGCCCGCTACATGCGATGGCTCTCCGAAGCAGGGGCTTCCCGATCCCCATAGTTTTGCCGGATGCGCCCCTGCAATCGCGCCTTCCATGTCCCTGATCCCGCAGGTCACAGCCTCGCGAGCCTCTCCTGGACCTTCCCCGCGATGATGGCCCATTGGTGGCTCTCGGCCAATCCGCGCATCCTTTTCTCGAGCGCGCTGCGGTCCCTCATCGCCAGGAGCGCGCGCAGCTTCGACAGGAACTCCCCCTCCCCGTCAGCGATGAGATCCTCTCCCAGGTCCCAGCCGCGCGCCCCCACCCTGCTCGAGAGCACGGGCAGGGAGAAAGACAGGTAATCCGCGACCTTCATGTTCGAACCGCTGCCGGCGAATATGGGATTCAGCGCGATGTCCGATGCGGCGAGGTAGAGGTCCTTGTCCTCCTCCTCGAGCCTGCCGAGCAGCGCGAGGTTGGGGGGCTTTTCGCCCCGATACGCCCCGCCCACATCCCCTATCGCTATGAAACGCACGTCCGGCGCCTTCGCGGCGATGGAAGCTATGAAAGCGAGACCTTCTACATTCGGCTTGTAAGAGCTTCCGATGAAGACGGCCATCTTCGAATCGGGACCTATCCCGAGCCTGCGCCTCGCCTCTTCCCTCGATACCCCCTCCCCCAGGTAAAGGCCGTTTGGGGCGACGACGATCTTCTCCTTCCCGACGCCGTAAATCCTCGAGAGCGCCTCCGAATCCGCTTCCGTGACGGTGAGCAGGACATCGCTACGGCCGCAGGCTTCCCTCTCGAGCTGCATCACCTTGCCTATGTACGCCCCCTTCAGCGGCCCCGGCGGCGTCAGTTGCCGCCTCACATCGACCTCCACGTCATGGCAGTCCGTTATGAGCGGCTTGCCTCCGATCCGGGCCATCCCGCAGGCGTAAGGCCGGATGCACATCACTAGATCCGCGCCTGCTATCGCGGGAGCTCCGACGCGGGCGAAATCCGTCAGGGGGTCGTACCGCCGGATCAGGTCGGTAGCGTCCACTCCCAATACGAGCCCGATGGCCTTGTTCACGACCGCCGTGATTATGTTGTCCCTCACTATCGTCTCTTCGCAGAAATCGTTCCGCAGGCTGCTCTCCTTCGTCTTCCAGCTGCCCCTGCTGATGATCCTTATGTCGTAATGCCTGCTGAGCTCGCGGAGCATGCAGAGCACCCTCGTCCTCCCCCCGAAGAAATTCTTCTGCACTATCGGGTAGCTCGAGAGGACAACAAGCTTTTTTCTGCCTCCCATGGGCACTTCTCTGTGCCGTAGCATTATTAATCAGGGAGGGGTTCGCGGCCTGCGGCCGCCATAACGAATAAGGTTAAATCCCATATCCGCGAGAGAGTCCCGATGAAAGTCGCCTACGTCTCCCTCTCGCTCGACCCCTCTATCGGCTTCGGCGTGGATCGCTATTCCTACGACCTCCTGCAGGAGCTGCGGCGGAAAGGGGTGGAAGCCGAGGGGATCACCGCGAAAGACCCGTTCGCGTTCAAAGGCAAGGCGAAGCTGGAGCAGTTCCTCCTGATGCCCCTTAGCCTCATGGCGAGGAGCGTGGATTGCGATCTATTCCATTTCACGAGCCCGCTCAGCGGCCTATGGACCGGGAGGATAAGGCGGAGGCACCACAAGGCCGTCGTGACCACGATACACGACCTCATCCCCCTGCTCTTCCCGCCCTCGGAGCGCCTTCCCTTCCTCATCAACCCTTCGCTGGCCGCCGCCGCCAGGCAATCGGATGCGGTCATAGCCGTCTCGTCGCTCACGAAAGAAGACATCGTGGAGCA
Source organism: Candidatus Micrarchaeia archaeon (assembly GCA_033853355.1). Classification (GTDB taxonomy): domain Archaea; phylum Micrarchaeota; class Micrarchaeia; order Anstonellales; family Bilamarchaeaceae; genus Bilamarchaeum. Next base: position 9,779 of record JAWOLP010000032.1, on the reverse strand, counting down.
ATTCGGCGTGGAGCGGTCGAAGATAGTGGTGACGCCGCTGGGCATCGCGGGGAAATTCAAGCCCATACCGCGCAGGCCGAACGGGAAATTCACCATAGGCTACATAGGGAGGTTCGACGGATACAAGGACGTCGCCTTCCTGATAAGGGCGTACTCGATCTTCGAGCGGAACCACCCCGGCTCATCCAGGCTCGTGCTCTGGGGGAAAGGCGCCAGGTACAAGGATTGCATGGAACTATCGGCCGCCCTCGGCCTCAAGAGCGTGGAATGGATGGGCTTCGCCCCTGAGGAAAGGATCGCCGACATCTACAACAGCTTCGACCTCTTCGCCTTCCCCTCCGGCTTCGAGGGATTCGGCCTGCCGATAATGGAGGCCCAGAAATGCGGCGTGCCGGTCGTGGTCAAGGCGGCGGCCCACATCCCGGAGGAGGTGACGAGGTTCTGCCTCAAGGCGAAGGACGAAGAGGGGATGGCGGCCCAGATGGAGAGCGTCATGAGCAAGGGATTCAGATTCAGCGCCGAGCACAACAAGCATCTGGAGCGGTTCACGCTGTCGAACTGCGCCCAGAAGACGGTCGGGGCCTATGAGCAGGCGCTTGGAAAAAGATGAAGTCAGGAGCCGACGCGCGCATCTATCCTCGCCATGAGCTCGTCGTGCCTCTTCCTGCTCGCCGAGTTGTAGGCTTCGTAGAAGGCGCGCGTGGACGCGCCGAGCCGCTCGGCGTCCTTCGGGTCGGCGAGCAGCCGCTCGATCGCCCCGGCGAACTCGTCAGGGGTCGAGCAGGCGATGATGCCCTCGCACTTCCCCTCGGGATCGATCGCGCTTTTCGAGAACGGCGTGGTGACGACCGGCAGGCCGGCCTCCGCGGCGTCTATGACCTTGTTCTGCACGCCGGCCCCGGCGCGTATCGGCGCGAGCATCAGCCTCGCTGCGGAAAGGTGCGCGGCCATGTCATCCACGAAACCGGCCATTATCAGCTTCGAGTTCGACGCGCCCCTCGAGGCCCACTCCAGGGCCTGGCGGTCCCGCTCCTTGACGGCTCCGGCGACCTCCATGCTGACGCCGCGGCGGAGCTTCGGCAGGACCTGCCTCACGGCGAAATTGAGGGCGTCGAGGTTAGGGAGGTAGTCCCAGCGCCCGAGCATGATGATGTCGGTCTTCTTTTGGGCCTTCGGCGGCGCCGCGGCCTGCCCGCGCAGGTTGGGGAGGACGAAGAAATCCGCCGGGGCGAGGCCGCAGGCCCTGCCGTCCCTCTCGCAGATGTACATGACCATGTCGTTCTCCTTGACGGCCTTCCTCTCGAAACGCCGAGCGAGGAGCCCGTCCGCCCAGAGGAATACCTTCTTGAGCGGGGACCTCTCTATGCCGCGCAGCGTCGAATAGAGGAGGGAGCGCGAGTCGCACATGTCGAGTATGCGCATCTTGGCCCTGGCTTTCCCGGCCATGAGCGAGCCGATGATCCCGTACGCCCAGACTATGTCCGCCCCCTCGCTCTCCAGGACGCTCCTCACGTCCGCGCGTATCCGCTCGGACACGTAGGGCGAATAATAGAGCGGCGAGCCCCAGAAAAGCGCGTTCCGGGCCGCGTTGACGATGAGCGAGGGGTGGGCGAGCAGCAGGAGCGGGTTCCTCGACATCTCGCTGCTGTCCTTCCTTTCGGCGACGTCCGGCCGTATCCGGTGCTCCTTCGCGAGCTTGGACACGTCCACGCACTCGCTCTCGGGCTTCCTGAAAAGATATAATAGATGGACCTCGTACCTCTGCGAGAGGACGCGGAGCTGCTCCACGACCCTGCTGGAATACCCTCCCCTGTAGGGATAGTAATCAACGATGAAAGCCAGCTTCCTCACAGCGACACCGGGGTTATTCCTGCGGCAGGCCTTATAAGCTCTCCAGCCGAATCGGTAGCATGCGCCTCGTCATAGCCACCAACTTCCTCACGACAAAGGGCGGCCTGGAGCGCGTTGTCCTCAAGGTCGCCCAGCACTTCGACGCCAGGATCCACTGCGTGAGCTACGACCCCGAAGGGACGTTCCCGGGCTTTGGGAAACTGGATGTGCGTAGCATGAAAGGGGGGCTCATGACCCGGCTCCCGCTCGAGCGCAGGCTGACCGCATCCCTCGAGGCCGGCAGGTATTTCTACGATCTCAAGCTCGACGACTTCGACCTGGTCAACTGCCACCAGGCGCCTTCGGAATGGATACGACACAAGAACTCGCCGGTGCTCTGGTACTGCCACACGCCCACGCGCGCGGCGTTCGACATGTACGAGTCGCACATGAAAAGGCGCAACCCGCTCTCGAAAGCGGTCTTCTGGACATCGGTGAGGGTCTTCCGCCGGACCGAGTTCGAGGTCGTCCCCAAGATAGAATACATATTCGCCAACAGCAGGAACACGCAGTCGAGGGTGAAGCGCTACCTGCACCGCGAGTCCGAGGTCCTATATCCCGGCGTCGAGGCGGAGCGGTTCTCCTGCCGCTCGTACGAGCCGTTCTTCTTCTACCCCTCGCGCATCGCGCCCGAGAAGCGCATGGAATACACGATCGAGGCCTTCAAGCTGTTCGCGAAAAGATTCCCGGACTGGAAATTCGTGATAGCCGGGAGCCTCTCGGACCGGCCCGAGCACAGCCATTATCTCAAGAGGATCAAGGCGATGTGCCCGCCCTCGGTCTCGATAGAGCTGAACGTGAGCGAGGAGCGGCTGCGGGACCTCTACTCGCGCTGCTCAGGGGTGCTCTACGCCCCAGTCGACGAGGACTTCGGGCTGGTCCCCCTCGAGGCAATGTCGTCCTCGAAGCCGTGCATCGCGGTCGACGAGGGCGGGCCGCGCGAGACCATAATCGACGGGACGGATGGCTTCCTCGTCTCGGGCCCTGAGCAGATGGCGCAGAGGATGATCTCGCTCGCCGCCGACCCGGAGATGCGCGAGCGCATGGGAAAGGCCGGGCGGAAGAAGGTCCTCCGCGACTTCACCTGGAAGAGCTTCCTCAAGCGTTTCGAGGCCAAGGCCAAGGAGCTGGCTGACAAACCTGCCGGCGAGGGACGGACGTGAGCGCATGAGGATCGTCTTCAGGGTGGACTCGCTCAGCCACGACTCCAGGGGGCTCCGCCGCTGCCTGGCGCTGGCCGCCGGCATGAAGGAGACCGAGCCGGATTCCGAGATGACGTTCCTCTCGTCGCTCTCCGCCGACGAGGAGGCCGCCGTCACCTCGGCCGGCGCGTCCCTGGTGAAGATGGAGAGCTTCGGCGCCTGGGACATTGACGCGACCCTGGAAGAGCTGGAGAAGCGGCCGGCCGACATCGTCATCCTCGACAACCCCCATGCCGACGAACGCTACATCTCGGCCCTGCACGAGAAGGCGTTCCTCGCGGTCTTCGATGAGAAGGCAGGGCTGAAGTCGTATGACGCGGACGCGGTCGTCAACCCCTCGCTCAGCGCCCACACCCTCGCCTACCCTCCGGATTCCGGGGCCGAGCTCCTTCTCGGCACGGATTTCGTCCCACTCCCTCCATCCCTAGACCGGTTCCAGGAGCAGAGGCGAGAGAACCCTCCGGTGGCGAAGCGCATCTCGGTCGCCTTCGGGAACGATCCGGCCGGCCAGAGCCTGAAGGCCGTCCGCGCGCTCAAGGCGCTGCCTGGGAGCTTCACGGCCACCGTCGTGGCCGGCGCGGGCTTCGCCAAAGGCGAGGCGCTGGCGTCCGAAGTGGGCATCGACCCGCGGTTCATAGTGATGAGGGACGATGATCCGGCACGGCGCCTCCAGCAGGCCGACATGGCGGTGGCCGACCCTGCGTTCCTGCCTGAGATCCTCTTCTTCTGCCTGCCCTCCATCCTCGTATGCGGCGCTGAGGGGGCGGAAGCGGAATATGCCGTGCGGATGGGCATGGCGCAGATGCTCTCACACGGCTGCGGCGAGGGCGAGCTCTCGGGCGCGGCGGGCCTGCTGGCGGGCGACCAGCCCTCGCGGGAGCGGCTGTCTTCGCGGATGGCGGAGCTGGTCGACGGCCTCGGCCGCTTCAGGCTCTCCTCCGAGATCCTGCGCCTGTGGCGCGAGAAAAAGGAACGGCTTTAAACAAGAGGGAAGATAGTGCTTTCATGAGGATTCTGGTCACTGGCGCATTGGGATTCATAGGCTCTAACCTGACGGAGCGGCTCGTCGCCGAGGGGCACGAGGTCACCGCGCTCGACAACCTCCACACCGGCAAGGAGGAGAACGTATCGGCGGTGAAGTCCAAGATAAAGATACTCAAGATGAGCTCCGGCGAGATCGCCAAGGCCGGATCGGGCTTCGACGCGATATTCCACCAGGGCGTCTATTCGTCCTCGCCGATGTACAAGGAGAACCCCCTCCTCACCGCCAAGGTCCTCGAGGAATGGATCGCGGTCCTCGAGTACGTCCGGAAGAACGACCGGACGAAGCTCGTCTTCGCCTCGTCCAGCTCGCTCTACAACGGCCAGGAGCCGCCCCACCGCGAGGACATGGACATCAAGGTCACCGACTTCTACACCGAGGGGCGATACGCGATGGAGCGCCTCTCCCACCTCTACAGCGACCTCTACGGGGTGCGGAGCGTCGGCCTGCGCTATTTCAGCGTCTATGGGCCGCACGAGCGCTCGAAGGGCAAGTACGCGAACCTGGTCACGCAGTTCCTCTGGGACCTCAAGGCCGGCAAGCGCCCGGTCATTTTGGGCGACGGGACCCAGACGAGGGACTTCGTCTATGTCGGCGACGTCGTCGAGGCCAACCTGGCCGCCGTCCGCTACGACAAGCACGACATATTCAACGTCGGCACCGGCATGAGCACCTCGCTCAACGACGTGATGGCCATGCTCAACAAGAAGCTCGGGATCGACGTCAAGCCGGTATACGAGCCCAACCGGATAAAGAACTACGTGGCCCACACGAAAGCCGACACCTCGAAGGCCGCGACAATGCTGAAGTTCAAGGCACGCGTCCGCCTGGAGGAGGGCGCGGACCGCATAATAGAATACTATTCAAGGTAGTGCGGATGGCGCGGACCGCATCGGACCCCCCGAAGGCTGATGCAGAGGATGCACGGGCCGAGCAGGCCCCCGAAAAAACCGGATCGAAATCGGGCGATGGGGCGGACGCGCCTGAAAGGGATGATAGTGGTAACGGCGTCCGGCCGGTCCGGCTCGCTGGCGAGGGAGCTCCGGACTCAGGCGGTGGCGTTCCCGCCGGGGCAGGCACCGCCGCCGCGGATATCCCCGAGCACTCCAGGCAGGTCGCCAAGGGCAGCTTCTGGAGCCTGGCCGGCAACGTCTTCTTCAAGCTCGTCTCATTCCTCTACGCGATACTCGTCGCGCGCGCGGCGGCGCAGGACGATGTCGGCCTCTTCAACCTCTCCCTCAGCATCGTGACCATCGTCATGGTCTTCAGCGACCTCGGCCTGGTCAGCTCGCTGCAGAGGTTCGTGCCATATTACGAGGGCAAGGGGGAGAAGGGCAAGATACTCTCGCTCCTGCGGACGGCGTACGCGATAGTGGTCGTCGCGGGCGTCCTCTTCATGGCATTCCTCTGGCTGTCGGCCGACTCCATCGGCGCGGCTTACCAGAGCCCGGGGCTGCCCGTGGCCATCCGGATGCTCGTGCCTTTCATCCTCTTCGGCGGCGTCTTCCGCCTCCACTACACCTACATGCAGGGGAGGACGGACATGCGGTCGATGCAGATGGTGCAGAACTCGCAGAACGCCCTCAAGCTCGCGCTCACCGCCGCCTTCTTCTACGCCTACGGCGCGTCCGTCCTGTCGATGTCAGCGGCCTTCGTCATCTCGCACGTGATCGCCATCGCCCTCTCCATCCCCTACATGAGGAAGGACACGGAGGGCCTGGGCGGGACCGCGTTCCTTTCCCGCGGCGAGATGGTGCGCGAGATCCTGCCTTTCGGCGCGATGCTCAGCATCCTCAACTCCTTCGCCACCGCGATCGCCAGCGCGGACCGCGTGCTCCTGGGCTACCTGATACCGCCGGCGGAGGCGCTGCGGACGGTCGCCATATACTCCTACGCGTCGGCGCTCTCGGTCGTCCTCATCGTGCTGCCCGCGGCGATAGAGGCCACCTTCCTGCCCGTGATCTCCAGGCTGGTGGGCAAGGGGGACATCTCGCTCATCCGCTCGGCGACCGACACCGCGCAGCGCTGGACCCTCCTCGTGACGATGCCGCTCGCCATCGTAATGATAGTGTTCTCCGGCGACATAATCGGCGTGCTCTTCGGGGACGCATACCGCCCCGGCGCGCTCGCCATGTCGATAATCACCTTCGCCTACCTCGTCCGCTGCTACGCGTCCGTGCTCGCCAACACCCTGGCGGCCATGCGCCTCATCGGCCTGGAGCTCCGCATCTACCTCGCGACTGCCGCGGTGAACGTCGCCCTCAACATCCTCCTCATCCCCCCGCTCGGCATGGAGGGCTCGGCCCTGGCGATCGTGGCCAGCTTCGCGCTGATGCTCGTCCTCTTCCATCACTACTCCAGGAAGATCTTCGGCTTCAGCTTCAAGGGCGAGGTGTTCCGGATCACGGCGGCCGGGGCCGTCGCGTTCGTGGTCATCCTCGCCCTCTCGAGCTTCTTCTCCTCGTTCGTGAGCAGCCTGCCCCAGTTCGGGCCGGCCTCCCTGGCCCCCTACTCGTCGAAGATCATCTACCTGGCCTACCTGGCCCTCCTGATGGGCCTCACCGGGGCGGTGTTCGGCGCCTCCTGCCTGGCGCTCCGCTGCCTGCACCCGGAGGATGTCGCCATACTGGACAAGGCGCTCCGGAAGGCCCGCGTGCCCCGTCCCCTCTCCTCCCTGGCCGTCCGGACCGCTGAAATGGGCCTGGGGACCCGAAAATAGCATCTATTTAAAAGCTTCGAGACAATATATTGTTTCATTTGAGGTAATGTTATGTTAGAAGACATACTTTTCGGCTCTCTCGCCATGCCCGGCGAGCCGATACGGCTCATCCTCGCCTTCCTCGGCACCGCCATAGCGGCCTACTACGACCTCTTCAACAAGAAGAACATCCCGGACGTATTCCTCTACGGCTTCCTCGGGGTGGCCTTCCTCGTGAACCTGGCCCTCTACCAGGGCACGCTGTTCTGGTTCTCGCTGGCGGTGGCGGCCTTCTTCTCAGCCATCGGATACCTCTTCTACAGGGTCGGCCAGCTGGGCGGAGCCGACGTGCTCGTCCTGGCAGCCATCATGCTGCTGCTCCCGATCAACCCGTCGTTCTCGAACATGCCGTTCAACATGCCGTTCATATTCCCGGTCATAATCTTCTCGGGCGTGGCGTTCGCGCTGTACGCGCTCGCCTTCTTCAGCTGGAAGCTGATGCAGATCGAGGCCAAGCCGAAGCTCGTGTACGGCCTGATGTTCATCCCCTACCTGCTCTTCGCCTGGGTGTATGTCAACTCGTTCCTCTTCTCGCCGGTCTATTTCGTTTTCATAACGATACTGCTGTTCGCGACGATCTTCTTCATGATGTTCAAGGAGTCGCTCAACAGCCTCCTGGCCGAGGAGATGCCGGTGTCCCAGCTCGAGCCCGAGGACGTGCTCGCCCTCGAGGTCATGAACAAGGACCTCATCGAGCGCTACAAGCTCAAGCGCCTCCTGACCAAGGAGGAGATCGCCAGGCTGAAGAAGAGCCGGGTCAGCGAGGTCTGGGTGTACACGAAGCTCCCGCCGTTCATCCCATTCATACTGATCGGGATGGCGCTCGGCCTGCTCTTCGCCAGGAGCCTGCTCCTGCTTTAAATATTTTTTACCCTAAAGGCTTTCCATATGGATACGGTAGTCCTGCTCACCTACGCGATAGCGTTCTTCTCGCTTTTCACGGTCAACGTCTACCTTCTGCTCTACCTGCGCCACCGCAACGAGTACCGCTCCAGGCCGGAGCCGGTCAAGGGCTGGACGCCGCTCGTCACGGTCATCATGCCGGCGTACAACGAGGAGAGGTACATCGGCGCCTCGCTCGAGAGCCTCCTGAAGCTCGACTACCCCAAGGACCGGCTCGAGATCCTCGTCATAGACGACGGCTCGACCGACGGCACCGCATCTGCGGCGAAATCGTTCGAGGGCAGGGGCAGCCCGGTCAGGGTCATACGGAAGAAGAACGGCGGCAAGGGGGCCGCGCTCAATTTCGGCATCAAGCGCGCCAAGGGCGAGCTGATCGCCACGATGGACGCCGACTCGTTCGTCACCCCCAAGACGATACGGGAGATGATACCGTACTTCGCCGACCCGGAGGTCATGGCTGTGACCCCGGCAGTCAAGATAAGGCCGAGCGGCAGCTGGCTCAAGGAGCTCCAGCGCATCGAATACCTCATGATACTCTTCTCCAGGAAGCTCCTCAGCTTCATCGAGAGCGTGCCGGTGACGCCAGGCCCCTTCAGCATGTTCCGCGCCCAGGTCTTCGGGATCGTGGGCGGCTTCCACGAGGACAACCTGGTCGAGGACCAGGAGATCGCCCTGCGCATCCAGTCGCACAACCTCAAGATACGCAGCTCGCTGACCGCGGACGTCTACACCGAGCCGCCCGAGAGCATGAAGGACCTCCTCAAGCAGAGGGTCCGCTGGCAGCGCGGCGGCTTCAGGAACTACTGGGAGTACCGCCGCATGATGAAGCCGGAGTTCGGGGACTTCGGCATGTACTCGATACCGATGCAGTTCGCGACGATCACCGCGTTCTTCGCCCTGCTCGGCCTGATGCTCTACTCGATATTCAGCACGCCCTACTACGTGCAGTACATGCTCCTGGACTCGTTCGGGATGAGCATCAACATGCTCACTTTCGTCGCCATATTCCTTTTCCTCGTGAACACCGCGTTCCTCTACGTCGCCATAAAGAGCTTCGAGGACGAGAAGGTGAAGCTGCGCTACCTCTTCTCCTTCTTCCTCTTCTACTGGTATCTAATGCTCGGCTACAACGTCATATTCATGTACAAGGAGCTGCGCGGGGAAGGGTTCAGCTGGTGAGCGGATGGAACGGACGATAACGCTGCCTATCTACGTCGGAGCTTTCCTGATATCGCTGGTCATCTTCGTGGCCGGGGTGTACGTCGGCTCGGTCGTGGACGCCAACAGCATCAACGAGCTGCAGGGGAACGTCTCGACGATCTCGGAGAAGGTCGCCTCGGTGCAGCTGCTCCTGCTCAGCGAGGGCAACTCGTCCTCGTTCTGCCCGGTGTACTCCTCGGAGCTTCACTCGATAGACCAGGACGTCGAGAGCGTGGGCTACCGCCTCAGCTACCTCGAGGACGTGAAGCAGGTGCCGGACGTCGAGCTGAAGAAGCAGTATTTCATGCTCGAGGCCGAGTCCTACCTGCTCTCGGAGAAGGTGAAGACGCTCTGCGGGAGCGACAGCGTCCTGCTCATCAACTTCTACTCCAACAAGGACTGCCCGGACTGCAAGGCGCAGGGGACCGAGGTGCTGAAAGCGAGGGACGCCCTCGGGCCGGGGACGGACATCAAGCTGTTCTCGTTCGACGGCGACCTGGGCAGCCCGGTCGCTTCGGCGATGATGGGCCGCTTCAACGTGACCACCTACCCCACCATAGTGATAAACGGCAAGGCTTACCCGGGCTACGCGGACAGCGAGCAGCTGCAGCGGCTGATAGCGGCCTCGAAATGACGGTCGTCGAGATCAGCGTGGCACCGAACTCCAGGCGGTTCGCCGTCTCGGTCAAGGACGGGAAGGTCAGGATAAGCCTCACCAGCCCGCCCGAGAACAACAGGGCGAACATCGAGCTGATAAGGGAGCTGTCGAAGGCCACCGGCAGCG
>JAWOLP010000031.1:0-10796 GCA_033853355.1 Candidatus Micrarchaeia archaeon | reverse complement strand
ATCAAAAGCCCTGAGAACTGATTGAGTGAAATCTCAGGGCTTTTCCCGAGGCTTTTGCCATGAGAAAAGCATAAGTCAAAAGGCTCACCCGAAGGCTTCAGTCTACCAGGTTAGCCCACGACCCCTTCGCTGTTTCTACGCTTTGGTCAAGAGGATTTATAAAATTCACTGGCACGTCCCCTGGTCGGTCCCGGTCATCCCGGCCGGGCAGCAGAACGGCGGGTTCCCGCTCCATCCTTCCCATCCGCTCGGGCAGCACAGCGCCCTCCCGCTCGTATCGCTGAACACGTTCCCGCTGGGGCAGTAGAAGCATTTGTTGCTGGTCAGGCACATGTAGCCGGAGGCGCATCCGCAGAAACCGCAGTTGTTGACGAGGTCCCCGTTGGAGCAGAAGAGCCCCACCTGGGTCGAGGAGCACGAGCCGTATGTCGTCCCGTCCGAGCATCGCGGCAGGGATTCGAAGGCCGGCCAGCCGCTCAGGGGGAGCAGCTTCTCGAACTCGCGGATGTCTATGGCGAAGTTGAGGCCGGTGGTATTGACGAACTTCCACGTGTTCACCCCGATGAGGCTGCCGTCGCTCAGGAGGAACAGCCCGCCCCCGCTGTTGCCCGGGTTCACCGCGGCGTCCGTCTGGATCAGCGTGTGCACGTAGCCCGACGAGGTGCTGTCGTTGAGGAAGTTCGAGATTATCCCCTTGGACACGCTGCCCTGCAGGCCGAGCGGAGAGCCGAGGGCGACGACGTCCTCGCCGCGGAGGAACGTCTCGGAGGAGTTGATGGTCGCGGGCACGCCGTAGGTGCCGTCGAGGTAGATCGCGGCGAGATCCATGTCGTCTGGCGCGATGCGGATGTGCGAGGCAGTGACGTTCTCCTGGGAGTTCGTCGTGATCCGCACGTCCGAGACGCTCGTCGCATCCTTGATGACGTGCTTGTTGGTGAGTATGACCGTCTGCCCCTGCACGTGCGCTATCACTATGCCCGAGCCGAGGGCGTAGGAGTCCTGCACCAGGACGACCGAGTCCTGCAGGCTGGATATGAGGGCCGCGGCCTTCTGCTCGCTCGCTATGCACGAGCCCTCGAAGCAGACGAGGCCGGAAGCGCAGCCGCAGGAGCCGCAGTCGAAGACCAGGCTCAGGTTGTCGGAGCAGATGTAGCCGGGAGACGGCGAGCAGGCCCCGGCGAAAGTGCCGTCTGCGCATGCGCGCGGGGCTACGACCAGCGTCTTCGGAAGGGTCTGCGACGGCAGGTATGCGTCGTTGCCGAAGAACGCCGCGGAGACCGACTGGTAGCCTGTGCCGTTGAAGCTGAGAACGACCTGCGCGGTGCCCGAGGCGTCGGTGGTCGCCTCATGGCTGCCTCCGTCCTGCACCACCACCCTGGCGCCGCTGACCGGAAGCGACCGCACGGAATCCACGAGGGAGACATTGGCGACGACGCCGCTCCCGTTCATCGCGCTTGCCGGGACGCTTAGGGTCATGGACGTGGGGATCTTCACGCTCAGGTTGGACTGATAACCGGCGGAGCCGTGGAAAGCGTCGCCCTCATAGGCGAAGCGGACGCCCACCTTCCTTCCGCACCAGGACTGGGGGAGCGCGGGCGATGAAGCGAGACGGCCGTTCTGGTCGGTGAGCAATCTCTCGATCAGGGTCCCGTCCCCGTATGCGGACACGGATGCGCCGCTGAGGGGGCGGCCCAGTTGGTCAGTGAGCTGGAGCGAATAGTTGAGCAGGCCGCCGCACGGGAGCTGCCGGTCCATCGAGACTGAAAGGTTCGAGGGAGAGCGGAGCAGGCCGCTCGCCCCGACGAATGAGACCGCCAGCGCGAGGGCGAAGAGGATCATCACGCCCGTAGCCAGGATAAGGGCGCCCACCAGGAGCGGGGAGGGGCCGGATTCCTTGAGCTTCGTCCCGCAGGACTGGCAATACGAGCCCTGGAAGTATCTCCGGCCGCATTTCGGGCAGACGCGCATGCACTAATCAGGCTGGCACGATTATAAACCCCTTCCGCGGCTCAGCCCGTGTAATACTGGTCCTTCATCCTGAAGATGCGCACCTGAGGGGTGTCATAGACCAGGTCGTATCCGTCTATCGAGCCGAGCATGAAGCCCTGGTAGAGCGTGGAATTGTAGAACGCGGTCGTCCTGTATGGATAGCTGTCGATGAGGGTGCCGTTGGCGTCCTTCCAGAGCTGCTCGTGGTCGTATATCGCGGCGAACTGGATATACTGCGCGCTCCTCCCCTCGGGTACCCAGATGGCCGGATGCAGCGCGAGGGAGCCTGAGGCGTCGCGCGAGTCGAGGTCGTAGGTGATGAGCGCCTGCCGCCCGTCCTCGAGCTTGCCCACGAACGCGCAATACGCCGGGTCGAGCGAGGGGACCAGGCTGGTGCCGTTCGACGCGAACCTTATCCTGTAGGCCACGTATCCGCTCTGGTTGCCGCCTGAGGTGAGGCCGCAGGCCTGCGGCGCCGTCGGGATGACTATGCTCTCCCAGAGGTGGTCGGCCTCGCACTGCGAGCCGCCGGGATCGTGCGTCACGTCGGTCTGGTTGGCGTACGCGCAGGCCAGGTAATTGAGCGCGCCGTACTTGCCGCCGAAAGACATGCTGTCCCTGCTCCCACCTCCGAGGATCTCGATGTCCATCAGCGCGTACCTCGAATGGAACGCGTTCATGGTGCTGCGGAGGCCTGCCGCGTCCGTGTCCAGGTACGCGTAGGCGGTCTGGCCGATCATGGTCTGGTTGGCGTGCTCGTTGCGCAGGACCGTGTAGCTCTGGCCTAAGTAGTTAATCCAGTGGCCGTAGTCCCACCAGGATATCACGCGGTCGCCCTGGGGCACGTCGGCGTGTATCCACTGCATGGCGCTTATCCAGTACTGGGAGATGAAGGAGCAGCGGTAGCTGATGGCTATGCCCGCGGAGCCTGACACCTGCCCTGACGGGTCGCCGAGAAGGCTGCGGACGCAGAGCGACTGGTCGTAGAACGAGGCCGGGTCATCCAGGAACGAAGTGTAGTTGGAGCTAACAGCGCAGGAGAGAGGGTCGTGATATGTCTGGCATATGCCCGAGAACAGCGGCAGCGATGCCTGCGGGTCCTGCTGGAACGTGGGCGTCGGCGCGGAGAAGAGCACGGGCGCGCCGTAGGCGGCCGCTGGGGCGAGCGGGAAGCCGAACTCGAGTGAGATGAGCGCGATCGCCACCAGCCAGGCGAAGTTGCCGAATGTCAGAGCGGACGGGAGAACGATCGTGACTTTCTCGGCCTTGCGCTTCCGTCCCTTCCCCTCCGTTTCAGGCTCGGCCTTCCGCCTCCCGAGGAAGGAGGATATCCTCTCCTCGCACTCGGCGAATGCGGCCGTCGCGCTGAATATTATCGTCACCCCGAGATACGTTATCAGCTTCTCCTTCTCGAGGCCCATGAACGTCATCGGGAGGACGAAGGCGAGAAGCATCAGCGGGTATAGCGGGATGTACTTCCGGCGGATGAGCGGGGCGAGGACGCCATACGAAAGCAGGCCTATCCCGAGGAAGAAGAACAGCGTGAGGGCGGAATCGGCGCGCTCTATTATCGGGAAGTTGCCTGCCCCCCCGAGCGCGATGTTCACCACCGAGGCGATGAGGTTGAAGAAGAGGTTGAATATGAGCGTCGGGATGAGATTGAGCACGGCCAGGGCTAGGCTCACCGGGTTCGTCCCGTCGAAATTCATGGCGACGAAGCCGAACACACCGTCGTAAGTCGGGCTGCCCGGCGCCTGCTCCGCGATGGTCTTTGTCAGCGGCGTGGAGTACGAGCCCCAGTAGCGGTAAAGGCTGACCAGGTCGCTGAAGAGCGAGAGCTGGAGGACGGCCAGCCCCGCTATCACTACGGCCGCGACGCACGCGGCGGCCCGCAGGCGCCTGTCCGTAGAGGGCGAATATCTCTCGAAGGCGCGGTCGACCGCGAGGGGGATGGCGAACGCGGCCGCTATGCTCAGGAAGTTCTCGGCCAGCGAGACCGCCCAGCCCTTCAGCTCGCTGGCGACATAAACGTATTCGGGATAGAGCAGGTTGACGACCTGGACCGCGAACATCATGGCGAGGAGGGCGATGACCAGCCTGTTCACCTCCCGGCTGTCGTCGTCAGGCGAGAGGACGTGGCGCAGCGACAGGGCGAACGTGAACGCCGCAAGGCAGAAGACTATGAGTATCTCGATGTTGGAGCCCAGTATCAGGGCCGCGTAGGCGAGGCCGGCGAGCGCGGTCAGCTCCATCGACCTCCTCCTGAGGGCGGAATAGAGCATCGAGAGGAAGAAGACCAGCGCGAAGATGCTGTAAGGGACTATCTGAGAGTCCCCTCCCTGGAACTTTATCATGAAGAAAGGCAGGAACGCCGAAAGCCCTGCGGCCAGGATCCCCGCCCTGCGGTCGAACATCTCCCTGAAGAGCAGATACATGAAATAGACGACCAGGCCGCCAGCCAGCGGCGCGTAGACCGAGCTGACCGCGGAGAGGACGTAGGGTGAATAGGGCGCGCCGCCGTTGTAGATCGAGAACCAGGGGGCGAGGAGGTACTTGAAAAGCGGGTTGCCGACGTGATTCGACGGCGTGAACGGATACCAGGCGGTCTGGTCGTCGAAGAAGTTCCTTCCCTGGTAGATCACCTGCCTGACGCCGTCGAGATAGAAATACGGGTCGAGCTCGAAAAGCAGGCCGCCGGCCGAAGAGAGCCTCACGATCACCGCGGCCGCTATCAGCAGGAAGAGGAATATGCCGGCCGAGCGCGAGCTGACCGCGCCTAGCGGGTCGGCGGCCGCTTTCTTGAGCGAGTCTTTGGCGGACGAAATCGCTTTCGCCGAGAGCATCCCTTCCTTGTGCAAAAGGTAGAGGCCCGGGACGAGGGCGGCGACCCAGTTGACCGCGATCCATGGGGAGGAATAGTCGATCCCCAAGATGGATTCGAGCAGGAAGATCAGAGGGACGCCCACCCAGCCGATGGTGTAGCCTATCATGAGCTTGTCGAAGGCCGAGAACTCCAGCTTCCGCAGGAGCCAGAAAGCGTAGGGTATGCCAGGCATCCCCATCAGCAAGGCTATGCCTAAGGCGAGCCACATGTCCAGCACTAACATAGTGAACAGGGGAGTTGTGCGGGGCAGGTTTTATATAGTTGATTCAAGGCACTGATAAGGTGGATTTGACCGGGTTCCTTGAGGGATGGTGGCAGCCGGGGGATCACTTGCTGGCCCTGTCGCTCTTCGTCAGGCTGCTGGGCGTCATCTACTTCCTGGCTTTCCTCTCCCTGCTCGTCCAGGTGAAGGGGCTTTTCGGGAAGCGAGGCATCCTGCCGATACGGGATTACCTCGCCCTCCTCAAGCGCCTCGGCGCAAGGCGCGTTTATTACTGCCCGACTCTTTTCTGGCTCGGCTCGGGCGATTCCGCCCTGCTCGCGGTCTGCTTCGCCGGCCTGCTGGCCGGCGCCGCCCTGGCCGCAGGCGTCCTACCGCTGCTCTCGCTGGCCGTCGGGTGGGTGTGCTACCTCTCTTTCAAGTCCGCGGGGCAGGATTTCCTCAACTTCCAGTGGGATTCCCTCCTCCTGGAGGCCGGCTTCGCCGCGATGGTGGCGCTAGCGGCCGGCCTCAGCCCGATCGGCCTGCTCCTCCTCTGGTTCGTGCTCTTCAAGTTCATGGTCATGGCAGGGCTCGCCAAGATCCTCAGCCATGACCCGGCCTGGAGGGACCTGACCGCGATGACCCACCACTACGAGACCCAGCCCCTGCCCAACCCCCTCTCCTGGTTCGCCCACAACCTCCCCGTGCCATTCCACAAGCTCTCGGCCCTCTCGACCTTCCTCATCGAGATCGGCGCGCCGTTCCTTTTCTTCGGGCCTCCGGACCTGCGGCTCCTCGCCTTCGCATCAGAGGCCCTTCTCCAGCTGATGATCATGGCGACCGGGAATTTCGGCGCCCTCAACCTCCTGACGCTCGTCATGGGTGTCCCGCTTCTTCCGGACGGCCTGCTCGGGCCGCTCCCGCCCCTCTCGCTCGCCCCCGCGCCCCTCCTCCCCCCGCTCGCCGCGGCGGCGGTCGTCCTCATACTCGTCGCCTTCAACGCGATCCAGGTCCTCTCGCTCTTCTTCAGGAGGGTGCCGGGCCGCGGGCTCCTGAGGCTCGTGGAGCCCTTCGAGATCTGCAACTCGTACGGGCTCTTCGCCGTCATGACGACGAAGAGGTACGAGATAATCCTGGAATGGAGCGATGACGGATCCCGCTGGCACGAGTACCAGTTCAGGTGGAAGCCCCAGGACACGTCGAAGATGCCGAGCCTCTCCATGCCGCACATGCCGCGGCTGGACTGGCTGATGTGGTTCCTGCCTTTCGGCACCTACGAGGACAACCCGTGGTTCATGCGCCTTCTGGAGAAGCTCCTCCAGAACTCCGAGGACGTGCAGTCGCTCTTCAAGGGAGGGGGCCCGGCCGACCCGCCGAGGATGGTGAGGGCGCTGGCATACCGGTATTCCTTCACGGATCCGAAGACCAGGAAGGAGACCGGAAAGTGGTGGGAGCGGAAGCTCGTCGGGGTCTACTGCCCTCCGTTCTCCATGCTCGACCTTTGAACTGGAATTTTTCCAATCTTCTTATTATCCCCATTGCGTCCCTTGCGGAATTTTTCCTCATTTATTGGAACAAGACTTAAATAGCCGCCCGAGGCCGGAGTTGAGCGGGGGGGTTCTCGGAAGGAACCCTATGGAAATGCGCGAGGAAAGGAGGACCGGCCGGACGATCCGGGCCAGGCTTGCCAAGGCGCTGGCCGCGGCGTGCCTGGCCGCCTCGATATTCGGCGCGAGAAGCGCGATGGCGCAGGAGGCGCCGCAGACAGATCCCGGGCCCAGCGGAGCGGTCGTTACCCTCGGAGGGGCGAGGCTTTCGGCCACCGGCGGCGTCTCGCTGGACCCGTTCTCGCAGTCGGTCGGATATTCAGGCTTCTCCTACCATCTGGGGGACGAGGATTTCTCGATGCGGTTCGGCGGAAGGGACACGCAGGTGATCGGCTACCTGCGCGGCTTCGACTTCACCGACCTCTCGAGGCTGCCCCAGCTCCTGGATTTCGGGCGGACGCTGCGCGAGAACCTCGGCATCTATTCGCCTGGCTCGTACCACGGCGCGATAGGGGGAAGCCTGGAGGCCTTCGGCGAGGGGTACACTTCCGGGCGGGGATATTCGGACGGCAACCCGTATTCGGCCGAGCTGGGCGTGTCTGGCTACCTCTTCGCGAAAGGGAGCGCGTATTACAACCTGAACCTGGATTATGACAACTGGGACCTCCCCACCCGGTTCCGCTCAGACCTGGATGCGGGATTCGCCGCCACGATGCGCTCGCGGGTGTCGCTCGGCCTCGAGACCGCCCAGTCGGCCGGGCCGTTATCGCTCGGCTACGGGGTCATGGGGCGGAGATTCTTCGGCTACGATGGCGCAGGCGGCATCCGGGCCTCGATAGACGCGGGCCTCTTCTCGGGCTTCAATGCCGATGCCGAGACATACATCTGGCAGCGGACCGTCCGCGGTTACGATGTCGTCCCATATCTCACCCTCCTGACAAGGGCAGGGCCTCTCCGCCTTTCGGTGAACGCGGGCCTGGACGTCCGGGAGCAGGACGGACGTTACACCGCCGACCACCGCACTATGAGCGCGTCGCTGGACGGCAGCTCGGAGCAGGACTCGAACTCCGCCATCGCCTCGCACGCATCGAGCGTGATGCCGGCCGTCAGCGCGGTAGCCGCGCCCGGAGGCGCATGGCCGGTCTTCCCCATCCTCTCATTCACCACCCTCGACGGGCCTGCGGCGAGGGCGACGCTCGGGCTGAGCGCGGACCGGCTCCTCGCCAGCGGCTACGTCTCCAGCGCCCTGGAGGCCGGCGGGGAGAGCTTCGTCGTCCTGCGGGGAGGGCCGTCGAGGCGCGAATACGACGACTACCTTTTCAGGAGCGAGGCCGCGCGGGCCGGCTTCTTCCCATCCTACCGCTCCAGGATGCTCCTGGCGCGGCAGGCGTTCCTGACATCCTCTGACAGCCTCATGCTGCGGACTTCGCTCGACTACGACCCCAGGTTCCCACAGATCACGGGGGAGAGCGGCGTCGTCTATTCCGGCAGGCGCTTCTTCATAGAGGATGGGGTGAAGGCGTTCGGAGGCGAGAGCGTCGGCGCCGGCCTCTACAGCTCTTTCGGCAACCGGTATTTCTTCGCTTCAGGCTCGTACTCGCGTACTGTGGCCGGGAGCGGCACAATCGTCCAGAGCCTCTCCATATCCCTCGGGGGCTTCATCCCCTGAGCTTCTGGAAGATGCGCTCGGCCACGAACATCCTCGACGACAGGGGGACGCTCCACCGCAGGTAGCCGGCCAGCTCGCGGGGGAAACGGAAGGCGAAATCCATCCAGAGGGCCTTGTCCAGGGCGAGCGGGTCGTCCCTGGTGAATATGCCGCTCCTTCCATCCTCCTCCCGCAATGCCTTGCCCAGCTTCATGAACGTCCCAGCATCCTCCTTGCCCGCCTTCCGTCCCAGGAAAGAATCGAAATCGCCGCCCACTACGTAGGCGGGAGGCCCTCCGCCGTATACGAGATAATACGCATGCGCCACCGCGAACGGCCCGTCGAGGACCTTCCAGAAGAACGAGGCGAGGACCTCGTCGTTCCGGCCGCACAGCCGGACCGCCTCCTTGAACTCCCTCTCCATCCATCCCTTCAGCAGGCGCGAGCGCAGGAACGCCTCGAGAGCGCGCTCGGCGCCCTCCTCGAGCCTCATGTCCGGATAGAGCAGGCTGCCGCCCTCGATAAGCCGGGCGATGTACGCCGGGTCGCTCTCCAGGATGCCTCCCTTCTCCGCCAGGAGTCCCAGCGAGCCGAGCCTGGAGCGCGCCCTGCCGAACCTGCCCTCGTCCGGCCCGCCGGCGAGCGCGCGGGCATCCTCCCCGCTCCTGCCTCCTAGGAAAGACAGATAGATCAGCTTCTCGAAAGGCGTGAGGGCGGCGTACACGGGCTCAGTCCACGTAGTCCAGCCACTTGATGAACCGGTCGTCCTTCCCGGTAACGACGTTGAAGAAAGTCTCGCGCAGGTCCTTGGTCACCGGGCCGGGTCCTTCGGAAACCTTCCTGCGGTCGATGCTGACGACCGGGGTGATCTCAGCGGCGGTCCCGCAGAGGAACACCTCGCTGGCGGTGTAGAGCTCGTCGCGGAGTATCGAGCGCTCGCGGACCGTGATGCCCTCCTCCTTGGCAAGCTGCATGAGCGACTCGCGCGTGACGCCGGCGAGCACGCCGTCGAAGAGCGGCGGGGTGACGAGCTCCCCGTTCTCGACTATGAATAGGTTCTCGCCAGTGCCCTCGGAGACGTGCCCTTCCTCCGAGAGCATTATCGCCTCGTCGTAGCCGGCGTTGATTGCCTCGCGCTTGGCCAGGACGGAGTTCATGTAGTTGGCGCTGGCCTTCACGTGCGGCGAGAGAATGGTCGAGCTGATCCTCTTCCAGCTTGATATCTCGCACGAGATCCCCTTCTCGGCCTTCTCGCCGAAATACTTGCCCATGTTGACCGGGATTATCGCGAACTCGAAAGGCATGTCCTCCGAGTAGACCCCGATGGTCCCGTAGCCGGCGTAGCATATCGGCCTGATGTAGCATTCCTTGAGCCGGTTCCTGCGTATCAGCTCCTTGGTCGTGCTGCACAGCTTCTCCATCCCGAATGGCAGCACGAACTGGTAAGATTTGGTCCCGTCGATGAGCCTCCTGTAGTGGTCCTTCATCCTGAAGATGGCCGGGCCGTCCTTGGTCCGGTAGCAGCGCATCCCCTCGAAGATCGCGGTCCCGTAATGCAGGGCGTGCGTGAGGACGTGTATCTTCGCGTCCTTCCAGTCCACGAACCTGCCATTGAGGAAAATCTTCTTCAGGGCCTTCATGCTCTGCATAGCTCTCTAATGATTTTTTAATGTTTGCCGACCTTCTATCCCACCATGTCAAAGGTCATCGTATATTCGACTACCGTTTGCCCCTGGTGCGTGAAGGTCAAGGAGTTCCTCAAGCAGAACAAGATAGAGTACGAGGAGCGGAACGCGCAGGAGAACCCGCAGTACGCGCACGAGGCCATGACCAAGAGCGGCGGGATGGCGGTGCCTGTCACCGACGTGGACGGGACGATAATCGTCGGCTTCAACGTGAAGAAGCTGAAGGATGCGCTGAAGCTCTCCTGAAATCTTTCTATATTTTAAATACATTCTTAAACACCTTCTACCATACTCATCCCATGGACTACGACATTCAGCTGGTGCAGCAGAAAAGGATGTTCTCGAAGACTGTGAAAGGCAGCGTCTCTACGGTCCCGGATTTCACGGCGTTCAAGGACCTTCCGCAGCTCGATACCCTCCAGCTGGGGGGAAGGAAGGCCTCCGGATCGACTCTCACCGTCGAGGTGACGGCCGAAAGCGGCGTGTTCTCGACCACCTATAAGGTCTTGGCGAACTTCGGAGGCACCGTCCCGCTCTCGAACAAGCCAGGGGGCAGGCTCAGCGGCTTCGCAGAGGTGTCGCAGCATTCAGTGCACTATTTCAACGCCGACGGCGAATCGGCCGGCGTCGTCAACAGGCAGCGCCTCCCCTACGAGAAGGCCAGCGGCATCTCATCGGCCATAGGGGACGAGTATTGCCTGGGCATCCAGGGCAACCTCTCCGCCGTCATGGAGATGATATCCAGCGTGCCGCTCTTCAGAGCGACGGCGCTCCATGTGCTCAAGGCCGTGGCGGCCGAGATGGGCGACATAAAGACGGTGAAGGCATAGCTCCTCCATCC
>JAWOLP010000030.1:0-10222 GCA_033853355.1 Candidatus Micrarchaeia archaeon | reverse complement strand
ACCGACCACGCCCCGCACACGATAGAAGACAAGGAGAAGGGGGCCGCCGGCTTCCCGGGCCTCGAGACGAGCCTGGGGCTCATGCTCAAGGGCTGCGACCTCGGCCTCATAGACAAGATATGGGTGGTCCAGAGGATGAGCTCGAGGGTCGCCGAATGCTTCGGGATCGAGGGCAAGGGGAAGCTCGAGAAAGGGTTCGTCGGGGACGTGACGATAGTGGATCCCAAGAAGGAATGGAAGGTCGATTCGACCGAGCTTTATACGAAGTGCAAGTGGACGCCTTTCGACGGGATGCAGCTGAAGGGAAAGGTCCACACGGTCGTGAAGAGCGGGAAGGTGCTTTACGAGAATTATCAGTTCACGATCTGAAAGCTCGCGGTTCTAGAAAACAAGGAAAAATCGATTAAGAAAGCAAAGAAAATCAGGAAACCCTGCTTATCTGGACGTGCGCCTCGTTGTCAGAGAACACCGAGGTGATCTGGACCTTGATCCAGCCGCCCGAGGTCGTCGAGTTGGCTATCGTCCCTGGATTGCTGAGGGGGAAGTTCACGATGTCCACGACGTCGGTATCGCCCTGGGGCGTATTGACTGTCAGGTCGATCTCCCCGCCCCTCCCGGCGGCCTGCGTCTTGAACGTCACGGTGTTCGGCGGCACGTACACGTCGGTGACGACGGTCGTGTTGGTGCCGAGGCTCCCGACCGAGTTGGCGAGCGATGCCACCCTGGACACGGCCAGCTCGGCCTGGTATGAAGCTATCTGCTGGTTCGCCTCGTTCGCCTTGAAGTAGACCAGGACCAGCAGCGGTATGAATATCAACAGCACAAGGGCCACTATGACCAGCAGTTCTGTGCTCACCTGTCCTTTCCTCATGCAATCCCTCCCTCATCGAGCGTGTGTGACTCTAGGTTTCACTGTGCGCAGGTCTTTCTTCTTCCTCAGGATGCCCACGAGCTCGTCCGCGACCTCGTCCACCGCGTCCTGGAGCGAGTCCTTCTCCCTCTTGAGGGAGACGTGGCCCCTCTCCATGTCGAAATAGACGCTGACGACGAAAGTCGACTTGCCCTCCTTGACATGGACGCTGCAGTTGCGGATCGCGAAGCTCTTCACGAACTTGTCGAGCGCGCGGCCTATCCTGTTCCTTATGTGCGTATAATAGCTGATCGTGTCCTCGTCGAGCCCTGATATGGCGATCGGGACGCCTTCCTCGGACATCTCCTGGATCTTCTTGAATATGTCGATCGCGGCCAGGACCCCGAGCGGCTTCCTGCCCGACACCACTATGACCGCCGAGACGCCCTTGTCTATCATGCGCCTGGACGCCTCCTCGAGGCTCGCGCCCTCGTCCACGAGGGTGACGTCCGGCCTGAGGAACTCGGCTATCTTCATCTCGTCCACGCTGATCTGCTCGTTCTGGCGGATGTCTTTCCTCCCGCCCGAGAGCAGGTTGGGCTTCGCGCTCCAGACTCCGATGTCGTAGCTGGAGACGACGCCGACCAGGTTCCCGCGGCTGGTCACGACGAGCCTCCGGGCCTTCTTGTCCTTGAGCATCTTCTTCGCTTTGCCGACCGGCTCTGCGCTCTCTATCGTGTAGGCCGGGCTGCTCATCAGCTCGGAGACCTCCACCTGGGGTATCATGCCCTCGACGACAAGGTCCTTGAGCAGCTCTACCCTAGTCGTCACGCCGAGCGGCACCTCGTCCTTGCCGCAGACCGGCAGGGCCTTGTGGTGCCCGAGCAGGAACGCGTCCAGCCTCTGCCCTATGTCGGCCTCTTCGCTGAGGACCGGCGGCTTGGTGATCGCGGACTCGCATTTCACGTTCTGCGGCACCCTCATGCCGAGGCTGAGGCTCCTGTGGTCTATTATTCCCCAGTACCGCCCTCCTTTTGTGACTATCACTGCCGGGCTCTCATCCAATTCCGGAAGCGCTTTCGAGAGCGACTCCGAGCTATCCAAGACCAAGGTCCTCTTGATATCCATAAATCCACGCCTTGAGAAGTTGTTAAAATATATAAAGTCAATAGGTATATAAAGAATATGGCGAACCAGATGCAGCTCCAGTCGTTCTCACACTTGGAAAGCATGGTGTCCAAGCCGACGTGGAAGGACATACTGCTCGAGCTCATCTCGACCAACAGCATAGATCCCTGGAACATCGACCTCCTCGCGCTCTCGGACGCGTTCATCCGCAAGGTCCGGGAGATGGAGCGGATGGATTTCGTGGTCCAGGCCAACGTCATACTCGCAGCCTCCATCCTCCTCAAGTACAAGAGCAACTACCTCAAGATGCTCAGCTACCAGAGCGAGATCCCGGAGTTCGCCGGGGGGGAAGAGGCCCCGGGGCCCCTGGTCGAGGAATACCCGGAGCTGACGCTCTCGTCGAGGATACCGCCGAAGAGGCAGATAACCCTCGACGAGCTGATCGGGGAGATGGAGCGGATAATCAAATACGACGAGACAGAGCGCGTCCACATCCCCCGGGGCGCCATCGTCGAGACCATGGACATGGAGCTTCCCGAGCGCGACATCGACGCGGACATGGACCGGGTGATGGCACAGGTGGGGGAGAACACCGACGGCGAGGGCTGGTCGCTGTTCTCGAAGCTCACGAGCGGCATGGGGATGCGCGACACTGTCTATACGCTCATATGCGTCCTGCACCTGGTCCAGGCCGGAAGGCTGGACATACGCCAGGACACGATGTTCGGCGAGGTCTTCATCTACCTCATGAGCCGGAAGCAGGGGCCGCCTCAGTGAATCTCTTCTCGAAGCGCTTCGCGTAAGCCTCCATCAGCTTCTCTATATCCCAATCCGTCTTCAGTATCCATCCGAACATATCCATCCCACCTCGATAGATTGTAGTGGGGGATACTTTTATAACGGTTTGTTTCGTTTTCCTGTGCCGGAATCCATGATGTAACAGAAAAGCGGTGAAATTTTACCGAAAAAATGAGGAAAACTGTTAAAAATAACAAAAAACTGGTTAGAAAAAAGGATCACTCGATGACGGTCGCGCCGGGCTTGGCCTTCGGCTTCGACTTGACTATCTTGACGTTCGTCGGGGTCAGGATTATCATGTCGTTCGAGAGCAGGGCGATGTCGCCGTTGATCTTGCCGGCGTTCATCTTCAGCTTCGAGAGGATGCTCTTGAGCCGGTTCGGCTGCTTGGAGAGCGGCATGACGTTGAGGATGATTATGTTCTTCGAAGCCAGCTCCTTGGCGGCCATGTCGCCGTCGCCCTCGTTCCTCAGATCGACCCTCTTCACGTAGAAGTCAGCCGGGGGACTCACGACGTCTCCTTCTGCCTGCATGATGTCTTCAAGGTCAGGTACGTCCTGGGTCTCGTTCTTGCCACCTAAAATCTTGTCGAAAAGTCCCATCTAATCACCGTTTGTGCATGGAGCATGTCCTATGCTTGGTGCTTTCCTTTAATGCAGTTAATTTTTAAATATGTGCCGGTTTCCGACGAACGACGGTGCGGCCCCGTGCCGGCCGGCCGCCCAGGCGGGCCCTGGTGCTGCGCGTCGCTTTGCGGAACGCCATTATATTAGTGAGCGCGGGCCCGTCTCCCTCCGGCACCTG
Organism: Candidatus Micrarchaeia archaeon; assembly: GCA_033853355.1. Classification (GTDB taxonomy): domain Archaea; phylum Micrarchaeota; class Micrarchaeia; order Anstonellales; family Bilamarchaeaceae; genus Bilamarchaeum. The sequence continues at coordinate 6,642 of JAWOLP010000030.1, read as the reverse complement.
GTTTATAAATATTTAGCTCAATTTAATTCCCGGTTTCCATACCCACAGAGACACACAGGCCGCTCATGCGGCCAGATAAGGTGAAAGAATGATTGATGCGGTTCTATTGGCGTTGGCTGCGGGCCTGATCACTCTGGTCTACGCGGCCTATCTCGCCTTCCAGGTCGTGAAGGCCCCGTCGGGCAACGACCGGATGAAGGAGATAGCCAAGGCGATACAGGAAGGCGCGAACGCCTTCCTCCTGCGGCAGTACAAGACGCTGGCACCGATAGTGGTCGTCCTCATCGCCGTCATAGCGGTCGGGGTGAACGTGGAGACGGCCATCGCGTTCCTCGCCGGCGTCCTCTCGTCGGCCCTGGCCGGCTACATAGGCATGCAGGTCTCGGTCCGGGCCAACCTGCGGGTGGCCGAGGCAGCGAAGAAGGGCCTCGAGCACGCGCTGGGCGTGTCGTTCCGCGGAGGCGCGGTGACCGGCATGGCCCTGGCAGGGCTCGGCCTCATAGGCGTGGCCGCCCTCTACAGCTACTTCGGCGCTCTCGCGCCCCTCATCGGCTACGGGTTCGGCGCCTCGCTCATATCGCTCTTCGCCCGTGTCGGCGGCGGCATATACACGAAGGCCGCCGACGTCGGGGCCGACCTGGTCGGCAAGGTGGAGAAGGGGATCCCTGAGGACGACCCGCGCAACCCGGCGGTCATCGCCGACAACGTGGGCGACAACGTCGGGGACTGCGCAGGCATGGCGGCCGACGTGTTCGAGTCGTTCGTGGTGACCGTGATCGCCGCGATGCTCATCGGCATAAGCATGTCTCAGGCATCATTGGTCCAGCTCCCGCTCGCGATCGCCGGCATCGGCGTGCTCGCCAGCGTCGTCGGCTCGCTCTTCGTGCGGGTCGGCAAGGACAAGCGGATAATGCCCGCCTTCTACAAGGGCGTGATGGCGAGCGCGCTGCTCGCCCTGGCCGGGGCTTACTTCTACCTGACGAACGTCGCGCTTCCGGATTCCGTGACGGCGCCGGCCCTCTTCGTCGCGGTGATAATGGGCGTGGTGACGACGATACTGCTGTTCATAATCAGCGAGTATTACACCGCCACCGAATACGGCCCGGTGCGCGGAGTGGCCAAGGCGGCCACCACCGGGGCAGGCACCAACCTGATCTCGGGCCTCGCGGTCGGCATGGAATCGACCGCCCTCCCGACGATCGTCATCCTCGCGGCGATCGTGATATCGTTCAAGGTGGCCGGCCTCTATGGGGTCGGCCTGGCCGCGGCGGCGATGCTCTCCCTCAGCGCGATCGTGATAGCGATCGACGCCTACGGACCCATCACCGACAACGCCGGAGGCATAGCCGAGATGTCCGGCCTGCCGGAGAACGTCCGGAAGATCACGGACCTACTCGACGCGGTCGGCAACACGACCAAGGCCACGACGAAGGGCTTCGCCATAGGCGGCGCGGCCCTGGGCGCCCTGGCGCTCTTCGTGGCCTTCGCCGAGGAGACCAAGCTGACGTCGGTGAACCTGATGTCGACGCCAGTGGTGATCGGCCTCTTCATCGGGGCGCTGCTGCCCTTCGTGTTCTCGAGCATGCTCATGCTCGCGGTCGGGCGCGCGGCCTTCCAGATAGTCGAGGAGGTGCGCAGGCAGTTCCGCGAGATAAAGGGCCTCATGCAGGGCAAGGGCAGGCCCGACTACGCCAAGTGCGTGGACATCTCCGCGCAGACGGCCCTCCGCGAGCTCGCGCTTCCCGGGGCGATGGCCGTGCTGACACCCCTCGTCGTGGGATTCGTGTTCGGGCCGGCGGCGCTCGCGGGCCTGCTGGCGGGAGTCATCGTGTCCGGCCTGATGATGGCGCTGACGATGACGACAGCCGGAGCGACGTGGGACAACGCGAAGAAGTTCATCGAGCAGGGCAACTACGGGGGCAAGGGCTCCGAGACGCACAAGGCCGCCGTCGTCGGCGACACCGTCGGCGACCCGCTCAAGGACACCGCAGGCCCAGCGCTGAACGCCCTGATAAAGGTCGTGAACACCGTCTCGCTGGTCTTCGGCGCGGTGATCGTGGCCAAGAGCCTCAACCTGATCTGATTTTTTCCCTTTTTTCCCCTTTTCTTTCGCTTATCGCCCTTTGCCTTCGATGGAGGCGATCGATTCCTCGGCAGCCGTCCTCACGGCTGCGCTGCGGTCCCTGCCGGCGGCTTCCCTCAGGGCGGGCAGGGCGGCATGCAGCCTCATCCTCCCCAGGGAATACGCGAGGGAGGCACGGACCATGGGGCTTTCATCATGCAGGAGCGCGTCGGCCATGTCAGTGACCGCCCGCTCCTTCCTGGTCTCGAGGACAAGGGTCGCCATGTTGTGCTCCAGCCCGCGCTGGAACACCGGCTCCTCCCCCTCGTGGAGCATCTTCGCGATGAGCTCCCGATTGCTCAGCCGTTCCATCCTCTGGCTCAGGGTCATGAGCCTCTCGGCCTGATTGTTGCGGATGACGAGCGCGCCTCCGCGCCCCACCAGAAGCTCGCCCCCCTCGTCACCGTGGGCGCGGAAGTTCAGCAGTCCGGCGGAGACGCCGGCCGCGGCTATCCCGCCTGAGAGGAGCGCCGCCTTGGCGAAGCCTTTCCTCCTCGGTGTCCTCCCTCCCTCTATCACCCGGAGATACTCCGGTACGTGAACGTGCTTGGGCATGGATATATCCTGCAGGGAAGGCTTTAAAATCCTTATTAATTAACTTTTTACCACATCTAAAGCCACATAATGATTCCCTCCCAATCAGGTGCATGACCGAATCCCCTGACGTGCCGTGGGCGAAGCACATCGATGAGCGGATCAAGAAGGAGTTCACCGAGCCGCCCAGCCGGGCCGCCTTCTTCCTGCACGCCTTCCTCGCGGCGACGGGGGTCAAGGGAGGGCGGCTGATAGACATCGGATGCGGAAACGGCCGCAACTCCGTCTTCTTCGCCAAGGAAGGGTTCGAGGTGCACGCGGTCGACCGCTCCGACGACGTCCTCAAGGACCTCGACCTCCACGGCGTGATGCCGCACTGCCACAGCGTCACCGACTTCTGGCTCTTCGAGGACTCGTTCTTCGACATCGCGATGGACATCTTCTGCTACTGCTACCAGACCGACGCGGAGAAGAAGCGGCTCTACCGCAGCGAGCTCACGCGAGTCCTCCGCCCGGAGGGGCTCTACCTGCTCTCGGTCCCCTCCACCTGCAGCGTCGAGGAGGTGGAGAAGGAGTTCGAAGCCTTCGAGGTGCTCCTTTACGAGAAAAGCACGGATATCGTGGACGGGAAGAGCGTCGGCACGCTGAACATAATAATGAAGAAAAAATGAAAGCGAGGATCACCAGGCGCAGCGCTGCTCGCTCGGCATCAGCCCCTCGCTCACGACCTCGAATTCCTTCCACACCGCCGGGCCGGACGGCCTCTCGGAAGGGTTCCCGGCTTCCGCATTTTCCCTCCCCCTTTCCTCCACCCCCGGCGGATCCCCTTTCCCCGGTCCGGCTTGGCGCGGAGGCGCCTCCGATCGCCTGGCGTGTCCTCCCGGCCCCTCCACGACGATCGCGCCAGGGCCGGATCTCGAATATAACCCAGGGCCGGGCAGCGGTTCCCCGACCCCGAAAAAAGCCACCCCCCACAGCTCACGGTCGTAAAGAGGCTCGGCCGCCTTCCCTTTCCTGCCTGCTTTCGCCGCCTGCCCTTCGACTACCTTCTTGTCACTGGATTTCAAAACACCCTTTGGCCATTCATTCACCTCGGGATGGAATGCGCTGCCGAAGGATATAAGGAAGCGTCACAAAATCCGCTATCTCCTCTCGCCGTAGGCTTCGAGGAACCTCTTGTACTCCTCCAGCATGGGCTGGGTCACCGACGGCCTTCTCGTCCTCACAATGTCGCCGACGGTCTGGGTCGTGACCTGCTCGGGCGTGCCTGCGAGCTTGGAGCGCAGCGCGCGCATCTTCGCGCTCTGGCAAACCTCGGCTATGTCGGCGCCGCTGAAGCCGGGCGTGAGCGCGGCGAGGGCGGCCAGATCCACCCCCTGGGCGAACTTGCCCAGGTGTATCCTGAACATGGCCTCCCTGCCCTTCGCGTCGGGCGGGGGGATGTAGAATATCTTGTCGAACCGGCCCGGCCTCATTATGGCCGGGTCCATGAGCGCGGGCTTGTTGGTGGCGGCCAGGACCACGACCCCCTTCTGGCCCTTCACGCCATCCATCTCGGTCAGGAACTGGCCGAGGATCTCGGAGGAGCCGGCCATCCCCCTGGCAGGCGCGAAAGTCTCGATCTCGTCAACGAATATGATGCCAGGCGCGTTCTCACGAGCCCGGTTGAAGGCCTCCTTTATGACGGTCACCGCCTGCGAGTAGCCCTTCTTCATGACCTCGGCGGCGCTGAGCGACTGGAACGAGGCGTGCAGCTCGTTGGCGGCCGCGCGGACGATGAGCGTCTTGCCCGTGCCTGGCGGGCCGAAGAGCAGTATCCCCTTGCTGGGCTTGACCTTGAATTCCTTCATCTCCTCCTCGTGGAGGAGCGGGAGCTGTATGGCCTCGAGCAGCGCCTGCTTCACGTCGTCGAGCCCGGCGACGTCCTCCCACTTCACCGCCGCTTCCTTGGCCGCCTCCTCCTCCTTGGGCTTCTCGGCCCCGACCCTGCGCTCGAAGTCGAGCTTGAACGACTCGTATGTGTCGAGCTGCGCCAGCCCTGTGCTTGGTTTGACGTAGCTGATCACCTGTATCAGATTGGCCATCGATAGCGGGACGACGACCCCCTTCACCGTGGCCTCTTTCGCTGCGAGCCTTTTCGCTTCCTGGACGATGTTCTTGATATCAGCGCCTGAAAACCTGTCGGTCTTCCTCGCCAGGACATCAAAATCTATGTCGGTCGCCAGGGGCAACCCGCGGAGATCGACCTTCAGGATGGCTTTCCGTGCCTCCGGGTCCGGGAGGTGCATATATATGATCTTGTCCAGCCTGCCCGGCCTCAGCATGGCCGGGTCGAGTGCATCCGGCCTGTTCGTCGCTCCGACTATCATGACCACGGCCTTCGACTTGCTCGCGCCATCCACCTGCTGGAGCAGCTCACTCATCACCCTCTGTCCGACCTCGTCGAGGCTTTCAGAGCTCCGTTTCTTCGCTATGGCGTCGATCTCATCGAAGAACAGAACGGTCGGGGCGTTCTTCCTCGCATTGTCGAACACCTCCGCGACGTTCTTCTCGGACTCGCCGTACCACTGCGAGAGTATCTGCGAGCACTTGACCTCTATGAAATTGTACTTGAGCTCCTTGGCCAGGGCGCGCATCAGCATGGTCTTGCCCGTGCCTGGCGGGCCGAAGAGCAGTATGCCGGTCGGGGGCTTTATGCCGTAGGCGAAGGCGATCTCCTTCTTCTCCAGCGGGAGCATGATGGCGTCGCGCAGCTCCTGCTTGACGTCCTCGTATCCGCCGACGTCGCCCATCCCCTTCTCCTCGCCGCCAGCGGACATGTCCGTCATGCCGAACTTGCCGTACGCCTTCATCTTCTCCTTGCGCTCGATCTCGGACTCCCTGCTGATGTTGACCCCCAGTTCCTCCAGGCCGCCCAGCACGGCGATCGAGATGATGATTCCGGCGGCGAACTCGAGAATGAAGCCCGTGTTGTAGATGAAGCTTATCGCCAGGTAGAACGGGATGGTTATGAGGAGGGCGAGGGCCGATTTGAGCTGCGGCCTGGGCTTCAGGCGCCCGGAGAGGTAGCCCACGAGGTAGAGCGAGATCCCCCACGCTATGACCTGGAGGACCAGCGAGTCGCTGACTATGAGCGTGACCAGGTTCTCCGCGACCAGGAAGACCGAATCCCATATCCTCGAGAGGTTGCCGAAGTCGAGCAGGGCCCCGAATGCGTCTCCGAGCGCGCTCCCCAGGGCGCCGATGTCGGCCGGCTTCTTGAGGAACTGGAGCTCGGGCTTGCCGGGCTGGTATGCCTGCATCTTCATCGGCAGGTAGGCCGTGTTCGGGATGAGCCAGACCGAGGAGAGGACCAGGATGAGCGTTATCGAGGACAGCGATATCGCGAGGCTTTTGCGGGAGCCGAAATAGAGGGCGCTCATCCCCATGCCGATCAGGGTGATGTATCCCGAGAACGGGAGGCCGCCGAACACGAACGGGGCCAGGATGAGTATCTCCAGGACCGCTATGACCATCCATTCCTCGAACGCCTCGAAGAGGATGACCACTAATATGAGGATGTAGAACCACGCGAAGACCGAGGACTGGTAGATCACCGCGAGGAGGCCGAGCACCACCCCCCCGATGAGGCCGACCGGCGGCAGCTTGTAGGCGATCGCGCCGCACAGGGCCGCGAGGACGAATATCAGGTATATCGGGAAGAAAGGCACCGCGGCGAGCAGCATGAACGTTCCGAGGAAGACCAGGACGCCGTTCCAGAGCTTGTCGTTCTTCTGCGCCTGGGCGACGTACGCCCTCACTTTCGTCTCAGCCATCGACTGTTGGGGTGGGGGTTGCATCTGCGCCGCCTGGGCCATGCTACTCACTCTTCGCCATCGTTTTTTAAACTACCGAATGAGCCGCGAGAACGCCGCCCCGCATGCGGCGTACGTGAGCAGGTTCTCGATGGTCCAGCTGAAGAGGAGGATGGGCGGCACGGCCAGCAG
>JAWOLP010000029.1:0-6503 GCA_033853355.1 Candidatus Micrarchaeia archaeon | reverse complement strand
GGTGCAGCAGAAAAGGATGTTCTCGAAGACGGTGAAAGGCAGCGTCTCTACGGTCCCGGATTTCACGGCGTTCAAGGACCTCCCGCAGCTCGAGACCCTCCAGCTCGGCGGAAGGAAGGCCGCCGGATCGACGCTCACCGTCGAGGTGACGGCAGAGAGCGGCGTGTTCTCGACCACCTACAAGGTCTTGGCGAACATCGGGGGCACCGTCCCGCTCTCTAACAAGCCAGGGGGAAGGCTCAGCGGCTTCGCAGAGGTGTCGCAGCACTCGGTGCACTATTTCAACGTCGACGGCGAGTCGGCCGGCGTCGTCAACCGGCATCGCCTCCCCTACGAGAAGGCCAGCGGCATCTCGTCGGCCATAGGGGACGAGTATTGCCTGGGCATCCAGGGCAGCCTCTCCGCCGTCATGGAGATGATATCCAGCGTGCCGCTCTTCAGAGCGACGGCGCTCCACGTGCTCAAGGCCGTGGCGGCCGAGATGGGCGACATAAAGACGGTGAAGGCATAGCTCCTCCATCCATGCCTCGCGTGCAAGTGCCCTCCAGGCGCCGCATATTGGCATCTGCGTAAAAATCCACCCGTCTGGGCTGAACATGGGACCGGGCCTTCAGCCTTTATATAATTGTTTCAGGTGATGCCTTCTCATGAAGAGCGAAATCGTAATCATGCTTGCGATAGCATTCCTCCTTATCGGCTCGCTCTCCGCAGGCGTGGGCATGAACGAGTATTACAAAGAGAACGCGCCGAGGACATGCGAGGATTTCCTGGGAGTAGGCTACATATGGCTCCCGCAGAGCGTCTCAAGCCTGTTCATGAACGACAATCTCATCCTGCACTTCTCTATGGCCAACGGAAACAACATCACTGTTTACGGGGATGTCCAGGACCACGGCATATACGACCTCTCGTGCAGCCAATCCTCGCCGCCTGACGCCGAAGTATGGATGGACGACTACACCGCCATCTCGCTCGCGACATCCACCAAGCCGATAACGACTTTCGTGGAGGGATGGAGGTCGGGGAGGATCGTCCTGAATGCATACAACAAGGAGACCGAAAGCAAGCTCGGCAAGGCGGACCAGCTTGTGGCGTCGGATGACGAGTCTGTCCCGCCGATGATACGGGCGCTCTTCGAGCCGTTCACGAAGTAGCCCATCTCCTTTCGCAATAGAAGTATTCGCCGGCCGCCGCTTGGGCGGCAAGCTCAGGCCCCATCGACCGGCTTCTTTTTCTCGATGGAGTCTTTTATCATGCTCGCTATCTCGGCATGGCCGTTCTTCTCCGCCTCGGCGAGCGCATCCCTGCCGTCCTCGTCCTTGATCGTGGGGTCGGCGCCGGCGTCCAGAAGGATCCTGGCTGCTTTCACGTAGCCGCACCCGGCCGCTATCATCAGCGTGGTCGCTCCGCGATCCTCCTTGGAGACCGCGTCCACAAAAGCTCCCCTGGCTATCAGCATTTTCAGGATCCTCAGAGCGGCCTGTGAGTCGGAAACCGTATGCACTATCGGAGCTCCCATATAATCGGGCTTGTTCACGTCGGCCCCGCTATCCAAGAGGAATTCCGCTATCCGGAGCTGTTTGCGGGAGACCGCCATCGTCAGCAAAGTCGAATTGAATATCGGCACTTCGTAAGCCTTCCCTTCATCATAATACTCCAGTTCAGCGTCCGCGCCTAGGCGTCCAAGCAGTTTTTTCACGCGAGCGAGGTCTCCGGTCATGATCGAAAACGCCATGGCCGTCTTGTCGTCCAATCCGCGCTCGTGATTCTCAAGCAGATATCTAAGAGCCTCCAGGTATCTGGCGATCCCGGCCGCATACTCGAAGTCACTGTTCCTGAGGATGTACGAGATGGTTTGCCCAAAGTCATCCTTGACCGAAGGGTCCGCCCCTCTCTCCAACAAATACTTGAACATCCTGGGATCGCAATATCCATCGTCCATGCCGATGGTCCAGTGCAACGGCGTCCTCCCTTCCCATCCTCTAATGTTGATGTCAGCCCCGTTCTCCAAGAGCAGGTCGGCCATCCTCACATTACCGTCTTCGACCGCGGTCTGGAATGGAGAGGCGCCGTATTCGTTCTGTTTATTCACGCTGGACCCTCTTTCGATCATATGCTTCACTAAAGCCCGTTTCTTCAGGATGACCGCTATATGGAGAGGCGTGAATCTTTCCTCCATGAATCCGATGAAACCATCGATGTCAGGGAAAGACGCGAGAGCCTCATCAACCGCCCTGGCACGTCCGCTCCTGATCGCGTCTACGAGCCGTTGACCGGCTGCAGATTCTTCCACCCTGGGGAGAGGAAGCACCGGCCTTGCCTGATTCCGAGCCTTCCCATCCATGTCGCTTACTTTTTTGAAAGTCACGGAATCATCTGTATGAGAAAATGATTATAAATGGTTGTCCGGCCCCGGATATCACTTCCTCTCATAATAGAAGTATTCTCCCGCGGCACGCTGCTCCTCATCGAGCTGGCTCCCGGGCTTGTTTATCCTCGGCCTTCCGCTGTCCTTGTCACGCCTCATGGTTATCCCGGCGACCTTGAGGAAGCCGTTCATGCCATCGCGCTTGTTGAGCGGGGCGGAAGCGTGCCCATGCACCGAGCTCTCGCCGTCGAAGACGACCAGCCTGTTCGCGATGGCATCGACGAAAACGATGTCGTGGTCGACCACGAACGCGCTCTTCTCGCTCTCGCTTATCGCCTTCCGCAGCAGCGCGGCGAACTCGAAGCGCTGCTCTATGTCGAGGAAGGCGCTCGGCTCGTCGAACAGATAGATGTCGGCCTCCTGGCCGATGGCGAGGGTGAGGGCGACCCTCTGGAGCTCGCCGCCGGACAGCTCGGTCAGCTTCTTGTCCATGAACTTGCCGACCCCGAGCCTGCGCTTGCAATCCTCGAAGATGGCGCCGCCCACTTTCTTTGAGGCGAAAAGGTCGGAGACGACCACGTCCTCGGCTGTGATATACTGGGGCTTGTATGACACCTTGAGCCCCAGCTGCTCGCCCCGCTCCGCCTTCTCCACCCCGGCCAGCAGCTTGACGAACGTGGATTTCCCCAGCGCGTTCTTGCCCACGAGGCCGAGGATCTCGCCCTTGCGTATCTCGCCGCCTTCGCTCGAGAAGCCGAAGCCCGGATACTTGATCCCGAGGGGGTCGTACTTGACCTTCACCGGCGTCTTCACCTCCCCCTCGCTGTGCCTGCTGAACTCGATCTCGTACTCGCGGAACCGCACGTTCTCGTCCTTGAGGTAGCCGGCGATGTACTCGTTTATGCCTACCCGGACGTTCTTCACGCCCGAGACCACGCCGTACACGTTCTCGTCGCCATATAGGACGTAGATGTAATTGCTCACGTAGTCTAGGAAGGTGAGGTCGTGCTCGGCCATCATCACCATCCTGCGCTCGGCCAGCTCCTTTATGAGGACCGCCATCCGCAGCCTCTCCTCGATGTCGAGGTAGTTGGTGACTTCGTCGAAATAATAGATGTCCGCCTCCTTCATCGCGGCAGCGGCGATGGAGACCTTCTGCAGCTCGCCTCCGGAAAGCTGGTCTATGTTCCGCCCCAATATGCCCTCGATGCGGAACGTCTTCGCGGTCTCATCGACCTTGGCGCGGTCGCCGGAGACGCTCGCGAGGAGGTCGGCGACGGTGCCCTTGAAAGCGCCCCTGACCTTGTCTATCTGCTGGGGCTTGACGCTGACCTTCATGCTCTCCTTCGTCTTTTCGAAATACCTCCTCTGCTCTATCGAGAGCCTCTGCGTGATATCGGCCTCGGTCAATTCGCGGTCGAACACCGCGAAGTTGGGCTTCACCTGCCTTGTCAGGAGCTTGATCGAGCTGGTCTTGCCGATGCCGTTCTTGCCCACCAGCGAGACCGCTCCCTCGAGCGGGAGGGGCAGGCCGTATATCCTGAAAGTGTTGATGCCGTACTGGTATACCGGGTTCTGGAGCTCCTGGGCGACGTTGATTATCGAGATGCAGGACACCGGGCACTTCTTGACGCACAGGCCGCACCCGATGCAGAGCGGCTCGGAGATGACGGGGTAGATGCCGTCTTTTTCTACCACTATGCACTCCTCGCCCATGCGGTTGGGGGGACAGACCTTTATGCATACGTAGCCGCATCTCCTCTCTATGCAGACATCCCTGTCGATGACTGCCACTCTCGTGACCATAGGATAGAACGTTTCGGGCTAATCAATATAATCCTTATCAGCGTTAGCGGAACAATGGCTCAGAAGAAAAAGAAGGTCATCGTCTACATGGCTGACTGGTGCCCCTGGTGTCATCGGGCGATGGACTTCCTCAAGGAGAACAAGGTGGAGTTCGAGGCGCGCGATGTCGAGGCCGAGGGCAAGAACTACGCCCAGGAAGCCATGAAGAAGAGCGGCCAGGCCGGGATCCCTGTCATCGACGTGGACGGCGAGGTCGTCGTCGGATACGACGTCAAGAAGCTGAAAGAGCTCCTTTCGCTGAAGTGAGAAGATGATCTGCGCCGAATGCGGCAAGGTCTTCGACCACGGGCACGCCAAGCACAAGAAGGTCGATGACGAGAGGAGGCAGAGCATGATGTTCTGCTCGGAAGATTGCAAGAAGATGTATGGTTGAAAGCTCGCACCCATCGCTCACGCTTCTCTGATCCGGGCTCGCTTTCAGCTGATGCTTAACCGCTCGCACCCAGGACTTCTCGCTCCTTATCCGGGCTCGCGGTTAGCTAAGGGTATTCGACTACGCAGAAGCCGCGCCCTCAGAAGAAAGGCGTAAGTGATGGCTGCGCGGCTTCAATAGTGCGGCCTTCTCCTGCGGTGCTCATGGCCGCCTTCGTATTCGCGGTGGCCGGATCCGCCTGATCCTTCATGGTGGGATTCGCCATGGCGGCCTTCATGCTCCCTCTCCACATGGTGCCGCTCGGTGCCGCCCTCCTCGTGGCTCTCGCGCCGTTCTTCATGATGAGCCAAATGCCCGCCTTCGTGGGGACGATGCTCCCCGCCGTGCTCGTGGCGGCGTTCCCCTTCGTATCCATGCCCCTGGTGGGTCTCCCCCCTGTGGCCCCCTTCATGCCCTCGATGGAAGCCCTCCCCGCGGTGGCCCTCGCCCCCGTGATGGCCCTCCCGATGCTCTCCTTCGGCCCGGTAAGGGTTCTCCCTTCGTTCGCCCCGGAAGCCGCCCTCGTGGCGCCTCCCGCCATGAGGCCTCCCCTGGCCGCCCCTCTCCCCGAAGCGCCCGCCGTGGCGGAACGGCCCTCCCCTGCGGTTCTCGGCCCCTTGCCGGTACATGTCGAGCCCCCCGCCCCTCATCCAGGCGAAGTCCGGGTGCTCCTCGCTCATGCGCTCGTCGAGGGTCTCTTTCCTGGGTATGAAGTTTATGGCCTTGCCCTCCTTGCCCATCCTGCCGGTGCGGCCGATGCGGTGCAGGTGGACCTGGTCGCTCTGGGCCTGGTCGTAGTTGACTATCAGCCCGAGGTCTTCGATGTGCAGCCCTCTCGCCGCGACGTTGGTGGCGACGAGGATCTTTATGTGCCCATCCTTGAAATCAGCAAGCGTCCTGTTGCGCTGGGCCTGCGACATGTCTCCCTGGAGAACGCCGGCCTTGAAGCCCCTCTGCCAGAGCCTTTCCTGGAGCCTGGCCGCGCTCAGCTTCGTCTCCCTGAATATGAGCGTCTTGGTCTCGGCGTTCTGCCGCAGGATCTCGACCAGCTTCGGGAACTTGTCGTGCTCGGTGGCCTCGATGTGCTCCTGGTGGATCGTCTCGGCCGCCTCCATCTCGCCTATCTCGATCGTCTTGGCCTTGCCGACGTATTTCGAGGCGATGCTGAGTATGCTCTCCTCGAGCGTGGCCGAAAGCAGGAGGGTCATCCTCGGCTGCGGGAGCTGGTCCAGTATGGCAGTCACCTCGTCGAGGAACCCCATGTCCAGCATCTGGTCGGCTTCGTCCAGCACGGCGATGTCGAAATCCCTCACATGGACGACGCCCCTCCGGCTCAGGTCGAGCAGCCTTCCGGGGGTCGCGATCAGGATGTCCACCCCGCCCCTCAGCTCGTCCATCTGGACGTTTATGCTCTGCCCGCCATAGACGACATGCACCTTCAGCCGGTGGAACTCGCCTATCGAGCGTATCTCCTTGCACACCTGCACGGCGAGCTCGCGGGTGGGCGTCAGTATGAGCGCCTTCCTGTGCTTCCCTGTCGATATGCTCTCGAGTATGCCGATGCCGAAAGCCGCCGTCTTGCCCGTGCCCGTCTTGCTCCTCACGATGAGGTTGTTGCCGGCCATTATCTCAGGTATAGCCTGTTCCTGCACTTCCGTCGGATGGAAGTATTCCAATTTCTCAAGGGCCGCGAGAGTCTTCTCGCTTATGCCCAATTCCCGAAATTCCATTTCTTTCACTCCGTGCGTGTACGGAGTACACCTGAATCATCATTTAGGAAGAGGATCGAAGCGTACCTAGTACACTTTTTTACATTTTTATAAACTTAATATGCGAGTTGCTATATTTAAGGCTATC
>JAWOLP010000028.1:0-7912 GCA_033853355.1 Candidatus Micrarchaeia archaeon | reverse complement strand
CTTCATCCCACGACGGTGCCGCCGTGCTTCTTCCCTTCCACGGCGCTCTCGAGGTCGGACATGTTCCTGAAGGAGACGAAATGCGTCTCGATCTTGGAGCGGGCGATCAGCTTGCAGGCCAGCAGGTCGAAAACGAAATTCGTCCCCGCCATCCTCTTGTCGCTCGCGCTCGCGAGCGCGATCAGCTCGTCGTAGGACATCCTCTGGAATTTTTTCGCGCTTTTGTTGGTCCTAGGATCGCTATCGTATATCGCATCGACGTTCGAGACGTTCACCAATCTCCCCGCCCCGATCGCCTCGGCTAGCAGGACCGAGTCCGTGTCCGTGGTGATGCCAGGGATCGTGCCGCCCATGACGACGGCCTTGCACTCGCGTGCAGGCTCCTTGGCGGCCTCGAAATCCTCGAGGACGCGGTCGTACGCCTCGACCCCCGCGCCCCGCAGGGCTGTCAGGAGGAGGTGGGCGTTCTGCCGGGTCGAGCGTATGGCGATGGAGTCGGCCTCGTATTCACCTGCGCCCAGCTCGCGGGCCGCGTTCGCGTAGAGGCGGGCCACCGTCCCCCCGCCGCAGAGTATCCCGAAGCTGTTCCTGCTCTTCTTGATGAGCTGGGCCATGGCCTTGAGGAACGCCATGTCAGGCTTGCCGTCAGGTATGATAGAGCTTCCGCCGATGGATAATACGACATGCATGGGTTGGCTTTGGGCGCCAATATTAATAGCTGTTTTGGGAGATGGAAGCCATGGACAAGCGCCTGCTCTCCCCGATCCTCATGTGGCTCATCGTCGCGGCCGGGGCGGCGGCGTCGCTGGCTCTCCTGCCATTCCTGCGTCTCTTCAGCCTCTCCTGGCTCGGCTACGCGATCCTCGCCGCCACGTTCATCAACTGGATCGTCATCTTCCCGCTGGCCACGATCCACAACCCCTCCGTCATCAGGAGCGCCGCCGGGGTGGAACGCATCGTCACTTCCGGGCCTTACCGTTACGTCCGCCATCCGATATACTCGGCCGACATCCTGTTCGCCTGGGGCGTCGCGCTCGCGTTCCCCTACCTGCCGGTCCTGCTCGCCGCCGTCTGGCTCACCCTGGTCATGGTGGCATGGGCGGCGATGGAAGAGGGCGCGCTTTCCGGGAGATTCCCGGAGGAATACGGGGAATATCGGAAGAGGACGCCGATGCTGCTGCCCGACTACCCGGCCTTCGTCCGCGGCCTCCTGCGGCGCCGGGGGGGCTGAACCCGCCTCGCGCATCCTTAAGGTGAAAAACCTTCCACAAACCTATTTATTCTTTAGCGAGATATCCCCCCATGGATCTGGCCACGCTCACTTGCTGCCTTCCTATCGTCATATTACTCGCATTGTTCGTGCTCAGCGCGTTCATCAGGGTCGTCTACGATTACCAGAAGGGCCTTGTCCTGACGCTCGGCAAGTACTCCGGCATGCGCGGGAGCGGCCTGCAGTTCGTCATCCCCCTGCTGCAGGAGATGAGGGTCGTCGACCTGCGGATACAGGCAATCGACATCCCGAAGCAGGAAGTGCTCTCCAAGGACAACGTCACCGTTTTCATAAACGCGGTCCTCTACTTCAAGATAAACAACCCGGAGTCCGCGATATTCAACGTCCAGGACTACACCTCCGCGATCTTCCAGCACGGCCAGACGGCGATCCGCGACGTCGTGGGGAGCAGGACCCTCGACCAGCTCCTGACCGACAGGAAGGCGGTCGCGGACGCGATATCCGTGGCCGTGGAGAAGGATGCCCACGAGTGGGGGGTGGACGTGACTGGAATCAAGATACAGGACATCGGGCTTCCCGACTCGATGAAGAGCGCGATGGCACGGCAGGCCCAGGCCGAGCGCGAGAAGCGCGCCGCCATAATAATCTCCCAGGGCGAGTCCATGGCGGCGGACAACATCTCCGCGGCGGCGAAAATCCTGAGCGAAGCGCCCGGCGCCCTCCATCTGCGCACCCTGCAGATGCTCACGAGCGTGTCCACGTTCGAGGAGAACGACCTCAACGTCCTTATCCCGATGGAGGGGACAGAGCCCACCGCCGGGGCGGTCGCGAGGCCGACGATCCTGGGGAAGGCCGCTCAGGCCAACCAGCAGAGGAGCGTCGCGGACGCGATAGAGAAGCTGCGCGAGGCGGCCAAGGCCCCGCCGGCGAAGGCGGGCCGCACCCAGGCGAAAGCGCCTGATACCGAATCGAAGGGGTCGTGAATATGGTCTTCGTCATTATCAACCAGTACGAGAAGGGCGTGCGCTTCGCATGGGGGAAGTTCAATTCCGTGCTGGAGCCGGGATTCGCGTGGAACATACCATTCTTCCACTCGACCAGGGTCATCGATATGCGCACCAAGACGATACCTATCCAGCCGCAGGAGGCCATGACCAAGGACAACGTCGCTGTCAAGATGACCGCGGTGGTCTATTACAAGATCATGGATCCGCTCAAGATAGTGATGAGCGTGATGGATTACAACTTCGCCATAACCCAGTACGCCCAGACGGCCCTGAGGGACGTCATCGGCAACAACGAGCTTGATTTCGTGCTCAGCGACCGGGACAAGATAGCCGACGAGATAAAAGAGCTGGTCGAATCCGAGATCAAGGACTGGGGGGTGGACGTCTCGGCGATCATGCTCCAGGACATCGAGCTGCCGGACGACATGAAGCGTGCGATGGCGCGCCAGGCCGAGGCCGAGCGGGAGAAACGGGCGACTGTCATCCTCAGCGAGGCCGAGCTGCAGTCGTCGAGCAACTACGCCGAGGCGGCCCGCAAGCTCGCCTCCATCCACGGCGCTCTACACCTGCGCACGCTGCAGACGCTGGCGACGCTGTCGGCCAATGACTCGCCGATGCACCTCTGGCTCCTGCCGAACCAGGTCCTCAAGCTGTTCGAGAAGCGCGAGTAGGCCCTCATTTTAATTCATTCACCGCCTAAGTCCCACCATGTCACTCGACCTAGGCGTGGAGGGGATAGCCGAGAGGCTCTCCCAGAGGGAGAAGAAGCTCGACACAGTGCTTTCAGAGAACCGCAGGATAGTCCGCGCGTGCTCGAACGCGATAAAGGCGATGCATGCGCACGACCCGGCCGCCAAGGCCCATCTCGACGAGGCCGAGAAGGGGCTCAAGGAGCTCTCGCAGTACCGCGGGGATTTCCCCGGCCAGCTCGACCATGTCCTCCAGGAATACTGCGAGGCCCGCGTGGTCTTCTGCGCCGTGGAAGAGAGGCGCATCCCTCCCCAGGAGGAGCTCGGCGTCCCGGACATCCCGTACCTCAACGGCCTCCTCGACGCCATCGGCGAGCTGAAGCGGGAGATGTACGAGTCGCTGCGGAAGCGGAAGCGGGAGGACGCGGAAGCGTACTTCGCGATGATGGAAGGCATCTACGACGAGCTGCTCCCCCTGCGCTTCTCGAACTCGGTCCTCCCGGAGTTCCGGAAGAAGCAGGATTCGGCCCGCCACCAGATAGAGCAGGCGCGCGGCGAGCTCCTCTGAAGGCGGATGCATGGCCGGGAAGGACCTCGATACGCTGCTGCGGAGCCTCAAGCCGGAGATCTGCCCCGGCCGCTTCTATTTCGCCTCGATAGACCCCTCCGCCCTGCTCTCGGCGGCGAACTTCATAGACTACATAGTCGCGATATTCCGCGAGGACGAGGGGCTCACGATCGTCTATTCCGAGGAGGCCAAGGAAGACCTCAGGGACCTCTCGGAGCGGAGCCCTGCCGGTCCGTTCGCCCTCATATCGCTCCGGGTGGAATCCGATCTCTACGCGGTCGGCCTCCTGGCCGCCGTGACCGCGGCCCTGGCCAAGGAAGGGATCAGCGTGAACGCCTTCTCCGCATACCACCACGACCACCTTTTCGTGCCGTTCGAGCGGAAGGAGCGGGCTCTTGCGGTCCTTAACCAGTTAAGACCAGCTTAGATAACTTATTATAAACGCTTTGTGTCCCATATTGACACATGTCTTCCCAAGGCGCCTACAGGAGCCCCCCCGTCACGGACAGCCGCAGGCTCGAGACGCTCGGGCGGCTCAAGGCCGCTTTCGGCAAGGGGCGCGAGCCCCTCCTGGACACTGCCCTCTCCGACGTCCTCATCTTCGATCAGTGCATGCCGCAGTTCATACGGAAGATAGCAGGCATCGTGACCTCCTTCTACCGCCCCTACCTGGTGAGGGAGATCCAGGAGGCGCGGTACATAGAGGACGCCCTTCCGGCGGCCTCCCTCCTCGCGTACTCGGAGAACGGGCGGTGCATAGGCAGCCTCGGCGCGTTCCTCCGCAGCAGCCGCCCCCTGGAAGTGGTGGCGAGCTGCGAGGCGCTCTCGGACCTGGTGGCTTATTCATCCTCGGCCGCGGCCAGGAGGATGGCGATATACCACCTGCGTTCGTGCGGCAAGGAGATCGCACAGGCGGAGCTGGAGAGGGCGCGCGTGATCTCGGTCCATGGACTGGATGACGAGAGGCCGGCCGCCGCGGGATGGGCACGGATGGCGGCCGCTGCCATCCTGGCCGCGTCACGTTTCAACATAGCCGTCTGAGGTCAGCCCACGCAGGAAGCGATGAGGGACGAGAGCTCCTTCTTGCGCTCCTCGAGCCTCCCCTTCGTCTTGTATTCCATCGTGAGCCTCACTATTGGCTCGGTCCCGGAGGCGCGTATGAGGAACCAGCCGTCCTCCTCGTCCAGGCGGATGCCGTCGTCAGTCCTCATTTTGCCCCGTATGCCGATCCTGGCCTTTATCCTCTCCATCGCCGCGCGCTTGTCGGCGGCGCGGAACCGCTCCCTGGCCATGAAGTTCTGCCGGTACTTCCCCCGAAGCTCCGAGAACCTGCCGGACCGGCTGAAGATCTCCGCGAACTTGGCTGCGGCGAGCACCGCGTCGGGCACGTGGACGCCCGCCCTGTATATGTATTCCCCGCATGGCTCGCCCCCGAACAGCGCCCCGGAGCGCTCGAGCTCGTCCCCCACCCACGTGCTGCCGACGGGGGTTATGCCGATGGCGCCGCCGGCCTGCTCCACGACCTCCCGTATCATCAGCGACGACTCGACCGTCGTGACGATGCCCTTCCCCCTGCCGCTTCCGAGCTCGTGCTCGATCATGATGGCTAGCTGGACGTCGAAGGGCAGGACGGAGCCGTTCTCGTCCAGCACCACGCAGCGGTCTCCGTCCCCGTCGTGGGCTATCGCGAAATCGGCCCGGAACGCTTTCACGAGGGCCGGCAGATGCGGCAGGTTCTCCTCCTTCGGCTCGGAGGCCCGGTTGAAGCAGTCTGGAGACGAGTTAACGCTCATGACGCTGCAGCCGAGGTCTGAGAGCAGGTACGGCGTGATCACCGACGCCGCGCCGTTGCAGTCCACGACGACCCTCGGCTTCCTCTTCGCGATCGCCGGCGAGTCGACGAGACTCCGGACCAGCGCCTTATGGTCCTCGACGATCATGCGGTCGTGGTAGGCCTCGCCGCGCTCCACGGGCCCGGCCGCGCCCGGGGGCACGCCGGCCTCCCCGCTCCCGTACCTGCGCGTGACCTCGGCTTCGAGCTCCTTGCCTATCTCCTTGCCGCCTTCGATGAGCTTGAGGCCATTGTACTCCGGGGGGTTGTGCGACGCTGTTAGCATTATGCCGCGGCAGCCGTGCTTGAGGGTGGCGAGCGCGGCTGTGGGGGTGGGGACTATGGAGAGGTCGATGACGTCGCAGCCGGCCGAGAGCGCCCCCGCCGAGACCGCCTGCGCCAGGCCCGGCCCGCTCTCCCGTATGTCGCGGCCGACGACGAGCCTTCTCTCCGAGAATATCCGCGCCACGCGCTCGGCGAGGTCAGCGGTGATGTCCTTGCCGTAGACCCCCCTTATGCCTGAAGTGCCGAACATGACTGAATATCCGGCAGGACTGGTTAAAAACCGACCCGGCGCCCGGAGGGAGGCTTACGGAAAAGTCAGTATAGCCTTTTAAAAAGAAGAATCCGGAACCACCTCATGAGACTGCTCCCAGTATACGTACTTATGGTGCTCAGCGCCCTGTCTTTCTCGGCGACAAGCCTGAACGGATGCTCCAACATCTCCTCTCCGGGCGACTACGCGCTCGTGAACAACATAGCGGGAGCCAACATCACCAACGGCGTCCTCGCCACCGACGTCTGCATCCGGATCGACGTATCGAACGTCTCGCTCGACTGCCAAGGCTTCAATATCAGCGGCGTTCCCAACGCCACGGGCGTCCTCCTCAGCGACACGTCCGGCTCGGCGCGGCTCGAGAACG
Source organism: Candidatus Micrarchaeia archaeon (assembly GCA_033853355.1). Taxonomy (GTDB): domain Archaea; phylum Micrarchaeota; class Micrarchaeia; order Anstonellales; family Bilamarchaeaceae; genus Bilamarchaeum. The sequence goes on along the minus strand of JAWOLP010000028.1, from coordinate 1,663 downwards.
TCACAGTGCGGAACTGCGTCGTCCAGAACTATCCCGATGGCTATGGCATCTACGCTTTCAACGCCAACACGAGCCGGTTCATCAACAACACCCTGGTCAACGAACCCCTGGGCATCTTCGTCGGCGTGCAGGGGGGCAACGAGAACAACATCGGCAACCTCATCGCCAACAACACCGCGATAAACAGCTCGAACGCGGCCATCGATACGGACGAGAGCGTGAACGGCACGATCGCGAACAACACGGCGCGCGATTCGGATGCCGGCATCTACCTCTCCACCAACGGCAGCGGCAACATCGTCTATGGCAACGTCGCAAACAACAGCACAACCGGCTTCAAGGTCGAGGCGACCTCGGGCAGCGTTTTCAGCGGCAACGCCGCATACGACGGCGCGACCGGCTTCTCGTTCAGCTCGAGCTCCGGGAACTCGATAGTCGGCAACAATGCCACCGGCTACAACTCCACCGGCTTCTCCCTAGTCAGCAGCCCGCTCAACAACCTCAGCCTGAACAACGCGACCAGCCCTGTCTCGCCGCCGAACTACATGACCGGCTTCGAGCTCGACAGCGGCTCGAACGGCAACAACCTCTCTGGAGACTACGCTTCCCAGTCCTACGTCGGATTCTTTGTGCGTTCGGACTCGAACGCGCTGTCCAATTGCACCTCCTTCCAGGTGATGCAGCACGGGATCGACATCTGGGGCAGCTTTAACACCATCGACCGGAGCTACGTCCTGAACACGACCGGCGGCTACGGCTTCGAGGTGAACGGCGCGGGCAACAACTTCACCAACTCTCTGGCGCTCGGGACCGACCTCGGCTTCATCGCATACGGGAGCGGCAACCTCTTCCTCAACGACACGTCGGCCAACCAGAGCGGCGGGTACGGGTTCTCCGCCGTCTTCTCGTCATCGAACCAGTTCGTCAACGTCACCGCCTTCAACATGTCCAGGGGCTTCTGGTTCTACAAGGGCTCCGGCAACAGCATCACGGGCTCCAATCTCAGCGGCAACGCGAATGGCGGCCTCGTCGATGTGAACAGCAGCTCGAGCAGCATCGCAAACAACACGATCAGCGGCAGCCTGGTAAGCGGAATCTCCGTCCTGGATGCCAACCGCACCTCGATACAAGGAGGCCACATGTTCGGCAACCAGAACGACGTCCAGCTCTCCTCATCCACGGTCGGAGGCATCGTGGCGAGCCTCTCGGGCGTCATCCTCGACAACCCGGCGGGCGACTACCAGCACTACTCGAACGTCTCCCTCAACGACACCCTCGCCCTCGGCGAATCCTACCAGCTGTCCTGGAGCGCCGTCCCGGCGCCGCCGGCCGGCAACATGTCCTTCGCCGGCAAGGCGGTCAACATCACCGCCCTCAGCGGGTCCCCGTCCATAGACAGCATCATGTGGAGCTGGCAATCCTCGGAGCTCACGCCGGGCCTCGACAACGAGTCGGCGTTCGACATCTTCAAGTACGACGGCTCCTGGCTGGAGATGAACGCTACGCTGAACCAGCCCGCCCACACCCTCACCCTCTCCAGCCTCTCCCCTCAGAGCGTCTTCGCCATCCTTGAGCCCCTCAAATCAGGCTGCCCGGCCGTGATAAACGCGAGCGGCTCCTACACGCTGGGCTCTGACGTCAGCGGCGCGCCCAACAGCGCTCT
>JAWOLP010000027.1:0-6766 GCA_033853355.1 Candidatus Micrarchaeia archaeon | reverse complement strand
AAAAAAAATTGGTGAAAACAATGGCATTTGAAGGTGGCGACAGGCCGATGTACGACGCAGTTTGTTCGAAGTGCGGTCAGCCCTGTCAGGTTCCTTTCAAACCGACCGAAGGAAGGCCGGTTTACTGCAGGAACTGCTACAAACCGAAATCGAGGTTCTGAAATCACTCTGAATGATTCTGGACTTTCCTCATAATCCTTGTTTCCTTTCTTCCATTATCTCCTTGCAACCACTCGTCGAGTCGAAAACTTTATTACTCCTCCCCATGAAAGCCTCAGCATGGATACGAAAAGCTTTATCGCTGAGTTCCTGGGGACTTTCGCGCTGGTGTTCATAGGCGCCGGCGCCGTGCTCGTTAACGGCGTCACCGGAGGCGCTGTCGGCCTGATCGGCATAGCCCTGGCCCACGGCCTGGTGCTGATGAGCATGATCTACTCGCTCGCGGGCGTTAGCGGCGCCCATTTCAACCCGGCCATCACGATCGCCCTGGCCCTCAACAAGCGCATCGAAGGCGCGAAGGCGGCCGGCTACGTCGTCTCCCAGCTCGCCGGCGCCGGCGTGGCGGGCTTCCTCCTGCTCTTCCTCTTCCCCTCGGCGACCGCGGCCCAGCTCTACGGCTGGCCGGCGGCGGTGCCGATGGGCTTCGGGATCGCGCTCGAGGCGGTCCTGACGTTCTTCCTCGTATCGGCGGTCTACGGAACCGCCGTGAGCAAGAAGGCCCAGCCCGGCATATACGGCCTCGCGATCGGCCTGGTGCTCACCTTCGACATACTCGTGGGAGGGACGCAGACCGGAGCCGCCATGAACCCGGCCCGCGCGTTCGGCCCGGCGCTCGCCAGCGGCATCTGGGGCCCCCAGGTGATATACTGGATCGGCCCGGTGATAGGCGGCCTCGTGGCCAGCATCATATTCGAATACCTGCTCTCGGCCCAGGACGAGAGGAAGCCCGAAAAGAAGGACGAGGCCGAGAAGAGGGAGGACGCCGGGAAGAAGGCGGAGATCAGGAAGCGGTGAGCCGGGCCCGTTCCAGCTCAGCTCCCATCAGGCCCCTCGCCGTCCGTGATCGAGAGTATCTCCTCGACGCTCCTGGCCCTGCACAATCGGTTCCGGATGGCCGCGGCCCCATCTATCCGGCTCATCATGCTCACGGCCTTGAGCTTCAAATCGCCCTGCTGAGGCTCGCCGTATTCGGCGCAGATGGATACGTATTCGCGGACGAGTTCCATCTTCCCCTCGAAAGTGCCGCGGGACTTGCCGCTGAAGAACATCGGGTTGGCCATCGCGGCCCTGGCGACCATATAAGAATCGCACCGCCCCTCACGCACGAGCCTTTCGCCTTCAGCCGGCTCAGCGATGTCGCCATTGCCGACGAGGGGTATGGAAAGCCCTTCCTTCACCCCTTTTATCATGTCCCAGTCCGCCCTGCCAGAATACCCCTGTGCGGCCGTCCTCCCGTGGAGGATCAGGAAATCCGCGCCGGCGTCCTCTAGTTCCCTGCATATCCGGAGGGTGCCATCGAGGCCGTCCTTTATCCTCAATTTGACAGAGACGGGCTTGTCCACCCCGGCTTTCATCAGGCGGACCGCGGCGGCCATCTTATGCGGGAAAGCGAGCATCGCGCTCCCCCCGCCGCACTTCATGGTCCGGGCGGACGGGCAGCCGCAGTTGATGTTGTACCATGATACGTGCGGGAACATCCTCTCGACCACAGCCGCGCTTCTGGCTATGTCCCCAGGCTCGTTGCCTACGAGCTGCACGCCCACCTCCCTCTCGTCCGGATGCGCGTCGACCGAAGCCGCCTTGGCCGGGTCGTGGGCTATCGCCGTCGAATTGACGAGCGGCACGCAGGCCGCGGCCGCCCCGTACCTCTGGCAGAGGAGCCGGAAGGGCAGGTTCGTGTATCCGTCGATGGGCGAAAGGAAATTTCGGTACATCCGCTCAACCACCGCAGGGAACCCTTTTATACGGCGGCCGCCTCGTCCCTCTCCCCGTCGAGGGTGGGGACGCGCTTGGAGATCTCCCTCGCTATCCCCGAGCAGATCGCCCTTATCTCCGGGTTGCCGTGCAGCCGGCCGCGCTCGACGTCACGGCTTATCGAGGACACGTTCTGGCCTTTCATCGCCGACTCGAGCAACGCCCTGGCGACGCTGGTGCCGACGATCTCGTGGGGGTCCATGATCGCCGGACCCATCGACGCGAAACCGGCCGACACGTTCACGCCCCTCTCAGCCGCTATGAGGAGCGCCATCGACGCGTTCACTTTCACCGCCTCGTCCTTGTCCGAGAGCGCCTTGCCAAGCGCGGTCACGAGCCCCGAGATGTTGACGCCCCTCTCGGCCGCGAGCACGGATGCCCAGGCCGCCGTCTCCCTGGCCCTATCCTTCGGGACGGTCAGGAGCCCGGCCAGGGCCGAGACCGATGAGTCCCTCGTCTTCTCGATGGCGGCCGCCTTGACCAGGGTCCTCGCCGCGTTGAAGCGGACGGCCCGGCTGCGGTCGTGGAACGCGCCGGCTATCATCGTCACGGCCGGCGAGAGGTCTGTCGCGGCTTCGCCGGCGCACAGGAGGGCCCAGCCGGCCGCGATGCGTACCTTCTCCCTGCGGTCGCCCAGCGCCTTCCCCAGGTCGTGGATCGTCATGGAGACGTCCCCGCCGTTGATGGCCATCTGGCCGAGCGCCCAGGCGGCCTTGGTCCGGACATCCGCGTCCGGGTCTCTCGAGGACTTCGAGAGCGCAGGCACCGCTTCCTGCATCCTCGTGCCGCTCTCGGCTATGTCGGCCAGCGCCTTCGCGCTGTTCACCCTCGCGACGGCTTTCTCGTCGGAAAGCAGGGCCGCGAGGGTCGAGACCGTGATCTCCCGTGTCTGGTCGTTCACCGCGCCGTGGATCATCGCGCTTACGGCCAGATCCTGCACCGGCTTCTTCCGGTCGGAAAGGGCTTTCCCCAGTGCAGGCACGGCCGAGCCGATGTTGATGCCCTTCGCGCCGGCATCCGACAGCGCCCTGGCGGCGTTGATGCGGACGTCCTTGTCCTTGTGCGTCAGCGCGTTCGCGAGCACGGTGATGCCCATGTCCCGGGTCTTCTCGTTCAATATCGCGTTCCAGAGCGCCCTGCTCGCATGGTGGCGGGCGTAATGGTTCTTGTCGGATAGGGCGTTGCTGAGGACGTTGGAGGCGATCTCGCTCGTCTTCTCGTTGATGACCGCGAATCCGAGCGCCTTCTCCGCGTTCTCCCTCACCTTCTCGTTCCGGTCGGCCAGCGCGTACCCGAGGGCCGAGACCGCGGACGCGATGTGGACGCCGTTGGCCGCCACGTTCATGATCCCGGCGGAAGCGTCGATCCGCACGCCCTCTATCTTGTCCGACAGGAGGGACATCAGTTCAGGAATGACGATGGAGATGTCGACCTTGGCTTCCGCGGCCTCCCTAAGAATCCTCGTGACCGAGATCTTGACGGTATCGTTCCTGCTCGTGAGCGCTTTCCGCAGCTCCTTGAGGGCGTTCTCCTGCGACAGCGCGCACACGCACGCGGCGAGCAGCGTCCTGGCCGCGTTCTCCCTCACCTCCTGCTTCTCGTCGCCAAGCCCCTTGACGACCGACTCAAGCGCCGGGCTTATGTCCATGCCCTCCCCGGCGGCCATAAGGAGGGCGCCGGACGAGGTTATCCTCGTCTCGTCGTTGCCTTTCGAGAGCGACGCGCCGAGCAGCGCGATGGCTGCCTCCCTCGCGTCCGGGTGCGATGCCGCGATGCTGAGAAGCGCCTTGGCCGAGTTCTGCCGCACCGTCTCGCTCTCATCGAAGAGGGCTTCTCCCAGCGACGTCATCGCAGAGAGGACGTCCCCTCCGCATCCGGCCCGCTCGGCCAGGAAGGACGTGGCGCCCGCGCGGACCAGGCTGTTGCCGTGCTTCACCATGTCGCCCATCTTCTTCCAGTCGCTGCGCTCCAGGTAGAACGCCGAGAGCAGCTTGGCCGCGTCCTTGGACGCGACATCGTCGGCCAGCAGGTGCTCGACATACGGGACCTCGGAGGGCTCCGCGCGTATCCTCTGTCCCACCGTTTCGAGCTCCTTCCTGATCAGCAGGTCCTTGAACTCGTCGAGCCGCTCCTGCGAGAGGCCTTCGGCGAGGGGGGGACCGTATCTCCTCTTCGTATCCCTATCTCTTCCCAGGCTGAGAAACCTTAGTATCGACATATTTTCCAACTCCCGCATCCGCCGGCGCGTTGCCGCTTCCGGACAGACAGCTGTGAACGGTACCTCCCGCAGACGCTCCGGCTATCGCAGCGGCCGCGGCTATGGCCGCTATCCGCAGGACCCGTCTGCGGCGCTTCGCCTCCTCCTTCTCTATGGCGCTATAGCCGAGCATCGCACGGCTTCCGGGCCTCAGGTCCTTTATGTGCGCCTCGGGCCTTTCGGTGAGCGGTATGACATCTGGCGCGGGGATTGCGCCTATGGCTTCCTCCATCTCCTTCATCGACTGGAAGCGCTCGACCGGCTTCTTGGCCAGCGCCCGCAGTATCACCGCCTCGACTGCGGGGAGGATAGGCAGGTCGGGCCGGAGTGTGTGGGGCGGGGTGGGCGACAAAGTCTTCTGCATCTCCAGTATCCGGAATGCGTCTGCCATCGGGCTCTCCTTCGCCTCCAGGACGAACGGCACCCGCCCGCAGAGCATCTCGTACATTATCGTGCCGACGGCATATACGTCCGCCCGGTGGTCCACATCCCCGCCGGAGGCCTGCTCCGGGGCCATGTACTGCGGCGTCCCCATGACCGTGCCGGGCAATGTCATGCCCGCGCGCTCGGAAGGGACGGGCGCCTCGCTTTCGGCCTTCCTCTGAGCATCGGCCGGATTCCCCTGCTCGCTGCGCTTCTTCTCTAAAGCGGTCTCCTCGATGAGCTTGGCGATGCCGAAATCGAACAGCTTGATGAACGTGCTCCCGTCGCTCCGCTCCACCAGGAAGACGTTCTCCGGTTTCATGTCGCGGTGGACCACGCCCTTCTCGTGCGCGGCGCCGAGGCCGCGGCAGATCTGCAGGAGCATGTCCTTCGTCCGTTCGCACCATGGCATCGGCCCCTCCCTGGATATGGTGCCGGCGAGGTCGTTGCCCTTCAGGTACTCCATCACGAAGAAAGGGACCCCCTTCGAGGTCTTCCCCCGATCGGTGACGTCGATTATGTTCTCGTGGTCTATGCGGGGCGCGAGCAGCGCCTCCTGCATGAAACGCTCGGCGATGTTCGGCATCTTCTCGAAGAACTGCGGGAGGACCTTGACCGCCACCCTCTTGCCGAGCCTCGTGTCCTCGGCCAGGTAGACGTTGCCCATGCCCCCCTGGCCGATGAGCTCGAGTATCTTGTACCTCGACATTATGGTCTTGTTGATGAGCTCGTCGACGACGATCGGGGGCTCTGCCTGGGGCTTTGCCGCCTCACCCTTGCCTTTCACCAGAGTCGGTCCCAAGTCCCTCACTTTCGGCTCGTCAGGACCCCTGAAGCCCGCCATGTCGTAATCAATGATTAAAAGTATTTATAAATCCGCTACTACGTCGTGCCACCAGCACCGACACCTATCCGTCCCGGATCGCAATATAAACGTTGGCTGGAAACCCATCCTGGGGGTGCTTGTCTTATGAAGTTCGTCGTCCTGGGCGGCACGGGGATGATGGGCCATATCGCGGTCCGCGACCTCTTCGAGTCGGGGAAGAAGGACGAGATAGTCGTCGCAGGCACGACGCCGGGGAAGGCCGAGGAGGCCGCCCGGCGTTACAGGAGCGCGCGCGTGAGCGGCGCCACGGTCGACGTGCGGGACCCGTCATCGCTCTCATCGCTCCTGCGGGATGCCGACGTCGCGGTGAACTGCGTCCAGTACACCCTCAACCTCGACGTCATGCGCGGCGCCCTGGCCGGCGGGTCGCACTATGTCGATCTCGGGGGCCTTTACCACACGACGCTGAAGCAGCTGCGGCTCGGCGGCGGTTTCCGGAAGGAAGGCCTGACCGCCATCCTCGGCATGGGCAGCACTCCGGGGATCACGAACGTTCTTGCGGCCTGGGCGTCGGCGCGGCTCGACCGCATCCGGAGCATAGACGTGAAGTTCGGCGCCGCCGATTTCTCAAGGCTCAGGGGCAGGCCGTTCCCGGTGCCTTATTCCGTCCAGACGCTGATCGAGGAATTCACCCTTCCCCCCATGGTCTTCCGGAACGGCAGGATGGCGCAGGAGGAGCCGCTCGGGGGCATGGAAGAGGCTGATTTCCCGCCGCCGGTGGGCAGGAAGACGGCCTTCTACACCCTCCACTCCGAGCTCGCGACTTTCCCCTCATCATTCAAAGGCAAGGGCGTGCGGGACGTTTCCTTCCGCGTCTCCTTCGACCGGCAGTTCGTCGAGAAGGTGCTTTTCCTCGCCGACACCGGGATGGCCTCCGGCGAGCCGCTGGATTACCATGGGACGGAAGTGGTCCCCAGGGAAGTCCTCTCGAGGGCCATCTCCCTGCAGCCGCGTCCCAAGGTCCTGAAGCTGGACGACTATGAATGCCTGATGGTCGACATGCGGGGCTCGTCCGGAGGGAAGAGCAAGCGCGTGCGCGCCTGCTGCATGGCGAGGAGCCTCCCCAAATGGAACGCTTCAGCAGGAGACGTGGACACGGGCTCGCCGCCCTCGATCGTCGCCCGCATGCTCGCGAACGGGAGGATCCGCGAGAGGGGAGTCTTCCCGCCCGAGTTCCATGTGCCGGAGAAGGAATTCTTCAGCGAGCTGGCCAGGAGGCGGATGAA